>JBJLGF010000043.1:0-39939 GCA_045564975.1 Paracoccaceae bacterium
ACCTGAAGAAGGGATGGAGGTAATTGCCAGAGGAAGAGTGACTACTTTTGGGGGTCAATCTAAATACCAAATAATTATTGATGATTTAAGACCTGCTGGTGTTGGCGCTCTAATGGCCATGCTGGAGAAAAGAAAAAAACAGTTTCAAGCCGAAGGGATTTTTAATCCGGAACATAAGATGCCGTTGCCTTATTTGCCTGAAATTATAGGCGTCGTAACTTCCCCATCTGGTGCTGTTATTAAAGATATTTTACATCGTTTGGCCGATCGTTTTCCTAGAAAAGTAGTTTTATGGCCCGCTGCAGTGCAAGGAGAGAATTGCGCCAAAGAAATTTCTGCAGCGATCGAGGGATTTAATTCTTTAGCTAAAAAACTTCCACTTATTGCGCCTGATTTAATAATCGTGGCTCGAGGAGGAGGGTCAATAGAAGATCTTTGGGGTTTTAATGAAGAGCTGGTGGTAAGGTCAGCATTTAAATCGACAATTCCTTTGATATCAGCAATAGGTCATGAAACGGATACAACGCTTCTCGATTATGTTGCTGATGTTAGAGCTCCTACTCCTTCGGCAGCGGCAGAAATAGCTGTTCCTGTCAGGCATGAATTATTGGCTGCACTAGACAACAATGAAGCCCGTCTCAGCAGAGCTGTCAGTCAGATTTTATCAAATCGCTCTCAACGATTGTTGGATTTTTCTAGATCACTACCTAGAGTGTTTGGATTACTAGAAGGACCAACTCAACGGTTGGATTCCATAAGTACTAGGTTGCCATCCTCTTTAAGTTCTACCGTAAGATTGAAAAAAAGTAGGCTGCTTGAAATAAGTACTGGTATCAAGCCAGTGTCGTTATTTATGCGGTTGGAAAATTCGCGAGGTAAATTCGATTTACAGGCGAAGCAACTAGTAAATTTATTTCGTCATTTTATTGACTTAAGGAAACAAACTTTAAATTCACTTTTTCCAAGAATTGAGAGTTTGTCTTTGAAACGTGATATACAGCGGGAGCATAAAAACCTTAAAGATTTATCATTAAGCTTAAAAAAAGCTTATGACATCAGAGTAAAAGATCTTGGAGTAAAACTACAGTCAATTGATCGATTGAGAGAAACACTCGGGTATCGTCAAACTTTAGAAAGAGGGTATGCAGTAATTAGATCGAAGGACAGTGTCATTACAGATAAATCTGAAACTGTGCATTTGACGGATTTAGTTATTGAATTTCGGGATGGTGAATTACCAGTTAAAAAAGTCAAAAGCTAATGCATTTGTTTTAAATAATAAGACAGCGATCTATCGTATGTAATTGTTTCAAGGTCGTTTTTTAAGTATTAAAAAAGTTCACTTTGATTATAAAACTTAATATAAAGATCTGGGGAGTGATTAAATGGCTTTAGACCAAAATAAAGGTGTTTGGAAATCGGCCAAAGGCAAGGGGCGCCGTACTCCTAAAGGTCGCCAATTTGAAGATGAGGCTTTAAGCGAGGTCAAATCTCTTTTAGCAAACCGACCCAGGCAAAAAGATCTTCTCATAGAGTTTCTGCATCTTATTCAAGACAAGTACGGTTATTTATCTGCGCAGCATCTCTGTGCTTTGGCTGAAGAATTAAAATTATCAATGGCAGAAGTTTATGAGGTGGCATCTTTTTATGCACATTTTGATATTGTTAAGGAGGATGAAACGCCGCCTCCCAAGTTGACAATAAGGGTCTGCGACTCCCTATCTTGCGAACTAGCTGGAGCTCAGAAGCTTCGTGAAGAACTTCAAAATGGTTTAGATCCCAACGAAGTGCGAGTGTTACGCGCTCCCTGTATGGGCAGATGTGATACTGCACCAACTTTGGAAATAGGGCATAATCATATAGACTTCGCATCTTCCAAAAAAGTTAAAGCTGCGATATCTGAGCAGAATATTCATTGTAGCATTCCGGAATATGAAGGGTTTCAAGATTATTTTAGTAACGGTGGTTATCAAACACTTTTAGACTTGAGACTAGAAGGTGACTGGGAGGACATTCAAAATAGAATCTTGGACTCAGGCTTAAGGGGACTCGGTGGGGCCGGGTTTCCTTCCGGTAGAAAGTGGGGGTTTGTTCGCATGAACGAAGGTTCACGTTTTATTGCAGTTAATGGAGATGAAGGCGAGCCTGGAACGTTTAAAGATAGATTTTATCTGGAAAGAACGCCGCACTTGTTTCTAGAGGGAATGCTTATAGCTGCCTGGGCCATAGAGGCGGAAAAAGCATACATTTACATGCGTGATGAATATCCTGCAGTTTTGGAAATACTCCGTAGAGAAATCAATGCATTGGAACAATCCGGGATAGTGGAGCCAAATTATATAGAGCTGCGCAGAGGTGCTGGCGCCTATATTTGTGGTGAAGAAAGTGCAATGATAGAATCCATTGAAGGCAAAAGGGGATTACCAAGACATCGTCCTCCGTTTGTTGCTCAGGTAGGGTTGTTTGGCAGGCCAACGCTCGTTCACAATGTTGAAACGCTCCACTGGATTGCCCGAATTTGCAGAGAAGGTCCTGAAATACTAAATAGCGTGGAAAAAAATGGCAGAAAAGGCCTTCGGACCTACTCTGTATCAGGTCGGGTTCAAAATCCTGGTATATTTTTACTTCCGGCTGGGTCGACAATTATAGACATTATTGATGCTGCTGGTGGGATGAAGGAAGGCCATATATTTAAAGCGTATCAACCAGGTGGACCTTCTTCTGGACTATTACCTGCTGAACTTAATGATGTGCCGATGGATTTTGACACACTTCAACCATACGATACTTTTATTGGATCGGCAGCAGTGGTTATTTTGTCAGATAAAGATAGTGCTCGTGGCGCTGCTCTAAACATGTTGAAGTTTTTTGAAGACGAAAGCTGTGGACAGTGCACTCCATGTAGGGTTGGTTGCGAAAAAGCCGTAAAATTAATGGAAAATGAGGAGTGGGATACGGAACTGTTGAAAGAAGTATGCCAAACTATGGTTGATGCTTCTATCTGTGGATTAGGTCAGGCAGCGCCAAATGCCATTAAATCAACAATAAAATATTTCAATGATGAAATTTAGGCCACCCCTCGAAACAAGTAACTGGATAAGCTTAAATAAATGCAGTTATCTTATATCGTTAATTTATATTGACTTAATACTAGTCGATATCAGAGATTTCAAATGGTGTAATTGATGGGATTTCTTAAAAAACTCAAAGAGCGCTTGTTCAAATCTTCTTCTAAAATAGATGAAGGCTTGGATGCAATTATAGAAGATGGAGGTCAAGCGGAGGAAGTTGAATTAGAGGAAGACCTCAAAACGCAAAAAGAAACTATTGATTTTGCCACAGACGATAAAACCGATATTGAATCTGTTCTAATTCAGCCTCAGTTGGAGCAAAACGCTCCAACTTCATCGGAATCTATCGGACCTGAAGAGGAAAAAGAAACTGGTGACCTTGTTACAGATGATACTGTCAAAATTGACCCTATCCCAAGTAATCCTCAAATTGAGAAAAACGCAGTTACCGATTTAAAAGTAACCGAACCTGAGGAAAAAAAAGAAACTTTTGTTGGGAAAATTCTAGGTCGAAGAAAAGTAAAAGTCATTAAACGCAAATTTGATGATGATATGCTCGAACAACTGGAGGAGTTATTAATCGCTTCTGATATGGGAGTAGATACAGCTATGAGAGTTGCAGCCAATATGGCTCAAGGAAACCTTGGAAGTCGATTATCGACATCTGAAATAAAAAAATTATTGGCTGACGAGATAGAGCAAATAATGGAGAACGTTGCGCAACCATTGCCAATCTATCCTAAGCATCCACAAGTTGTTCTCGTAGTTGGTGTTAACGGTTCGGGAAAAACCACAACAATAGGAAAGTTGGCCAGTCAATTCAAAGAGGCCGGTAAAAATGTAGTTATAGCTGCTGGTGATACTTTTAGAGCTGCTGCTGTTGAGCAGCTTGAAATTTGGGGAGATCGAGCAAATGTTCCTGTTTTAGTTGCTCCAGAAGGTTCTGATCCGGCATCATTGGCCTTTGATGCCCTAGAAAAAGCTCAGCAAGAAAAAGCAGACCTTCTTATGATTGATACTGCCGGACGGCTTCAAAATCGAACAGATTTAATGGAAGAACTAGCAAAAATTGTAAGGGTTTTGAAAAAAAAGGATCCAGAGGCGCCGCAAAATACTATTTTAGTTTTAGATGCAACTACCGGTCAGAATGCAATTTCTCAGGTCGAGACTTTTCGTGAAATAGCAGAAGTAAGCGGCCTTATAATGACAAAGTTAGATGGAACAGCGAAGGGGGGTGTTCTAGTAGCTTTAGCTGATAAGTTTGGTTTGCCAATTCATGCTATTGGGGTAGGAGAACAAATAGATGATTTGGCGCCGTTTGATCCAGCAGAATTTGCCCAGGCACTTACCGGCTCTGAGAGTTAAAATACATTAATGCTATGAATTTTGACCCCTCATTGTTTGTAGCTTGGATTTATCAAATCGAGGGAACTAGTGTTGGGAGCCATGCAGCTTTGTGGCTTGCTATATTAGCAGCCTTTTTACATGCTGTTTTTGGTGCTTTACAAAAAGGGCGCCATGATCCCTGGTTATCGCGTGGTGCTATTGATGCCAGTTCTGGTCTTGCAATGCTCCCGTTGGCAATATTTGTCGTTCCAATACCAGAGCCTGAGCTTTGGCCAATTTTTTTGATAATTTTTATAATACACTTCATGTATAAGCTCCTTCAAGCCTTTGCATATTCGAAAGGGTCTTTTACCGTGGTCTATCCTGTCGTCCGAGGAACGAGCCCGATTTTCACTGTCGTCGGAGCTTATATTTTGTTTGGTGAAACATTTTCGTCAATACAATGGCTAGGTATCTTTCTACTTTTGATGGGCATATTCGGCTTGGCTTTATATAACTTGATTTTTCTGGAAACATCGAGAGAAACCTTGCCGACAGCTTTAATTCTTGCTGTTTGTACGGGAAGCTTTGTTGCTCTTTATACTACTGTTGATGCTTACGGTATAAGAGTTGCTATTAATCCTTTGGCCTTCATTGTTTGGTTTTTTCTATTTGATAGTTTATCAATTACGCCTTATGCAATTTACCGTTGGACTCATCTGATCGATAAACCGAAATTTTTTCCTTTGGCGATTAGGGGTGTTGTGGGTGGAGTTGTAGCTTTTTTTAGTTTTGGATCGATAATGTTGGCGACACGGCTTGATAAAGTCGGAGAGGCTGCAGTTTTGAGGGAAACTTCGACAGTTTTTGCTGCCGTTATAGGTTGGCTGTTTTTAAAAGAAACTGTTGGCCCGCGTAGGATATTATTAATGGCGTTGATTGCCTTTGGGGCAGTTATCGTTGAAATTGGAGGATAAATAATGTCGTCAAATCAAAAAAACTCAGGCATCAAATCTACCTTAGAATTTGGACCTGTAATAGTCTTCTTTGCAGCCTATATTTTGTTTGATCGCTATGAAATAAGTCTTAATTTTTACGGTCAGAATTATGAAGGTTTTGTTTTAGCAACAACAATTTTTATCCCATTAATTTTATTTACAACTTTTTTAAGTTGGAAGTTGACTGGTGAGATTTCAAAAATACAGCTTTTTACTGCGATATTAGTAGTTGTCTTTGGTGGTATGACTATTCTTTTTAACGATGATCGCTTTTTTAAAATGAAACCAACACTCGTGTATTTTCTATTTGGTGCTATACTTCTTGTTGGTTTATTTAGAGGGAAATCTTACTTACAGTCATTGATGGGAACCATGCTTCCAATGGACAACGAAGGCTGGATGATAATAAGTCGTAGAATTACCGGCTTCTTCTTTTTTTTAGCGGCTTTAAATGAATTTGTCTGGAGAACATTTTCAACTGAAGTTTGGGTTTATTTTAAAACTTTTGGGTTAAGTGTAGCATTATTAGTATTTCTTGCCTCTCAATATCCAGTTTTGTCAAAATATGGTGATTTCGATAATGATGATAAAAACTAAGTCCTTGGTCGAGAATTGGAAGATACTGACTTTCTCATAAATGACGTTTCGTCAGTTTTAAATACTCTTTAATTGATCTGTAACTTAAATTGTTGCGTATTATTAATCGTATATAGTAAAGTGAAATTTACACAATTGATCAGGGTCAGTTACTGAAAAGGGGTCCGGAATGAACATTCATACCCGCAAATTAGAGTCGGAAATATCTGATTCTGATGTCGACGAAGCGCTATCAGTGTTAAAAAAATGGAGAGATCAAGGTGGTAGATTAGACCTCTCCGATAAGAATCTGACATCCCCTGAGGTTGTAAGCTTATTGATGCACTATCCCGAACTCACCGATAAGTATTCAGATGATTTTAAACTGGATGGTGAGTACAAAGCGTCACTACCTGATTTGCAGAATGGTCCTAGCTCTTTAATCAAAGGTGCCAACCAGATCATCCAGAATGTTGGTATTTCTAATTTCAAGCTCCCTATAAGATATAGATTACGCGGTTCTGGCGAAAGAGTTTTGGAAACTTCGGTAACTGGATCAGTTAGTTTGGCCGCTGACAAAAAAGGCATTAATATGTCGCGTATAATGCGTAGTTTTTACAAACACTCAGAAGAGCAGTTTAGCTTTTCTGTCATAGAGGCAGCGCTAGACGACTATAAAACAGATTTGGAAAGTTTTGATGCTAGAATTTCCATGAAGTTTTCATTTCCGATGCAAGTTGATAGTTTACGATCTAGTCTGGTAGGCTATCAATATTATGATTTATCACTGGAGTTAATTGATCGGAATGGTGTCAGAACTAAGGTTGTCCACATAGACTACGTTTATAGTTCGACATGTCCGTGTTCTTTAGAATTAAGTGAACATGCGAGAAAAACGAGAAGGCAACTAGCTACTCCACACTCACAGCGCTCTGTGGCGCGAATTTCGGCTGTTTTAGAAGGGTCTGAACGCTTGTGGTTCGAGGATTTGATTGAAACTTGTCGGGCCGCCGTACCAACCGAAACGCAGGTTATGGTTAAGAGAGAAGATGAGCAAGCCTTTGCTGAGCTCAATGCTGCCAATCCTATCTTTGTAGAAGATGCTGCCAGACTTTTTTGTAAGGTTTTAAAAAGTGATGACCGCATTGGCGATTTTCGCATAATAGCTTCTCATCAGGAAAGTTTACATAGTCATGACGCGATATCAATTTTAACTGAAGGTTCAACTTTCGAAACCGTTTCAATTGATCCTCATCAGTTTGCTACCCTAGTGCATCGCGGATAATCCTAATAGGACTTGACAGTCACGTTTACTGCAATCAACGGTATTTCTATGATTGATATGCGGCCCGTTGGATACGTGATTGGGATTCTAGTAATCTTTCTTGGATTAACTATGTTCGCACCTTTGGCAGCAGACATAGGAGAAGATAATGGCCATTGGCCTGTTTTTGCAATCTCAGCCGCCATAACCATAATTAGTGGTGGTTTTCTTGCTTTAGCATCATCAAATGGAACTCACGTTGGTCTGGATATTCAAAAAACCTTCTTATTGACCACTCTAGTTTGGGTCGTATTGTCGATTTTTGCATCGATTCCTTTTGTACTTGGATATACAAATGCTAATCTTGTTGATGCTATTTTTGAGGCAGTATCAGGTATTACCACTACGGGTTCTACTGTTTTTAGTGAACTAGATAAAATGCCAAAAGGACTACTTCTTTGGAGAGGTATTTTACAATGGCTTGGTGGAATAGGGATTATTGTTGTTGCAATGGTTTTTCTCCCTGAACTTCGAGTTGGTGGGATGCAAATCTTTCGAGCTGAAGGTTTTGACACTCTTGGAAAAATTCTACCCAGAGCCACAACAATAGCATTTCAAATATCAATAATTTACGTAGGAATAACTGTTGCTTGTGGTTTGGCTTATGTATTGGCTGGAATGAGTTTTTTTGATGCTGTAGTTCATTCGTTCACTACTGTAGCAACTGGTGGTTTTTCTAATTATGATGGATCTTTTTCTGTATTTTCCTGGCAAGTTGAATATGTTGCAATTTTATTTATGATTTTGTCTGCATTACCGTTCGTACGCTACGTTCAGTTAATCAATGGACAAGGCACGGCGGTATTTAAAGATCCGCAGGTTAAAACTTTCATTTTTTTAATCTGTTCTCTGGTCGTGTTAAGTACGCTAGTTCTAAGTTTACAGCTAAACTTGTCTTTTGAATTAGTATTTCGTAAAGCTCTTTTTAACATAACTTCCATTATGACTGGCACTGGATATGCTTCTACTAATTATATGTTGTGGGGAGGATTTCTAGTATCACTTTTATTTTTTGTGGGACTTATTGGTGGTTGCGCAGGTTCAACTACCTGTTCTGTTAAAATTTTTAGGTATCAAATTGTATTTGCATCTATATCGAGCCAGTTAAAAAGAATACAATCTCCGAATGGTATTTTCATACCTAGGTATCAAGGGCGACAGATTAGTGACGATATTTTGAATTCGGTACTTACATTTTTTGTCGTTTTCTTTGCATCACTTGGTATATTGGCGGTTCTTCTGTCACTGACTGGTTTAGATCTTATAACTTCCTTATCAGGTGCAGCGGCCGCTCTTGCTAATATTGGCCCAGGATTGGGAGAAACTATAGGTCCCGACGGAAACTTCTCGTCTTTAAGCGAAACCGCGAAATGGTTGCTTATTGCTGGTATGCTTATAGGTCGCTTAGAATTAATGGCGGTATATATTTTATTCACATTGAAGTTTTGGCGAAATTAGCCATGTTTTATAGTTTTATTTAGTAAATGGAGAGATGAATTTAGTTTGCCTGATTGACGGTAATGAACGCTTTCCTTAAGAACAAATAAGTTTTTATACTAATTTAGAGGTAACGCAGATGGTTGCGAACTCTCCTCAGTCTTTTCAGGATATCATCCTGCGGCTCCAAAATTATTGGGTGTCACAGGGATGTGCTTTGATGCAGCCGTACGATATGGAAGTTGGAGCAGGAACGTTTCACCCCGCCACGACACTAAGATCGTTGGGCCCTAAACCCTGGTCGGTAGCCTATGTCCAGCCTTCTAGGAGACCAACCGATGGTCGTTATGGCGAAAATCCAAACCGGTTACAGCACTATTATCAATTTCAGGTACTAATGAAACCAAGTCCCCCTGATTTCCAAAACTTATATTTAGGATCATTGGACGCAATTGGTATTGATACTCAGCTACATGATATAAGGTTTGTTGAAGATGATTGGGAGAGTCCAACGCTTGGAGCTTGGGGCTTAGGTTGGGAAGTTTGGTGTGATGGTATGGAAGTTAGCCAATTTACATATTTTCAACAAGTTGGCGGTTATGATTGTAATCCGGTTTCTGGTGAATTGACATACGGTTTAGAAAGACTGGCTATGTATATACTAGGTGTCGACTATGTCATGGATATGCCATTTAATGCTCCCAAAGCTAGCATTCCGCTAAAATACGGAGATATTTTTAAACAAACTGAGGAAGAATATTCCAGATGGAATTTTGATGTTGCTAATACCGAAACTCTTTTCCGGCAATTTGATGAAGCTGAGCAGGGTTGTATAGAAATATTATCTCAAGATGAGTTAGATCCCAAATCAGGGAAAAATATTACTATGGTTCATCCTGCTTATGACCAGTGTATTAAAGCGTCTCATATCTTCAATATTCTTGATGCTCGCGGTGTTATATCAGTTACGGAACGACAAGCCTATATTGGCCGAGTTAGAGGGTTGGCAAAACAGTGCGCCGATGCTTTTGTTTCAACCGCAGCTGGGGGGAAATTTTAAGTGACAGGAAAGTTCTTGGTTATCGCCATTCTGCTCACTTCCTTTTTAGCTGGAGCAACAATGTATTATCTACAAGTATACGGCTTCTATGCGAAAGTTGATCTTGAGGAATCCAAGGGTATATCTTTGGTTAATCTATCCACGAAAGAGCCGGAGAAATTAGAGGTAGTTAATTTCCAGGGAATTGATGCTGATAGTTCGCCGATAAGATTTCGGGCTTGCTTTGAGATTAAACAAAGTTTTGATGTTTTGAATGAAAAATATATAAAGCTAAAGGCCGCGATGCCAAGAAATGCACCAAGTTGGTTCGAATGTTTTAACTCAAAACTTATTGGTAAAGATCTATCCACTGGATCAGCGACCGCATTTCTTGGCCGAAAGAACTTTGAGTATGGCATTGACCGGTATGTCGTGATTTATCCTGACGGACGGGGTTATGCTTGGCATGAGTTAAATGATTGTGGTGAAAAATTATATGATGGGTCTGCTAAAGATCAGAACTGTCCTAAGAGGGTTGAATAATGCCTGATTTGCTCATTGAGTTATTATCCGAAGAAATACCTGCTCGAATGCAGCGAAAAGCTTCATCAGATTTAGAGAAATTATTCACCGATGGTATTTCAGAATTAGGCTTAACTTATGAAAGTTCTGCTAATTTTTCTACTCCGAGACGTTTAACTTTAGTTTTACAAAATGTTTCCAACACAAGTCTTAGCCGCGTTGAAGAAAAGAGGGGCCCTAGGAAAGATGCTCCAGAAAAAGCAATCCAAGGTTTTTTAACAAATACTGGTTTAGAATTAAGTCAACTGGAAGTCCGCCAAGAAAAAAAAGGTGAATTTTATTATGCAAGCATAAGAACTGAAGGCCGAGAAGCAGCTGTTATTATTTCTGCAGTTTTAGATAAAATAGTTCGAAACTTTCCCTGGCCCAAATCAATGAGATGGGGTGAAAGCTCATTAAAATGGGTTCGACCTCTGCATTCCTTAATCTGTATTTTATATGATGATGATGGTTCTAAGGTCGTCGAAATGGATATTGAAGGTATTTCCTCAGGAGATAAGACTTTTGGTCATCGATTCATGGGAAATGGAGATTTTTCGGTAAATTCTTTCGAAGATTATGCTTCTAAATTGAAAAAAGAATTTGTTATATTAGATCCCTCAGAAAGAGCAGAGATAATCTTACAGGAAATCGAAAATCAAGCTTTTGCTCAGGGTCTGGAACTAATCAATGATCCTAGTTTATTGGATGAAGTAGTTGGCTTGATAGAATGGCCAGTCGTTTTAATGGGTAAACTGGAGGATCAATTTCTGTCTTTACCCCCGGAAGTTTTACAAACCTCCATGAGAGAGCACCAAAAGTTTTTTTCAGTTCTAAACCCCAAGAATAAAAAAGTGGTTCAGTTTGCAACTGTAGCTAATCGTGAAACATCTGATAATGGATCAACAATTCTAGCTGGAAATCAAAAAGTTCTTTCGGCTAGATTGGCTGATGCGAAATTTTTTTGGGATAATGATCTTCGAATTGTTAATACTAACGGTCTTGATCTTTGGCTAGAAAAATTAAAGCAGGTTACTTTTCATAATAAGTTAGGTAACCAATTTGAGCGTGTTGAACGCATTACTAATCTATCTGGAACAATTGCCAAAAAAATTGGTTGTGATCCTAATTTAGCAAAGAGTGCTGCTTCTATATCCAAATCAGATCTTTCGTCTGAGATGGTATATGAATTTCCAGAATTACAAGGAGTAATGGGAACTTACTACGCTATTGAGGTGGGTTTTGAGGAAAACATAGCAAATGCCTGTAAAGAACACTACGCTCCATTGGGCCCCAGTGATGAGGTTCCCAAGTCACTAACATCAATTGTTGTGGCTTTAGCCGATAAAATTGATACTCTTACTAGCTTTTGGGCAATAAACGAAAAGCCAACGGGTTCTAAAGATCCATTTGCTTTGAGACGAAGTGCTTTAGGTTTAATCCGAATAATAATTGAAAATGATATTCGAATTTCTTTGTCAGATATTTTAGCACTAGGTAATGATGGTGCAGACATAGAAGATCTGAAATATTTTATTCACCAGAGAATGAAAGTTTTTCTTCGTGATCAATCACTACGACATGATTTAATCGATGCGTGCTTATCACTGGACAAAGGCGATGATCTGGCGCTTTCAGTGAAAAAATCATTTGCTTTAATGGACTTTATTGAAACAAGCGACGGGTCAAATCTAATACAAGGTTTTAAACGTGCTAACAAAATTTTGCTCCAAGCTGAACAGAACGATGGTGTTGAGTATTCTTACGGAGCCGATCCGAAGTACGCAGAAGAAGAGGCTGAACGTAATTTATTTTATGCACTTGATAATGAAGAAATAAAAATCAGAAGTGCTCTAGAAAAAGAAAACTTCGTGGAAGCAATGAATTCGATGGCCAATCTAAGAACACCCATCGATAGTTTCTTTGAAACCGTCCAGATTAATTCTGATGTCGATATTACTAGACGTAATAGGCTGAATTTGTTGTCTCGAATTTGCAAATTGTGTTTATCAGTCGCTGATCTAACTAAAGTTGAGGGATAAAGTTTTCAATTTTCTTGCTTGAACAAAAAAAAGCATTTACGGTCTCAGGCCAAGGAGAGTGCCGCAGTGCAGCAAGAATATGAAAACTATGACTTGATTACACCAACAGCTAAAATATCTACGCCTACTCATGGTGGTCGAGCAAAGTGTTTACAAAGATTAATTAGATTAGATTTACCAGTACCTAAAACTGTGGCTCTTTCTTTTGATGCAATCAAAGGAATAGTTTCTGGTAAAATGCCAGACCTAATTGATATACTGTCGAAATTTGATGCGAAAGATACTTTATGTGTTCGTCCTTCATCTGAAAGTATTGATTGGGGTGGACCTGGAGCTGTGCTGAATATTGGCATGAACGATGAGCGATGTTTGCATTTATCAAAATATATTGGTGAGAAAGCAGCCGTTGAATTGTATTTCAGGTTCATACAAGCCTACTCTGTAAGTGTTGCCCGTTTGGATCCAGATGTTTTTGATCAGATAACAGGTGCAAATAGAGATTCAGTAAGCGCTGCCTTGGCAGCATACAAAGACGAAATGGAGGAGCGTTTCCCGCAATCTATCGAACATCAATTATCAGAAGTTCTTCGATCGATGGCCCGGGCATGGGAAGGAACTTCTGCTCGGCTTCTGAGAGAGGCAAAAGGAGCTCCTGCTGACGCTGGCCTAGGGTTGGTTATCCAGAAAATGGCATTTGGGGTTGGTGATGGTGAGAGTGGATCAGGTGTTTTGCAATTGGTTAATAGTGATACTGGGCAATCTCAAATAACGGGGAGATATCTTAGACAAAGTCAGGGGCGCGAGTCATTATCCGACAAGTGCGGTACATTATTTTTAACTCGCGATACCAGGGGGGCATCTCTAGAAACTGAAGAGCCAGTAATATTCAAAGATCTGATCAAAAAAGCAGAACTGATGCGTAAAAAATTACGTGAAGAAATGGAGATAGAATTTACAATTGAGAATGGTAAATTACATATTTTAGATGGAATTCGTGTCGTACGTAGACCCAGAGCGGCAGTTTCAATTGCAGTAAGTTTAGCGAAAGACAAGATAATCAGTAGGGAAGAAGCTCTTATTAGAGTTGATCCACGCGCTGTTGGAGAGTTATTACACCGGCAAATTGATCCAAATGCTGAAAGAGATATTCTTGCCAGAGGCGTTGCAGCAAGCCCGGGTGCTGCAACTGGAATGATTGTTTTTTCTGCGTCAGAGGCGCAGGCATGTGCTGCTCGTGGGGAGGCGTGTATTTTAGTCCGTCGTGAAACAAGTCCAGAAGATATTCGTGGGATGCACGCTGCAGCTGGTGTTTTGACTGAAAGAGGTGGGATGACAAGTCATGCTGCCGTTATTGGTCGTGGAATTGGACTTCCTTGCGTCGTTGGTGTTTCTGAAATCAACTTTGATCCAAGTAATAAAGCTTTTCTGATTTCCGATGGGCGAGCTTTTAAAGAGGGTGATTTGATTACAATAGATGGAACACTTGGACAGGTCTTAGATGGGACACCAAAAATGATTGAGGCCACGTTAGATGACTCGCTTAAATTAATGTTGGAGTGGGCTGAAGAGGCTGGCGATATAAAAGTAAGAGCGAATGCTGATACTCCAAGCGAGGCAAAGACAGCGCAGAATTTTAATGCGCATGGTATTGGTCTTTGCCGAACAGAGCACATGTTTTTTGAGACAGATCGCCTCACTTTGATGCGAGAGATGATTTTTGCACATAATAGGGATGAGCGTAGGGCAGTACTGGAAAGGCTATTGCCCATGCAAAGGTCAGATTTTTTTGAACTATTTACATTAATGAAAGGCCTACCTGTTTGTATAAGATTATTTGATCTACCTTTACATGAGTTTTTACCAAGTGATCGAGAGGGTATGCATGATTTAGCCGAGGCTTTAGATTTGCCACTTTCGAATGTAATGAGTAGGGTAGAGACGCTAGCTGAATATAATCCGATGCTTGGCATGCGTGGGGTTCGTGTAGGCGTGACAGTTCCTGAAATTTATGAGATGCAGGCAAGAGCAATTTTTGAAGCGACCGCTCAAGCAAGTAAAAACGGAATACCTGTTGTTCCAGAAATAATGATCCCTCTTGTGTCAGCAAAACGTGAAGTAGAATTGGTGAGGGCGAGAATTGATGGAGTGGCATCGATGGTGCGGGCTGAAACAGGAGTAGAATTTGATTATCGTCTTGGAATAATGGTTGAGACACCCAGGGCTGCATTGAGAGCTGATGATATTGCCTTAAATTCTGCGTTTTTGAGTTTTGGTACTAATGATTTGACCCAAATGACTTATGGCTTATCCCGCGATGATGCGGGTCGATTCATGTCTGACTATGTTCAACAGGGTGTTTTTCCAGAAGATCCTTTCCATACTCTTGATATTGATGGAGTTGGCGAGTTGCTGAAAATGGGTGTATCTAGGGCTCGAGGCGTTAAAAGTGATATTGTTCTATCCATTTGTGGCGAACATGGTGGAAGTCCCGAGTCTATAGATTTTTGTAGACAAATCGGAATGGACTATGTTTCCTGTTCGCCTTTTAGAGTTCCAGTTGCTAAGTTGGCTGCGGCTCAATTGGCCATTAAAGACCGTATTGATCCTTCTAAATAAACCGTTTATAGACATATTTATAAACCAAAAACTTACAATATATTGCTATAAAAGATGGTAACAACACACCATAAGGTATTTTGATTTGCTGGCTTGGATTAAAATGGTAACAGCTGCGTTTACGGTTTTTTTACCGCCGATGTTAGTTGCGGATACTCAACTGCAAGTTATCGACAAGCTTAATAAGTTTGAGCAGAAAAATATTGGTAACTTAGAGCCATGGGACGTTGCCCATTTATTTGGTTTGACAAAAGTAAGACGCCCTTCCGAATGGACTGCCTTAAAGTTACTATCTCTTCCCGTTCCTAAAAGTAATAAGCAAATGTCTTGCCTTGCGGAAGCGCTATATTTCGAGGCTCGCGGAGAACCTATTACGGGTCAGTTAGCCGTTGGTGAGGTCGTATTGAACCGTGTTGAAGACAGACGTTACCCAAGTTCGATATGCAAAGTTATTAATCAAGGAACAGGGCGCAGATTTGCGTGTCAGTTCACGTATACTTGCGACGGAAAGCTTGAAACTGTTCACGAGCGAAAGCCTTATGAAATGGCATTAAAAATAGCAAAAATTTTGCTCACAACTCATGACAGAAAACTGACAAAAGGGTCAACCCACTATCATTCTAATTACGTGAACCCAAAGTGGTCAAAAAAATTTCAAAGAGTTGCAAGATTTGGCCGCCATATTTTTTACAGACAGCCATTGCTAGTTTCCCAAAGGTAATTGTGACGTAGAACACCGTTGCAAAGACGTCGTTGCTCTATCAATTAGTGAAAAATTGCTTATTTATTAGATGTGATAAACATCTGGTGACTATATGAGTAATGAAATACACTTGGCATTTGCTCATCCAAAAGAGCGTTCTGAGGCTAGTGAAACGGAAACGGTTCATGATCGAATTTCACTTAGAGATCATATCGTTGATGTTGAGATTGGTGCTTTTCAGTCTGAAAGAGGAAGTAAACAGAGAGTATGCTTTAATGTTGTAGTTGAAGTAAAACCATTTAAGTACAAAATAGAGGATGATGTTGATCGTATATTATCTTATGACAAGGTTACAGAAGCTATTACAATTGAGCTAAATGTTGAAAGATTAAATCTACTCGAAACATTAGCAGAGAGAATAGCTGATCGGATTTTAGTTGAGCCGCAAGCTATACGTGTTTTTGTCCGTATCGAAAAATTGGACAGGGGCCCCGGTGCCTTAGGTGTTGAAATTGTTCGATCTAATGAAAAAAAACAAGGGAACTCTGTTGAACCGCAAGACTTTCAGTTTGACAGCACAAAAATATTTGTATTGTCTAATAAGGCATTTGAATCAGTTCAACTAAAAACATGTATTGATGAGTTGGAAAGATTAGGACGATCTGCCATTTTCTGCGTTGGGCTTCCTAGTGAAAATTATTCAAAAGTGGTTCAAACACAGGTTCAGCGAAGAATTGATTTATTAGCAATTGAGCAAAACGCTTGGAAACTTGCGGCAAATGATAAACGCTGTGTTGTTGTTGAAACAAAAACTGAATTGGATTGGGCCGTAAAGAATGGAAAGATTTCAGTTTGGGCTCCAGCAAAAATGTTGCTTGATGCAAAAAATCCTCCAAACTTTGACTTAAATAATATTTTACCTCTTTCAGAGTGGCTGGCAAACGAATTTGGTGCTCAATATTTGACATTAATCGGCGATATCCCAAATTCTGATTGTTCTATAAAAACAGAAACTATACCTTTAAGCTGATATTTCTGTCAAAAAGCTAAATTAAATCACGCTGAAAATTATGAATATGACCTCCTATTTCAGACCAATTGTTAGAACTGGCTCATCAAGATCCAAGGATAGTATTTTTTTAGCTGAAACAAATTATTGGATCAGCGAAGCTGAAGAAATTAAATTTGGAAAGAAAACAAAATTAGTTTCAATAAATGACGTTCCTGATTGGTGGAAAAAAAGATGGTTAAAAAAAAGAGCTGATATCTTAGGATTGGAGTTTGGTTTTCCAAAGTTAATGGGGATATTAAATGTTACGCCTGATAGTTTCTCTGATGGTGGAAATCATGTCGAATTAGGTGCGGCCCTAAGTCAGGCTAAATTTATGGAGGAAAATGGAGTAGATATTATTGATATCGGTGGCGAGAGTACGAGGCCCGGTGCCTTAACTGTTCCAATTTTGGAAGAAATCAGGCGTATCGAACCGGTAATTACTGGTATTTCATCCAGATCAAAAATTCCTATTTCGGTTGATACGCGTAAGTGGGACGTGGCATCTGCTGCGCATAAAGCTGGAGCGTCTATGGTAAACGATGTGTCTGGTTTTACTTTTGACCCTAACCTGCTGCCTTATTGTTCAAAATTCAACTTACCAGTTTGTGTTATGCACATGAAAGGATCACCAGAAAATATGCAAAATAACCCCAAATATGAAAATATTTTAATCGAAGTGTTCAATTTTCTTGAAAATCAAATAGGGATGTTGGTTCAGGCTGGAATTTCCAGAGATCAAATTATAGCCGATGTAGGCATAGGATTTGGCAAAAATAAAGGTCATAATCTTGCTCTTATAAAAAATATTTCGCTTTTTCATGGTCTTGGTGTTCCATTACTTCTTGGTGTATCAAGAAAAAGTATTATTAGTACTGTAGCAAAGGTAGAAAAAATGAGTGACCGTGTACACGGCTCTATTGCTCTTGCCATCAGTGCACTTGGGCAGGGAGTGCAATTATTCAGGGTACATGATGTTGCAGAAACTAAACAAGCTTTTGATCTTTGGGTGGCTGTAAATTTTGGAGAGTAGTGTGCAAAAAAAATATTTTGGAACGGATGGTATTCGTGGGCGTGTAAATGAATTTCCAATGACTGCTGAAAACGCCCTCAAAATAGGAATGGCAGCTGGGCAATTTTTTAAAAATAACACGAAAAAGGTACATCGTGTTGTCATCGGTAAGGATACCAGGCTCTCAGGTTATATGTTTGAAAATGCTTTAACTGCGGGTTTGACTTCGATGGGTATGAATGTTTTGCTTCTTGGCCCAGTTCCTACTCCTGCGGTCGGTATATTAACACCATCTATGCGTGCAGATCTAGGGATAATGATTTCGGCAAGTCATAATTCTCACGAAGATAATGGGATAAAATTTTTTGGTCCTGATGGTTTTAAATTGTCGGATGAGGCTGAGAAAAGCATAGAGGAATTGATTGGTACAGAATTAAGTAATGTTGGGCTCGTCGATATTGGTCGGGCAAAACGCATTGAAGATGGATTATTTCGGTATGTAGAAAGGGTGAAATCAAGTTTTCCTAGTGGCATGAGGCTCGATGGCATGAAAGTGGTGATAGACTGCGCAAATGGAGCGGGATATCGTGCAGCGCCAGAAGTTTTATGGGAACTTGGAGCAGATGTT
Organism: Paracoccaceae bacterium; assembly: GCA_045564975.1. Lineage (GTDB taxonomy): Bacteria > Pseudomonadota > Alphaproteobacteria > Rhodobacterales > Rhodobacteraceae > Salinivivens. The sequence continues at coordinate 18,385 of JBJLGF010000043.1, forward strand.
ATTCCTATTGGTGTAAACCCAAATGGTTTAAATATTAATAAAAACTGTGGGTCCACAAACCCGCAAAGGGCTGCAGAAGCTGTAGTCTCTCATGGTGCGGACGTGGGAATTTGCCTTGATGGAGATGCTGACAGGATTATTTTAATCGACTCTGATGGAAATATCGCTGATGGAGATCAAATTATGGCTGTCATCGCTTCTAGGTGGTCTGAGGATGGATCGCTGACTGGGAGCGGAATAGCGACGACCGTAATGTCAAATTTGGGATTAGAACTTTTTCTGACTCAACGCGGTATTTCAATGGAAAGGACCCAAGTCGGTGATCGGTACGTTGTCGAGTGTATGCGCAAATCTGGCTTTAATCTTGGTGGGGAGCAATCAGGTCATATAATTTTGAGTGATTTTTCTACAACTGGTGATGGTCTTATTGCAGGGTTGCAATTTTTGGCAGAAATCATTCGAACAGAGCGCAGTTCTAAAGAACTCGCTCGTGTATTTGAGCCTGTTCCGCAGCTATTAAAAAATGCCTCGTATCAGGCTGGATCTGACCCTCTCGCTAAGCCCAATGTTATAAAAGCTATTAAGGAAGCCGAGGCAAAGCTTAAAAATAATGGTAGATTATTAATCCGTAAATCAGGCACAGAGCCTCTTATTAGAGTGATGGCAGAGTCCGAAGATGAAGAAAAAATGAATCTAGCGGTTGACAGTGTGGTTACCGAAATTACCGCTTAAATGACTGAACTAATGCAGCCAGTGCTTTCATTTGACTTATATAGATGCCAGCTATTGTAATTGTTGCGGCCAAGTAAAATTGGATAGGTAAAGCTTCTTTTAAAACTAATGCTCCAACCATAGCTGCCCACAGAGGTACAATGTAATTTGTTATACTTAGGAAAACTGGGCCGGCTTCACGTATCAATACTACCCTGATAAAATTTGCCACGGCTGTGGGTAATAACCCAAGTAAAATCAAAATTAATAACGTTTCCGCACTTATAATTGGTGGAGGTCCTTCAATTGTAATAGCCCATAAAACTACCCATAAAGAGCCAATTAACAGGGACATTGCTGCCAATCCTACAGGGTCTATACTTGGCAACTTGCGCATTAAAATAGAATTACTTGCATAGCAGAAAGCAGCTAGAATACATGCTAATTTTCCAAGAGTAGTTAGAATTGATGTATCATCGCCTTGAGTAAAATCGGGAGAAAATAAGATAATGATACCTAAAAACCCTATAAGTAAACCTATAAACTTACGCCTATCTAAAGCTTCATTAGTATTAAACAAATAGGCGAGAGGCAAAACAAACAAAGGCATACTGGCCATTGCTAACCCAGCGAAGCTAGACGTAACATATTGTTGTCCCCAGCTTATAAGTTGGAAGGGCAGTGCCGTACTTATGATCCCAATGATTCCTAATCGTGTCCAAGCTGTTTCGTTAGTGGTAAAAAGCTTTCCACCACGCACTAGCCAAATTATGGAAGTTACAACTGTTGCAAATACTATTCTTGCTGAAGTTAGCCAAAGGGGAGTTATTCCTTGAAGGGCTAATTCTATGAATAGAAAGGTTGAACCCCATACAATACCCAGAGTAGAAATCATTATCCAATGTCTCGTATGAATGGAGTCTTCCAAAAAATCGCCTTTCGCAAAAATTGCAATGTCTACTAGTTAAAATAGAGTTAAAAATTTAAAATCATTGGCCAACTTGGTCAGCCAATGATTTTTGAAAGGGTCTAATTAGTTTTTATCTTTATCGACCATCTTTCCAGCAGATATCCACGGCATCATACCACGGAGTTTCTCTCCAACCTCTTCAATCATATGCTCATCGTTTGCACGACGCGCCGCTTTAATTGTAGGCTGACCTACTGCGTTCTCTAGCATGAAGTCGCGAACAAAATTACCTTTTTGAATATCGGATAGAACTCCCTTCATTACCTTTTTAGTCTGTTCATAGGGTAGAATACGAGGGCCTGTAACATATTGGCCATATTCTGCAGTATTCGAAATGGAGTAGTCCATATTGGCGATGCCTCCTTCGTATATTAAATCGACAATTAATTTGACCTCATGAAGACACTCAAAATAGGCCATTTCAGGAGCATATCCAGCCTCAACAAGTGTTTCAAAGCCACAACGAATTAGCTCGATTAACCCACCACACAGTACTGCTTGTTCTCCAAATAGGTCAGTTTCACACTCTTCTCGAAAATTTGTTTCGATTATTCCTGAGCGTCCTCCGCCGATTGCAGAGCAATACGATAAGCCTATTTCGAGTGCCTTACCAGATTCGTCTTTATCAACTGCAACAAGGCAAGGTACTCCTCCGCCCTTTGTGTATTCTCCGCGAACAGTGTGACCTGGACCCTTTGGAGCCATCATCAGTACGTCGATGCCTTTTTTAGGTTCAATTAATCCAAAGTGGACATTAAGGCCATGTGCAAAAGCAATTGCGGCGCCCTCTTTAATATTGTCGTGCACGTATTTTCTGTAAGTTTCTGCTTGAAGCTCATCAGGCATTGTAAACATTATTAAGTCACACCAAGCTGCGGCCTCTGTAATACTCATAACATTGAGACCTTCAGCTTCAGCTTTTTTCGCTGATGGTGATCCTTCTCTCAGAGCAACAACCAAATTCTTAGCACCTGAATCTCGTAAATTTAGTGCGTGCGCATGACCTTGGGATCCATATCCCAGGATCGCCACTTTCTTATCCTTAATTAAGTTAACATCGCAATCTCTATCATAATAAACTCGCATTTTTTTTTCCTTCAATAAAACTGTGTTCGTTATATTACTAAACTTGGAATTAAACGTTCTAATATTGACAAAATATAAAATATATAATGAAATTTATTCTAATAATTTATGGATTTAAAAAAAAATATGTTAGATGATTTAGATAATCGTATACTACGATACCTACAAAATGATCCGGAAAGCTCTGTAGCTAACCTCGCTGAAAAAGCAGCGACGACCTCTCCAGTTGTCTCTCGGCGGTTGGCTAAGCTTCAGCAAACTGGCTATATACTGGGGCATGAACTAATTCTAGACTGGAGTGCTCTTGGTTTTGAAGTTCAAGTATCGTTAAGAGTGACCTTAGATAAAACCGAGCCTTCTGCTTTTGATGAATTTCTTAAGGCCGCTCGAGAAATAAAAGAAGTCTTAGAAATACAAACATTTTTAGGCATGGTTGATGTACGGTTATCCGTTGTTGCTCGGGATATGAAACATTATCAACAGGTCTACAAGGACTCCATTTTGGTCCTACCCCATATATCGGATATTGAGGCATTAATGCATATATCAAGCATTAAAATGGATAGGAGATTACCAATATAAGATGCTCAGCGAACTGGATAAGCAGCTTTTAAAAAAGCTTTCTCTAGAGCCTAAATTAACCACCTCGGCTCTCGCTGCTTCGTTATCAACTTCTCAGCCAGTTATATGGCGAAGAATAAAAAGGTTGGAAGGTCTTGGTGTGATTAAAGGTAAAAGATTGCTCTTGAACCAAGAATTGCTTGGTTTTGGTGTAAAAGTTTTTCTTGGAATTAAACTGGCTACAAAGGGCGTGATAAGTTTAGACGACTTTGAGCGAGCTGCTTCGGCAATTCCAGAGGTGCAATCAATTGAACACGTTTTAGGTCTTTATGATTATCGATTAAGAGTTGTTGCGCGTGACATAGCTGACTTTGAAAGAGTCCTACGAAGGAGGATAATGACCTTGCCGGGTGTCGGTCAAGTAGAGGCAAATGTTTTATTAAGTGAAGAAGTGTTACCAGGCCCAATTTAGTGTGTGACAATTTAAAGGTTTGTTTTTTTTGGAATTTGAAATTAGCATATTATTATTGGGGAGTATAACATGCCAGCTTTATTAGAACATATTGATCCTAACGGATTAGAAGAGTTTTCAGTAGTTTTCACTGACCGCTCGTTAAATCACATGAGTAAAGAGTTTCAACAGGTGATGTGTGACTTGTCATCGAATTTGAAAGAAGTTTACAACGCAAATGCAGTAGTTTTGGTGCCTGGTGGTGGAACATTTGGTATGGAAGCAGTTGCGCGTCAATTCGGAATGGACGCTAGTGTTTTGGTAATTAGAAACGGGTGGTTTTCTTATAGGTGGAGCCAAATATTTGAGTCGGCAGCAAACGCTCGATCAACCACAGTAGTCAAAGCCAGAATGATTGGAAATGAACCTGTAGCTCCATTCAGGCCTGCTGATGTAAATGATGTTATTGAAAAAATAAAAACAGAAAAACCCAATATAGTTTTTGCGCCTCACGTGGAAACTTCGGCAGGCGTAATTTTACCAGATGAATATATAAAGAAGGTTTCAACAGCCGCTCATGAAGTTGGAGCTCTTATGGTGCTTGACTGCATCGCATCGGGTTGCGTTTGGGTAGATATGGAAGACTGTGGTGTTGATGTTTTAATTTCTGCACCCCAGAAAGGTTGGTCGGCTTCACCCTCTGCAGGGCTGGTTATGTTATCTAGTAGGGCTGTTGATCAAATTGAAAAAACAAACTCAGATAGCTTTGCGATAGATCTGAAAAAGTGGTTTTCTATTATGCAAACTTATGAAAATGGAGGACACGCTTATCATGCAACCATGCCTACAGATGCTCTGAGAGCATTTAGAGATACTGTATTAGAAACCCGGGAATATGGTTACGAGAAATTAAAATTAGCTCAATGGGAGCTCGGTGATAAAGTTCGTAAATATTTAGCGGAAAAAGGTATAAAATCCGTAGCTGCTGATGGGTTCACAGCGCCTGGTGTTGTTGTAAGTTATACTCAGGACAGTGAAATTCAAAATGGTTCTAAATTTGCTGCAAAAGGGATGCAGATCGCTGCAGGTGTCCCACTTGCTTGTGATGAACCAGAAGACTTCAAAACCTTCAGGCTGGGATTATTCGGCCTGGATAAGTTGTATAATGTTGAGGGTACATTCAAACGGTTAACCATGGTTTTAGATCAAGTTATCTAGGTTTATCTATTTCCCATGCCTAATTTCATAGTTGCGTGTTTTATCGCAGGTACTTGAAAGAAATTTTCTAAGCCAAAGGCTCTAACATTTTGCACTAATTTATTACTAGAGATAGATATTCGGTTTAGAGCGCTAACGCCAACAACTCTCTGCCTTATATCAAAAATTCTATTTTTTTGGTACTCATTCAATATATCAATCGACCCCAATTGATCAGGATATTTTTGATCTAAATTATTCAAAAATTTAATATCTTTTATGCTCATGTTTAAACCTTGAGCGCCTATAGGGGGTACCACGTGTGCTGTTTCACCAATTAAAGCTAATCTTTGAGAATATAATCTATCTGCAATTTGGGATATAATTGGCCACAAGCTTCTCTTACTTGCGAGCTTTAATGGTCCAAGTATATTGCATGATCTGACAGTCATCTCGCGTTCAAAACTCTTTGTTTCCATTTCCATCAGACGCTTGGCTTTTTCGCCGTTTTCCATCCAAACAATAGCAGATGAAGGTTTGCCGTTATTATCCGGTAATGGAACAAGGGTAAAAGGGCCTCCTGAATTATGAATTTCTGTTGAGATATTTTTGTGTGGAGTAGCATGGGTAACAGCAAAAGCTAAAGCTTTTTGCCCAAACCTTTGGGTTTTTATAGAAATACCAGCTTTTTGCCGGAGAATAGAGTTTCTTCCGTCTGCCGCAATTACCAGTTTTGCTTTTACTGTCTTACCGGAAGAAAGTTTCACATAAGCCATCGAATCTCGGCATACCAAGTCAATTGCACTGGAAGCAGTAATTAATTTACAGTTACTCTGTTGATCAATAAGCCGCTTTAGCGCCGTTCGCATCAATGAATTTTTTACATTCCACCCAAATGGTAAATCTGAAATCTCAGCAGATTTAAATTCTTTCTGGCTTTTAATTATGTCTCCATTTTTAACACTTGAGGAATCTATTATTTTCATCACTTCTAGGGGCATTGCACTATCTTCAATAGCTTCCCAGATGCCCAGACTTTCGAGAAATAATTTAGCAGGTTGAAGGTAGGCCGTAGTCCTATAATCTACTTGGGGATTATCACTATAAATAAATGGATCAGCAACAATGACATTTCTTCCAGCTTTCGAATAGCTTAGGGCTGCAATCGAACCAGCAAGTCCAGCTCCAGCAATAAAAACATCAGTCTCCATTTTTTAAACCTCATTTAGATTAAGGTAATAGTAGATTAAATTTTATTATTTAACAGAGTTTGAGGTAATCTGTCGCAGAAAATCTGATAAACACTTTACTGTATAATCTACATATTTTTTATTTGATTGGACATCACTCACAAGAATAGTTTTGAGACCCAACTTGAATGGGACTTCTAAATTTCTTACTTCGTCTTCAAACATCGCGGATCTTTTGTGTACAATATTGGCTTTCGAAAAAATAATTTCAAATGCTTCTGGAAAAGGTTTTGGAATATAAGTAGCATCTTCGATACCATATATTTCATCAAATATATCAAGTAACCCTCGATGTTTTAGTACCTCTCTGGCATACGGCGCGGTTCCATTTGTATAGACTAGTTTTTCCCCGGGTAAATTATTCAACGCATCCAATAAATTTGGATCCTTTTGAAGCACAGAAAAATCAATATCATGGACAGTGGTTAAGAAATCGTTGGGATCGATTTTGTAGTTTTGCATCAATCCAGCCAAAGATGTACCGTATTTTTTCCAATACGCTGCTCTCATCTTATCCGCTGCAACCTTATCAACGTCTAACAGGTTCATGATGTAATCTGACATTTTGACATTTATTTGACCAAACAAGTCAACAGATGCTGGGTATAACGTATTGTCTAGATCGAATATCCAGCATTCGATTTCATTTAAATTTTTCAATTTATAACATTCACTGTGTAATTTCTTAGTCCTATTTGTTTTTCTTGCTTTTAGGTTCGAAGCTTGCTTATCTGGGTTAATGCATGGGAACGTTTAATGTCATTAATCCGCCAACAAAACAAGGATGCCTATAGTTTAATATTAGAGGCAATAGATATGGGCATTTACAAACCAGGAGATCGTCTCGTTGAGAGCGATTTAGCTGATAGTTTTGGCGTTTCACGGACACCAATTCGTGAGGCTTTGCAGAGATTAGAAACCCAGTCTTTGTTAACAAGGGATGGTAGAAGCTTAATTGTTTCTTCACTAGATCATAGTCAGATGGCTGAACTCTATATTGTTAGAGCTGAATTGGAGGGATTAGCTGCCAATTTGGCAGCCAAACATGCTACAAGCGAGGAAGTAAAAGTGCTCCAGGATATGGTGGATTCTGATCGCAAAATTATCTCTGATCCATCTGCTCTGGCAAGATCAAATCGACGATTTCACAAACAAATTCACTTAGCGTCACATAACAGATTTTTAATAAAGCAGTTAGATTTAGTGCATAGGTCAATGGCTCTTATGGCTACAACTTCTCTGGCTGCTGATGGTAGAGGCGCAGTTGCTGTTGAAGAACATCAGGCAATAGTTACTGCAATTGCCAAAGGGGACTCTGTAGAAGCCTCAGAAAAATTAAGAGATCATATTTCGATAGCTTTTATAACTCGCTTGAAACAAGATAGTTTAAAAATAGACTAATTCTTTTCCTCTAGAGAATTTCAATTTAATTTGTTTGTCAGTTATTTTTGACATTTTTTATTTCATAGTGGCAACAAATTGATTGAATAGGTAAAAGCTATCCTGAGGCCCTGGGCTAGCTTCTGGATGGTGTTGCACGGAAAAAACAGGCCTATCCGACATTTTTATTCCACAGTTTGAGCCATCAAAGAGTGAAACATGTGTCTCTTCAACTCCATCAGGCAAGGTTTGGGCGTCTACTGCAAACCCGTGGTTCATTGACGTGATTTCCACCTTTCCGGAGCTATGCTCTTTGACGGGATGGTTTGCGCCGTGATGACCATGGTTCATTTTTATAGTTTTAGCGCCTAAAGCAAGTGCTAGCAATTGATGCCCAAGGCAAATTCCAAATATAGGCAAATCAGTATTCTTTAATAAGTTCTGAATTACAGGAACGGCATACTTCCCAGTAGCTGCTGGGTCACCTGGTCCATTGGATAAGAAAATCCCATCAGGTTTGTGCGAAAGCACATCATCTACCGAACTCGACGCAGGTAAAACTGTTACTTCACATCCGGCAGATGCCAGACATCGAAGGATATTTCGCTTCGCGCCATAGTCAATTGCAACAACTTTATGTTTTGCATGATTTTGCTTTCCAAAACCTTTTGGCCATGCCCAGCGCATTTCATCCCATTTGTAGCTTTGCCGACAAGTGACGTTTTTTGCCAAATCTAAGCCTTCTAAACCAGAAAAATTTTGGGCTCTTTTTATAAGTTCTGCAGTATCAAAAACGCCATCTGTTTTGTGGGTTAGTGCTACGTGCGGCGCGCCTGACATTCTAATAGCTCTCGTTAAGCGCCTGGTATCAACTCCACCCATTCCAAGTAAATTATATTTTCTTAACCAGTCTGATAAGTGTTCCAATGATCTCCAGTTTGATGGTTGTGTTGGGTCCCATTTGACAATTAAGCCCTCGGCAGCGGGGTTCTGAGTTTCAGAGTCTTCAGTGTTTACTCCGACATTGCCGATATGTGGAAATGTAAAGGTCACAATTTGACTTGCATAAGAAGGGTCAGTAAGAATTTCCTGATATCCCGTTATTGACGTATTAAAGCAGAGTTCAGCGGTTGTTTCACCAGTTGATCCGAAGCCTTTACCAAAAAATAAAGTTCCGTCTGCTAGTGCGAGGCAAGCTGTAGCTTTATTAGATGAAACATCATTTTTCATGGCGACTCTTTAACCAAAATTGCTCGCAAAGTATGACTATGGTCAAGCAGGGTCAAGTTTGAAGATCTATTATTCTCATTCAAATTCACTTGCTAATTTATTATTTTTTTTGTACCGATCGTATCCGAAATCAGGAAAGGTTAATCCCATGGAACTTCGGTCTCGCATTAATACTGCTATGAAGCAGGCGATGAAGGATAAATCCACAGAGCGCCTTTCTACAATCCGTTTGATCAATGCTGCAATTAAAGATCGAGATATTGCGGCTCGGACGGAAGGTAAAGAAAATGGTGTTGGAGATGACGAGGTGTTAGCTATACTTGCCAAAATGACAAAACAGCGTCAGGAAAGCGCCAAAACATATGAAGAAGCGGGTAGGCTTGATTTATCTGAGCGTGAATTAGCGGAAATCAAAGTTATAGAAGAGTTTTTGCCTCGACAATTGACAGGTAGCGAAATTAAATCTGCTGTATCAGAAGCAATAAACCAAGTGGGAGCCAGCTCGATACGAGACATGGGAAAGGTCATGGGCGCATTAAAGAGCAAATATGCCGGACAAATGGATTTTGGAGCCGTTGGCGCTTTAGTCAAAAGTAATTTATCCAATTAAGGCTTACTAATTAACTCACTCAGTAAATGACTCAATTCGTTAAACAGCTCTGTTCGCTCATCTTCACCCAGAAATGAACCCAACTCTACTTCGCGTCCGTTTCCTCTTAACGTAATATAATTCGCAACAGGTCCCTCTTTATCATACATCCTTAATTTGGCCCAATATGGAGAACAAACCCATTCTTTTTGCTCTCCGTTTGGATCCTGCCTTATCAATACAAGCTCGTCTTCACAAAGTGTTAATTGTTCAAGAATTTGACGATCACTAAGACTTTTTCTTAAAGCAAACCAAACTCCCAGCAAAGTTAAAAACAGAAATGGAAATAATCCCCAAAATACATTTGTTCCCAACACATTAAAAAGTGGTAGAGCGACCAATGCGAATGTTGCACCTAAAAAAAACACAAAACCTTTTGGTTTTAGAGAGTTATAGGGCCAAAGTTCGATAGTCGTTACTTTGCCTGCTCCTATCTCATTATTTATAATATACGGCATTCAAAGCTGCAAAATATGCGGATAATTGGTCAGTATTTAGTATATACCAAGAATATAAGGCTCCCAACTTATTAGAGGCCCGTATTATTTGGATTTGGGTACCACTAATGGGCAGGAGATTTATCCCACTCTTCCTGCTTAGGTAAGATCTCAAAAGTGTGCTCTGGGGGAGGAGAAGGTAGTGTCCATTCTAAGGTGTCGGCATACTCATTCCAAGGATTAGCTCTTGTTTCTTTTTTACCTGCCACAATCGCATAAATTACAACGATGAAGAAAAACACAAATGATGCAAATGATAAAAACGCTCCGTAAGACGATACTTGATTCCATAAAGCAAAAGCTTCTGGGTAATCGATATATCGGCGAGGCATCCCTTGACGTCCCAAAAAGTGTTGGGGGAAAAAAGTGACGTTAGACCCTACGAACATAGCCCAAAAATGAAGTTGACCTGCCCACTCTGGGATACATCTTCCTGTCATCTTAGGAAAATAAAAATAAATTCCTGCAAAAATAGCAAAAACCGCTCCCAATGACATAACATAGTGGAAATGTGCAACCACGTAGTATGTATCATGGTAAGCTCGGTCGACACCTGCTTGTGATAAAACGATACCTGTCACCCCACCTAGAGTGAAAAGGAACAAAAAGCCAAAAGCCCAAAGCATAGGCGTTTTGAATTCGATTGAACCACCCCACATTGTTGCAATCCATGAAAATACTTTAACTCCGGTTGGTACCGCAATAACCATGGTGGCTAGCATGAAGTAAGACTGTTGGGTTAACGACATCCCAACCGTGTACATATGATGAGCCCACACAACAAAGCCTAATGCCCCAATTGCAATTAATGCCCAGACCATCGGAAGATAACCGAATACAGGCTTTCTTGAAAATGTAGCTATAACATGCGAAATGATACCAAAGCCCGGTAAAATTATTATGTAAACCTCCGGATGTCCAAAAAACCAAAGAATGTGCTGGTACAAAATTGGATCGCCTCCTCCGGCTGGGTCAAAAAATGTTGTACCGAAATTCCTATCCGTAAGTAGCATTGTTATAGCGCCAGCTAATACAGGAAGAGCTAACAAAATTAACCATGCGGTTACAAATATCGACCATGAGAACAGCGGAACTTTGAACAACGTCATGCCGGGTGCCCGCATATTCAGAAATGTTGTGATCATATTTATAGCGCCTAATATTGAAGACGCTCCTGAAACGTGGACAGCAAAAATCGCCAAATCCATTGACATGCCGCCCTCATTTACGGAAAGCGGTGGATAAAGAATCCAGCCAACGCCAGACCCCAATTGGTCATTGCCACCAGGAGATAGTACTGAACATATCGCTAAAGTCGTCCCAGCAACATACATCCAAAAGGATAAATTATTCATTCTTGGGAAGGCCATATCTGGAGCCCCTATTTGCAGGGGCATAAAATAGTTACCAAAGCCGCCAAATAGAGCCGGAATTACAACGAAAAACATCATCAGGATGCCATGACCAGTAATAAGTACGTTCCAGAGATGGCCGTTTGGTGTACATTCACCAATGCCTGCGGCCGTGAGGCGCATTCCTTCCATACACATGTATTGCACGCCTGGGTTCATCAATTCCAGTCTCATATAGATCGTGAATGATACAGCTATAAACCCTACAAGTGCCGAAACGACGAGGTATAAAATACCGATGTCTTTGTGATTGGTTGACATAAACCAACGTGTAAAAAACCCGCGCTGATCTTCATGCTCGTGGCCGTGGATGGCTGCGTCTGCCATATTTGCCTCCTAATAATATTATAGTCAGTGACTCGTTTTTTTGACTTCCCATTACTATGTAATTCGCTTAAACAGAAACAGCAATGATCGTATTTGCCGCAGATGAAGAAAAATGTTTGTTTTTATCGATTTCAGCGATTTTTAAGGCTGGCATTTCCCAAGTTATTTAAAATACATTAGAAAAATTTTTTGTAAGTGCAACGTCTAAATCTGTCATTGTAACTGGCAAACCTAAATCTACTAGGCTAGTCACCCCATGCTCCTTGATGCCACAAGGTACTATACCTTGAAAATGTTCCAAATCTGGATCAACATTTATTGATAAACCGTGAAGTGTTATCCATTTTCTTAGGCGAACGCCGATTGCAGCTATTTTCTCTTCTTTGAAAAATCCGTCGACATTTTTAGGTTTATCAGGCCTTTCAACCCAAATTCCAACCCGCCCACTACGGCTTTGGCCAACGATATTAAACTCTGCCAATGTGTGGATAATCCATGCTTCAAGATTTTCAATAAATTTCTTAATATCTTTTCCTCGCTTATTTAAATCAAGCATTACGTAGACGACTCGTTGGCCGGGTCCATGATAAGTGTACTGACCGCCGCGCTTTGTTTCAAAAACAGGAAATCTATTTGGTTCGATAAGATCCATTTCATCAGCGCTAGTTCCAGCAGTGTAAAGAGGAGGGTGCTCTAATAACCAGATCTTTTCACAAGCTTCGTCCTGAATCATTTTCTGAACGTGATTGTCCATTTTCTCTAGAGCTGTATGGTAATCAACTTCACCATCACTTATTTCCCATTGAACCATTTTTTTATTTTTTCCTAGAACAGTTTATTGTTTAAACACTTAAATCTGAAAGAACATCTTTAAAGAACAATTACTAATTATTTTATATCAACAAATATCGGCAAACTCTGATGTTTAGGAATTACCTTGGAAAACTTATTTCAGCTAGTTTTGTGGTAATTAAAAGAAAAATTTATCTTTTAAAAAACTATAGCAGAGGATAAGGACTAAGGACACGGTGTGCGGCCGTGGCGGAATTGGTAGACGCGCAGCGTTGAGGTCGCTGTTCTTTAACCGGAGTGGAAGTTCGAGTCTTCTCGGCCGCACCAAAAAATAAATATCAATAAAACTCTAAATTGGCTAAAGATACATCTGCAGAGTGGTCTTTTCCATAAGCAACAAGACCTATTGTTTTTATGGTATCTGCTTTAAGTTTTTTTGGCATAAGAGTGGCCGATTTTTCAAATGCCTCAAATGGTATTATCACTTCTTCCCATTTATCGTTTGTTTGAAAATTTGCAGTATAATAATGCCAAGGAAGGCGCGCAGAGGCGTTTCTTATATGAAGATAATAGATATCTCCATTTCCTTTTACTTTAATTTTTATTCCCTTTTTCCCCTTGGCTTCGCTTGAATCTATTCTGGTCCTGACTTGAATAAAGCCTCCGTTATTTTTTGTCGAAACCTGTCCAGTTAATCTTATCGCGCCATCGGAGAAGTTTGCAGTTCCTTGGGAGACGCCTCCCATAACCGTATCCGCCAAATATGCCCAGTTATTTTCATAAACCATATTTTTTGGGATTACTGCACTAGTCATAGCTAATAATAATACAGTGGCGTAAAAAATTTGATAGAAAAATTTTGTCATGTTTGTACTCAAATCAAACTTGTTTCTAGACAAAATAGTTTTGTTGGTAAATAAAACCAACAATTTACCTTTTAGGAAAGTAAGTCTTGAAGAGATACACCGCCAAAAGTTTATTTTTATTCGTATTTCTAGGAGGTTGCTCTTTTACACCTATACAACAGGATGGGAGCAATGCACTTGCTGAAGCAATATGTCTTTATGAAAAGAAAATTGATTATGGAACTCAAGAATTTGGCCGATGCTTGGGAAGCTTAACAAGGTGATTTTGAGAGGCGAATTTGTGTCAGCTAATCCTAGGAAACAGTTTTATCTATTTTGGATTTAAGAGAGGCTTTAAGAGGTAGCCAATTTAATGGCTACCCATCCATTTCAGGCTTCGATTAGAATTTGAACGCCACACTTGCGCCTATCGTCATTACGCTGCTGTCATTCAAAACCGCGCCTAGGCCTCCGGTCGTTGAGTCACTGCGCATGGAGTAGTTGATACCACCACTTAAATCGGCATTTTCTGCGATTGCATATTTTCCTCCAAAACTAATAGATCTATTTGCTCCAGTTGGAGAGAGTTCAGATGTGTCGTTTCCGTCCCCACCATCATAAAATGCAGATAGTGATAGCGATAATTCGTCATTTATTTTTCTACCAACACCCAGTGAGTAAGAGATCCCATCTTCAAAGGTGGATAATGCTGCAGTACCACCTCCGGCAGCAACTGATAATGGAACGTTCACTTGATTATCTTCCCAATTTGAACTTCTTATATTACCAAAAAGCAAAGTATCTTCTGCAATTCCACTTTGAAAATGCAGTGTTATAGCATCGCCTATACTTGCAGTACTTGTTCCTGTGGCTGCTGGAATAATCCCAGTACCGGTGGTTGCTATTTTTAAATCAATATCATCTTCTATCATTAGAGACACTCTCAATGCTATGTCAGGCATTTCATAAGCTGCACCATAAACCATTCCCATCTCTGAAGTCTCTGAAAGGGTCCAAGTTGAAGTTTCGTCTAGTGTCCCATTACCATCAAGATCCCTTGCAACTTTTGCATAAGCATTATCATTTACGGTAGTTCTCTTTAAACCACCAAAAACTGAAATATTATCATTTATATTGTATTTGCCCAAAGCGGCAAGCGTTGGCATTTTAAGATCTGCACCGATCGTAACATTTGCAGAAGTTCCGAGCCCAGAAATTGTTCCCCAGTCAATTAGAACTCCATTTCCACTGTCAGTATAAAATAAACCTAAAGCTATTTTATCGTTTATTGACGTTTTTACCGAGAGGTTTACGGCTGAAAAACTGGGCGCTACCTCGAGCCCAGACTCCAAATTGAGTAATGCGGTTCCTGAAGTAGCTCCAATTGATGGACTGACCCTAGCGAAACTAGCACTTGCTGTATTCCCATCTCCAAACAAAAACCCAGGATCAATATTAAACCGCTCTAGACCCTCGGCGTTTGCAGATAAAGGCATAGCCATAATAGCTAAACTACTCAAAATCTTAATATGTCTCATAATTACCTCCCTGAAACTTGAGATGACACTAAGCAGTTTTATTGATTATGTAAATTTTAATTTTATTCTTTTTTACATTGATTTAAGAATGGTGCTATCTATCTATCACAAAAGGTTTATTTATTTGGGGTTAGTCATGAAATATATAATTTTTTTTTCGTTGTTAATGTTGGTTACGGCTTGTGCTCCAAATGTTGAAATTTCTTCTGAACAGCCGGGCCAAAAGCAAACAATTGGAACACTCTCTGGCATGATAATTGGCGGCGCTTTAGCAAATGATATGGCTGGTAAAAGTAAAAACAAAGGTATTGCAACAGTTTTGGGAGCCTTTGTGGGTGGTGCCATTGGTCAAAATATAGGCGCACAATTAGATGAAAGAGATCGTTTACTTGCTGGCGAAGCATACAATACGGCTCTAGAATTTAACCCTACGGATAAGGCTGCTGAGTGGCGAAATCCAGATACAGGAAACTATGGCCGTGTCATACCGGTTACAACATATCGAAAAAATGGCCGATATTGTAGAGAGTTTACGCAAGAAATTTTTATTGGTGGCGAAAAGCAAACTGGTTATGGCCGCGCATGTAGACAGCCTGATGGTTCTTGGGAAATTATAGGTTAGGTTTTTAAGGTAAGAGACTTAACCAAACCCAAACTGTACCAATTGACAGGGCGGTTGATAACAAAACGCCTGTTGAGGCCACGCGTTTGGCTGTACCGTACATATTTGCAAAAACGTAAGTGTTTATACCGGGTGCCATTGCAGCTGTAATAACAGCGGATCTCATTTGGGCATCAGTTAAGTTAAGTTGGTGTCCAAAACCCCAAACAATTGCTGGATGGATGATCAAAGAAACAGCACAAATCATAATTATAGGTCCAGCATCTCCTTCCGGTCGATATTGATAAAGAATTCCACCCATTCCGAATAACGCCGCTGGCAAAGCGACTCCTGTTATCATATCAACAGATGCCTGTATCGATTTAGTTAAATTAACCCCAAAAATATTAACTAGGAAACCCAACACTATGCCTATCACCAAAGCATTGCTAAACATGGCCTTTAATATGATCACGCTTTTTCCACTTACTGATTTTTCTGTGCTTTTGATCAGTTCCATGACAGTGATGCCGAGAAAGTAACAAAATGGAGCATGGATCGATACAATTGCAAAATTGTGTTGCAATGCATTGTTGCCATAAGCCCTTTCGGTAATAGGAAGTCCTAGCATAACGGAGTTTGAAAAAAGACAGCAAAATCCAATTGCAACGGAATCTTCCAATGGCCGATTAAAAATATAATGAGATCCCAAGAACCCTATAATGAAGCCAGCTGTTGCCCCAATATAAAAACTAAAAAATAAATTTAGATTGAAAATATTAACTAAATCGACCTTTGAAATTGCGTTAAATAGTAGAACTGGGATCGCAAAGTTTTGTGTAAATTTCATAAGACCGTCGATAGTATCGATGGAAAATAATTTTATCCAAACTGTGCAATACCCGAAGCCAATTATCAAAAATACTGGGATAATTACGTCTAAAAGTGAGGACATTTATTGTTTTTCGGTCTTACTAGACGATGTTAATCTCATACCGTCATACGCTGGTTCTACATTACTCGGTAATTCATTAAGAAGCGTTTCATAGTCCATATCTATATGCATATTTGTTAATATGCCTTTTCCAACACCGGACTCTTTTATCCATTCTAGACTTTGACTAAGGTGGGTGTGGGACTGGTGAGGGGTACGTCTCAGGGCATCCAAAATCCAAATATTTGTCTTTTTTATTTGCCTCCAAGCCATTTCATTCATTTCGGATATATCGGGTATGTAGGCAACATCATTTATTCTAAAACCTAACGAAGTTATTGTGCCATGTTGAACATCAAATGGGTTAAAATTTATTTCTCCACCTGGTCCCTGAATAGAAAATTGACCGTCGATTGTCGACATTTCTAATATCGGTGGATAGGGCGATCCTTCAGCCTGAACAAATGTATAGCCAAATTTTTGCAAAAGCTCTTTTTGGGTCTTGGTGTCTGCCCAAACGTTTATTCTTTTCCGCATGTTAAAAAATATCATGCGAAGATCATCTATCCCATGAACATGGTCTGCATGTTCGTGAGTGTATACCACTCCGTCTAATTTTCCAACATTAGCTGTAAGTAATTGGTTCCTCATATCGGGTGACGTATCGATCAAAACTCGCGTTATTCCCTCGTTGCCTGCAAGTTCCACTAAAAGTGAGCACCTAGATCGTTGATTTTTGATATTTTTAGGATCACAGTCTCCCCAGTGACCCCCTAGGCGCGGGACCCCACCTGATGAACCACAACCAAGGATAGTAAATGAAAGATTAGCCATCATGCAGCCGGCCTTTGTGTGATGGCTTTTGTAAATAGCCTTTCAAAGTTTTTCTCTATTTGTCGCGCAAACTGTTCATATGAGATATCAAATATTTCTGCACCCTTCTGAGCGGTTAAAGCTGCATATGCCGGCTCATTTCTTTTCCCTCGGTATGGAGGAGGCGCTAGATATGGACTATCTGTTTCTACTAAGATCTGATCTATCGGTGCCAAAGAAAAAATATCGCGCAGTTCGTTACTTTTAGGAAAGGTAACTATTCCAGACATGGATAAGAAAAACCCTAAATTCAGCATTTTTATTGCCAATTCTCTCCCAGAAGAGAAACAATGCATCACACAACTAAATTCAGCATTTTTATATTCACCTTCTAATATTTCTGACATGTCTTTATCCGCCGAACGCGAATGTATAATTAAAGGTAAGTTACTTCTTTGGGCTGCTTCAATATGCAGTAAAAGGCTTTTCTTTTGCTTGGTTTCTGTTTCTTTGGTGTAATAGTAATCAAGTCCAGTTTCTCCAATACCAACAAATTTTGGGTGCTCTGCTATTTTTAAAAGATCAGTTACAGTTACCATCGGTTGCTGATGTGCATTCATTGGATGTGTTCCAGCGGCATATAAAACGCATTCAAATTTTTCTGCTATATTTCTGACCTTTGGCTCATCCTTTAATTGGGTGCAAATTGTGACAATTCGGCCTACACCTGACCGTAATGCATTTTCCACAGTTTCCTCTAAATTATCGTCAAAATCTGAGAAATCTAAATGACAATGGCTATCTGTGATTAATGGTAAACTCATTTTGTTTTTTATCTAACCGTTTTGGCGCAATCTTCTATTCTAAAAAACGTATCTAGGATCAGGGAGCCCGGGTCAAGGTTGACTGCCAGGCCATATTTCAGATTTTCCGATTGAGTTTGAACTAACTCTGCCCATTTCCATGCATTAGCTGGAGTTGGGCACAGTTTTCCAAAAATCTCTTTTTCATCTTCAAGAATTATTTCTGCGGAACTATGTCCAGTTATACCAGCTTTTGAAATGCGGGCGATTACCATGTTTAAAAGCTCAATAACGAGTTCTAGCCTGCTCCTATTTTTAGTGCCTGTAAATGTTCCAACAAATTTCTCAAGTTCAAAGCCATTGAGATTTGGCAGCTGATTTAGGAAAGACAGTATAGTTCGATATAAGCCAGCCCCATCGTGTTCTAACAAACGGATTGAATTTCCAACAGAGCCAGCAGCCAATAATGAATAAATAGCGCTGTCATTTTCAGGGATAGTCAAATTTATTTGTCTCAAAGCACTTATCAGATCGCCTTCTGTTAGGTTGCGGAGCCGCAATTCCCGGCAACGTGATTTTATAGTTGGAAGTAAACTTTGAGGATTGTGACTTATGATCAGAAAGACAGTATTTTTTGGTGGCTCCTCAAGAGTTTTTAATAGTGCGTTTGCGGCGTTAATATTTAAATCGTCCGCACAGTCAATTATTGCAACTCGACCACCACCGTCGCTGACCGAGAGAGAAAAAAAATTATTTAAGTGCCTTACTTCGTCCACCCGTATATTCGATCTAAAAGTTTTTCTTTTTTCGTCAAAGCCTTTCCTTAGAACCGAAAGCCTTGGCTCGGATTCCGCCATAATTCTTGCTGTAATAGTATTTTTAAGATGCTCATCTAATTCAATATTCTTATTTCCGTCAGAAATATCAAGAAAGCCATTTGTTTGAATACTATCGATGGGTTGAGTTAATAAAAACTTTGCCATTCGCCAGGCTAAAGTTGCTTTTCCAATTCCCTTTGGTCCAGTAATTAACCAACCGTGATGAAGTTTTCCAGATTTGTAGCAATTTATAAATTCTTGCTCTGAAAAATCATGACCAAATAAATTTTCAGTGACTTTGGGGTGAGGATATCCGGCAATTTGATCCGATAAAATCAAATTATTTTCAGTCATGATAGCTTGGCTTTTACTAATGAACAAATATCTTGTGCAAGTCTGTCTACTGATTGCTGACCATTAACTAGTTCTATTCGGTTGCTAAATTCTTTTGCCAGTTCAATAAACCCTCTGCGCATTTTCATTTGCAACTCTAGGCCAAAGTCTTCAAACCGCTCTTCAGCAGTTTTTCTAGATTTTGCTCTTTTGAGGCTAATTTCTGGATCGATATCAATGATTATGGTTAAATCAGGATCGCGATTAATGACTTTTTCATTCAGCATATCTACCAAATTTCTAAGATTAGGGCCGCGCATACCTTGATACATTCTTGTGCTATCTGTAAACCTATCACAGAGCACAATCTTACCATCATCTATGGCGGGTAAAATAATACGCTCTAAATGATCTCTCCGAGCAGCTGTAAAGAGAAGGATTTCTGTTTCCGCTGACCATCTTTCAACCTGGCCTTGTAGTAGAAGATTTCTAATTTCTTCTCCGCCGATAGATCCACCCGGTTCTCGGGTAATAATTACATCAAAGTCAAGGGCCTCTAAAAAACGGGCTAACTTTTTGATTTGTGTCGATTTACCTGACCCATCAATTCCTTCAAATGAAATAAAGTAACCTTTGTCCTTCACAAACTTCCCTCTGTGTTTGTGAAAAGCCTATTAAATAGATATTGGCCTGCTGTTCTTACTTTCACAAAAAAGCCACCCGAGAAAACATTATTTCCCGCAAGTAAAGCGTGACGAGTTTCTGGTAAGTCTGCGGACCTAATTACGAGTTCAGCTATTTTATCTCCCTTTTTGATAGGGGCTTTAATGGGCCCAATATATTCTACTGAGAAAGAAGGTCCTGTTGATGATAAAACAGGCAACATAACATTTAAATCTTTCTCTAAAACCAAGCTTACATCTCTCGATTTTCCATTCCACACTTTTGCTTTTCCAATCTCAGAGCCACCTGTGGCAAATTTTTCCACCACAAATTGCCGAAACGCCCAGTTAACGATAGTTTCAGCCTCTTGTGCTCTATCCTCCAAAGTACTCAAACCTGATAATACAAAAATTATTCTACGCCCATCTTGTTTTGCTGATCCAACCAACCCATAACCTGCCTCCTTCGTATGCCCAGTTTTTAACCCATCTGCGCCGATCCCTAAACCTAGCAGAGGATTTCTATTTCTGGCGTTTGCCGGTGCGCGGCCGTCAAATTCATATGTCTGCTCGGCAAACATTGGATAGTACTCTGGAAAATCTGTAAATAATTTTTCGGCAAGGATGCCAAGATCGCGAACGCTCATTTGATGACCTTCAGCGGGCCATCCATTGGAATTTTTAAATGTAGAGTTTTCTAGGCCTAATTGCTTTCCTCTTTGTGTCATAAGTTTTGCAAAGCCTGCTTCTGTGCCATCAGGTGAAAGTGCTTCTGCAATTACAGCACAGGCATCATTTCCGGAAAGAACAATTATCCCACGGATCAAGTCTATAACTGCAACTCGATCCGTTGGGTTTAAGAACATTGTTGAGCCAGTATAGTTGGCTGCATTTTTTGATACTGGTAATTTTTCGTCTAGCCCGAGCCTTCCTGCTTTGATAAACTCAAATGTCATATACAAAGTCATAAGCTTTGACATAGAAGCTGGTGGCAAAGGCAGATCAGCATTCTTGGACAAAAGAATAGTACCTGAGTTATAATCAACTACATATGCTGCGCGAGCTGTAGTATCGAAAGAATTCGCCTGAGAAATTAGACATAAACTAAGAAACGCCGAACTAATTATAATTTTAATTATTGACAAAATACGCATCTTTAAATCCAGCTGATCTTATTAATTTTAACATATTTTTTCTGCTATCTGATGTTTCAGCAGGTCCAGCAACCACCCTCCAGTAGGGTTTCCCTTTAATCTGAAAGTCAAATACATTTACTGGCAGGTCAAGTCGTACCATTCGGTCTTTGGTCTTATTTGCGTTATTTTGAACACCGAATATTCCAACTTGAATGAAAGGCTTCGAAAGTTTTGTTTCGATAACGGCATTATTTGCTTTACTAGAAGAAGCAATCTTCGGGGTTTGGGAGGTGCCTTCCGCCACTCTAACGGCTATTATCTGGACCTTTATCTGTTTATTTTTGGAGATACCCAAAGCTCTGGCTGCATCAGAGGAAATGACAGCAGTTTCAGTTTCCATTTTTTTTGTTTGTTGAAAAATAGCCCCAACGATTGATTTACCATTAGAAATATTTTTTATTAACACTCTCTCAGGGCTATCTACATTTGGGTGTGAAATCCAATTGCCGCCAAGTGTCTGTTCTCCGTCCCAGATAACAGACGCCGATATGTCTAAAAT
>JBJLGF010000044.1:0-5280 GCA_045564975.1 Paracoccaceae bacterium
GCTCCGGAAAGTTCCGATTCAGAATTTACTTGGGAAAATTTTCAGCAAACAGTGAATAAAGACTTAGCTGACGTACTTGGTAACTTTGTCAGCCGTGTCACTAAATTTTGTAGAAGTAAATTTGGAGAAGTTATACCTACTGGCGGAGTTTGGTCTAAAAGCGAAATAAACTTGGTAAATGAGATTGAAAAACGCGTCACGGACTATGAAGGTTATATGGAAAGTAAAGAAATTAGAAAATCAGCAAACGAACTTAGAGCAATCTGGGCTTGTGGTAATGAATACCTGCAATCTGCCGAACCTTGGTCAACATTTAAAAGCGATCCAGAAACGTCTGCGATGCAAATAAGATTATCTTTTAACTTAATAAAACTATACGGTGTTTTATCTGCACCGTTTATTCCAGATGCAGCAGAAAAAATATTTAAAGCTTTAAATCTCTCCAATGAGAATTGGCCAAATGATATAAGTGAAGCACTTGATTCAATCCCAGAAAATGCAGCTTTTGAAGTACCTGAGGTAATGTTCACAAAAATCACTGATGAACAAAGAGAATCTTGGAAGGAACAATTCTCTGGGAATTAAGTTTCCTCAGCCGCTTTTTGTTTTGAAAATTTAATGGCCGCCAAATATTTTTAGCTCAAACATTCTCCTATATAAGTTTTAGCATAAACTTTTGGATCAGAATATTCATTGAGAAATATATCTGTTAAAATCATGTTCCATTCGTCAAACAACTGTTCCTGGTTACGCCCACCATTATTCATTTTGAAGGCCTGAAGAGCTACAGGCTCAAGAAGCTCTTTTGCGTCATCCAACTCTATTTCCTCTGTCGCTGTACTTCTAAGGGTTTTAAACTTTTCAACTGCAAGAAACGATAAATAACCAAGTGTTTTGCAATTTTCTATAGTTTCTTCGCTATTAAGTTCTGCTTCCTGAGAAGAAACTAGGCTCCCTGAAAAAAAACTTAAACAAACTATTAAAATAATACTTTTCTTCATTATTGACCCACACAAAAATTTAAAAACATCAATACAACTCACCTAGCTCAATGTCATCTTTCCAACCTTCAATCAACAACTTACTCATTTGCCAAAGTGGTGGCACTAGTTTGTTCTCATCAACAAAAACTATCATTTCGCTACTATTACAATAGTGAATTTCTAAATGAGTTGCTTTATACAATCTCAACTCAGAAGCTGAAAATGGATAAGCGAAGATTTCACCTTCAGCAGCAATCTCGCTCCACATGTTTCTAAGTTCTTGGGTGCATTCTCCAAAATTAACAAAATTAGATCGCGCTATAATATATGGATAATCATCTATTTCGTTTAGAACCAAATTCTTGACTACCTCTATTGCCGGCAAATTTTCATTAAGTTCAGAACTAAGATTATTATCAGGAAAAAGGAGAAGTGGGTCATAATCCGTATCGGCATCTTGTCCCCAAGCAAGACTAGACAAAAAAACCAAACTTTTTGCCAAAAATACAACGATAGTCAATTTTAAAAGCATGTTAAGCCCCAGAAATTCTTAACAATAGATAGTACCCCATATTATTATGTTATTACAATCAAGTACATTATATATGTGGTCTTTATTAGCTTTTATCAAAGAATTTTATTTAAGCTAGATATCACTTTTAATTAGTGCACCATGCCCCATTATTACTTTTTTAGCCAAGTTTGCACCATTAATAATGGCTTCAGTAAGCGGAATTTTACGTAATATGCCAACTAATATTTCCGAATTGAAACTGTCCCCGGCTGCCGTACTATCGACAACTTTTTCAATAGGCTCGACCGAATGAGTTCCTATGCCTTGATTTGAAATAAATGAAACTGGTTCTCCTGCGTTTTTCACAACTACTGTTTCAGCTCCAACCTTTTGATAACGTTTCAATGTTGACATTGGATCAGCATCTAAAAACCAATTTGCTTCATCCTCAAATGAAGGCAAAATTATATCACTCACATTTGCTCCAGCCATAATTACATCACACATTTCCTTTTTGTCACTCCAAAGTTTTGGTCGAAGATTTGGGTCAAATGCAATTTTTTTCCCTGCACGCCTTGCTGATTTTAAGCACGCAAATAAATTACAACGAGAGCTTGGGTCCAAAATGGCTAAAGTTATGCCAGAAAAATATATCATATCTTGTTTTTTAACAGCATATTCAACATCAGTTATGTTTTGCCCTAGAAGTGTTGCAGCTGAGTTATTTCGCCAGTAAGAAAAAGTTCTTTCGCCGTTAACCAATGAAATCAAATATAAACCTATAGTTGAGCCAGAGACTTTTTTAACATGTGTGGTATCAACTCGATTATCTGACATAAATTTCAGCATTCTGTCTGATAATTCATCATCCCCTACCTTTGAGAAATAAGAAGAATTTATATCAGAGTGATTATTAGCAATATACCAAGCTGTGTTGAAAGTATCGCCAGCAAAGCCCAGATTAAATTTACCAAGTTGTTCGTCCGGTGAAAACTCCGCCATACATTCACCAACTGATAATATTTTCATACGTTGTTATCCACTTAGTTTCTAAAGATACTTAAAAGGTTTTTTGTTACACGTCTTTGTTATAGAATAGTGTTGGATGATTACATAATCTACGAAACTTTTCATTGGGAGAATGAAATGCGGTTAATTGAAAACGCAGACAGAAAAAAAAATAAGATAATAGATAGTGCACCGTTTCCCTCTACAGACGTTGATAAAGTTTCTGACCTGTTAAAAAAGTGTCCTATCGCTTCTGAAACACCGTTATTAGAATTAGAAAATTTTTTACCTAAGGGCAAATTATGGGTGAAAGACGAAAGAGAAAGAATGGGACTTGGTTCATTTAAAGCGCTTGGTGCTGCTTATGTCATTGCAAGTCATGCACAGAATTTAACGGAAAACCCCTGCTCAACTACTTTGGAGGGCAAAACTTACGTAACAGCAAGTGCAGGAAATCATGGTCTAAGCCTTGCGGCAGGAGCAAAAATTTTCGGAGCTAAAGCTGTTGTTTTTATTTCAGAAACTGTACCAGAAACCTTTTCTGACAGATTGCGCGAAAAGGGAGCCGTTCCAGTCCGAAAAGGTTCAGACTATGCCGCATCGATGTCGGCAGCTTTAGAAGCCGCAGAAGAAAATAGTTGGATCCTTTTATCTGACAGCTCATGGGAAAATTATACGGATAAACCTCTAAAACTTATGGAGGGTTACTTACAAATGGCCGCCGAAGCTACATCCCAGTGTAAGACCAAAGCTACTCATGTTTTTTTACAAGCCGGTGTTGGCGGATTGGCAGGAGCCGTTGCAGCACATATACGAAAAATCTGGGGTGATACTCCAGTGATAACAGTTGTTGAGCCCTCAGCGGCACCTGCTCTACAAGCAAGCATTGAACTCGGAAAACCCGTTTTAACAGAAGGACCAGATAGTGTTATGGGGCGCTTAGATTGCAAAGAACCATCATTTATAGCTCTAAATGGATTAGCTAGAGATGCGGACTTTTTTTTAACCCTAGATGATGATGAAGTTATCACTAATTTGGAAAAAATGTCTTACTATGATTTAGCAACTACGGCTTCGGGAGGTGCCGGTGTTGCAGCAGCTATGAACAGCCAAGTTGCAAAACTTTTAAAAATGAATGCTGAGTCCAAAACTCTTTGCTTTCTCTCAGAGGTTGCAGAATGAGAGGCTTCAACATTAATCAGTTCGAAAAGAGAACATTGGATGCGCAGCAACTAATGCAACACCACGGGCTTGATGCTTTACTCCTTACAACTGAAACAAATGTGAGATATTTCACCGGATTTCTTACTAGATTTTGGGAAAGTCCAACAAGACCTTGGTACCTCATTATTCCTCCAAAAGGAAAACCCATTGCTGTTATTCCTTCTATAGGTGAAGCTTTAATGAGTAAGACGTGGATAGAGGATATCCGTACATGGCCCTCGCCCGATTTAGAGGATGATGGCATTTCTCTTTTGTCAAATACTTTAGAGGAGATCGCACAAAATAAAAATATTGGCATTCCAAGCGGAACAGAGACGTATGTTCGTATGCCTCAAACTGATCTTAAAAAATTATCTCACAATGTAAAACTTACGTCCGACTTTGATATTGTAAAAAAACTCAGAATGACAAAATCAAATGAAGAAATCGATAAAATAGAAAAAGCTTGTAGAATAGCTGAAAAGGCTTTCCAACGGGTTCCAGAAATTGCCTTTGAGAATGTTAATTTAGATGAGGTTTTTCGCAAGTTTCAAATACTCTGCCTGGAAGCTGGCGCCGACTGGGTTCCTTATCTTGCCGGCGGAGCAGATACTGAGGGATATGATGATGTAATATCACCCGCTAAAGTGGCTCCTTTAAAAAAACAGGATATATTAATGCTCGATACAGGTCTGGTTTGGGATGGATACTTTTGTGACTACGACAGAAACTGGTCTGTTGGTACTCCCTCTAAAACAGTATCGGGTGCATACTCCCAACTTTTAGAGGCTTCAGATGCTGCATTTGAGCTCGCAAAACCTGGTGCGGCAGCATCAGATTTATTCCATGCTATGAATTCAATTTTGACCCAAAATTCTTCAGGAACAGATGCCGGTCGTCTAGGCCATGGTGTAGGTATGTCCCTAACAGAATGGCCTTCCTTAATTCCTGATGATCATACAGTACTAGAAAAAGGAATGGTCTTAAGTCTTGAGCCGGGGATAGCAATAAAGGATAAAATAATCGTTCATGAGGAAAATATAGAAATCACAGAAACTGGAGCACGGTATCTTAGCCCTAAAGCTAACAAGGACTTATCTATAATATGAAATTTGACTTTCAACTATCCTCTGATGAAAACAGCCCACCTCCGATGGGTTTAGTTGTTCTTCAAGTAGATGAAACAATAGAAGGCGAATTTCGGGAAGCTTTCAGAACATCAAAAAATCAAATTTTTGTGACCAGAATTCCTAGTGGCTTAGAAGTTACTGCACAAACCTTGAATAGTATGGAGCAGCATATCACAACTTCTGCAAAACTATTGCCACAATCAAGAGAATTTTCTGTAATTGGATATGGATGTACTTCAGCAAGTGCTATTATTGGATCAGAAAAAATATCAGAGCTAATTAAATCCGGCTGCAGTACTAAAAAAGTTACAAACCCCCTTTTAGCAGCGACTGAATATGCAAAACATATAGGGGTTACAAAATTAGCTTTACTTTCACCGTACATAGAAGAAGTTAACACACCTCTTCGAAAAGCTTTCGAAATTAATGGCTTAAGCACAGA
>JBJLGF010000045.1:0-5230 GCA_045564975.1 Paracoccaceae bacterium
ATAAAATCTTGTGGGTTAGCGCCAAAAAAATCTCGTGCAATAAAACGACTATCAGAAATTCTTGTCGAAAATTATAATGGAGAAGTCCCAGATGATTTTGCTTCATTAGAGGCTTTACCTGGAGTTGGTCATAAAACTGCTTCTGTCGTTATGTCGCAATGGTTTGGCTTTCCCGCTTTCCCCGTTGATACTCATATTCACCGTCTTGCGCAGAGATGGGGACTTACAAAAAAAAATAGTAATGTAGTAAAAACAGAACGTGATTTGAAATTTATATTTCCAGAAAATCTATGGAACAAATTGCATTTGCAAATCATTTTCTACGGTAGAGAATTTTGTACTGCGCGAGGATGTAGAGGTGTGCAGTGCGAAATATGCACGACCTGTTATCCAAAAAGAAAAAAACCATTTGATTGATTATTATTTATATTTCTAAAATATTAAATTAAATAACAAAGGGTCAAAATATAATTTTTTGGGGGCTCCATTTTGAAACTGGCTAAAGAAACTATATGGCATTTTACTTGTGACTACTGTAATTTATGGTGGTCTTTTGCTTCTTCAGACGATTATGAGCCTAAAGATAGTATTTTTTGTCCTCACTGTGGAAAGAAAAATAAAATAGAAGATAAGTAACACTAAAATTCAAATATTTACTGGATTATTCATCCCATAGTTTAGTGGAAAGATATTTCAATCCGCTATCACAAATTACCACAGCAATGGTTTTACCTGACATATTTTCAGAAAGTAATTTTAGTGCTGCTGCTACGTTTGCACCAGAAGAATATCCTCCAAATATACCCTCATACTTTGCCAGTTCTTTGGTAGTTTTTTGAGCTTCATCGCCCGATATCTGGATAAACCCGTCAACTGGAACTTTTTCAAGAAACTTTAGTTCTGGAATAATATATCCCCCGCCTTGAATAGGGTGATGGGGGTTTGTAACTCTCTGTCCAGCTGCCACGGCTGCGCCCTCAGGTTCAACAACAAAACACTGAATATCGCTATTGCGCTCTTTTAGTGCTTTGGCGATGCCTTTATATGTGCCGCCCGAACCCAAGAAATCAGCAAAACCGTCTAAGTCTCCATTTGTTGCTTCCCAAATCTCGGGCGCTGTATTATAGTAATGAGCTTGCCAGTTTCCGTCTCGGTAAAATTGATCTGCCCTGAATGCTTTGCGCTGTTTGGTGATTTTCTTTGCCGCTTTGTCTACTAAATCTAGGTCCCCTCCTGATACCTGACCGGGACTGGAGGTGGATAGCTGATCAACAAGAACCACTTCAGCTCCAAGAGAACCCATCATCCGGGCTCTTTCTTCGGAGTTCCCCTTGGACATCACTGCTACAAACGGATATCCTTTCAGACCACAAACTATTGCTAAACCAGTTCCCATATTTCCTGAGGTTAGCTCAACTACTGTTTGCCCTGGTGAGAGAATACCTAAATTTTCTGCTTCTTCTATAATACCTAGTGCTGCTCTATCTTTTTTTGAAAACCCAGGATTTAAATATTCAAGCTTTGCCAGAATTGTTCCCTTTACACCATGTAAACTTGTCAAGCGATCTAATCGAACCAATGGAGTATTCCCGATCGCTTCGGCTGCTGATTTTAACACTTGGCTCATTATAATGCTCCTAGAGGCGCATATTTATTAAATTGCTTAATTATGCACTTCCTAGTTGGATGATAGCGTTGTAGCTAGGTTATTTCAAAAATTTAAATTCAATTAACTCCCCATGTATCGCTCAGTCTATAACCTTCAGGCCATGGGTCTGTTGGTTCTAGTGTATGCTGATGGAGGCCGGTAATCCAACCTCTACCACTTATCTCAGGAATAATTGCAGAGGTCCCGTTTAAATCACACTTTTCGACTATTTTCCCTTCAAAAGAAGATCCAATAATTGAAATCGCTTTTATCTTTTGACCAACCTTCATTTCTCCCCTAGCCTCAAGAACTGCCATTTTGGCGGATAGCGCTGTGCCTGTTGGAGAACGATCAATTTTACCCGGTTTGATGGAAACGGCGGACTTAAAAGAAATGCAATCGTTGGATAGGTCTTCTATTCTGCTGAACTGGCAAAACGAATAATGCGTCCAATCAGTTATTGTTGGATGGTGAAATCCGATCTGTTCGGTTGCAGCGTCAGTTATTTTCGCTCCTAGGCGAGCAAGTTCTGCTGCTTCGCTTGGATCGATTGAAAAGCCTAATTTTTTTGCGTCTACTATTACAAAACTGTCGCCACCAAATGCCGTATCAGCCGAAATACTTCCGTATCCTTCAAGTTCCAACTTTGTATCTAACTTATATCCAAAACTAGGTAAATTCTGGACAAAAATTCGCTCCGCCTTTCCATTTTTACATAGAGCTTTAACTTTAACCAAGCCTCCAGGCGCCTCTAGAAAAAAATTTGTAACGGGTTCTTCCATGGTTATCAGGCCATGATCAAGCAAGACGGTCGCAACACAAATTGAGTTTGAGCCAGACATCGGTGGGGTGTCTTCTGGTTCCATAATAATAAAAGCTGCAGATGCCCTTGGATTTTTTGGTGGAACTAGTAAATTAACATGTCTGAAGACCCCACCCCTTGGCTCATTAAGCACAAAATTCCGCAGGACTTGGTCTTTTGCGATCCATCTACTTTGCTCCCACAGGGTCTTCCCAGGTGGAGGCTCAACACCCTCTATTATTACATCGCCAACTTCGCCTTCTGCGTGTGCAGATACGACATGAACAGTTTTTATACTTACCATAAATTTTAGTTACTTTACGTTTTTGACCGCCGACTACAAATGTAGCAAAGTAACGGGTCTAAATAAATAAGTTAATGGTTGGGCGAGAGATCAAACTCTTAGCAGGTTATAATTTTAATTTTGATCCAACTTAACCAAGCCTTACGGCATTTTCTTTTGTTATGAAGTTATTAGTTAAAATTTCTTATGAAGAAGTTGCCCAATCCCAATACATTTCACGAATTTTTTTGGTCGTTGGCCCCACTTGATATTGCCGCTCATTAAAAGCAGTTACAGGAGTTACTTTATTCATATTGCCAGACATAAATACTTCATCGGCAGTCTCGAAATCTTGGAAACTTAGAACTGTCTCTTTTACGTTTTGGCCAATCTCCTTTAAGTTTGAGATGTGTCGAGATCGAGTGATGCCTGCGAGAAAAGTTCCATTAGCAACTGGGGTGAATACTTCTCCGTCCCTAACCATAAAGATATTGGCTGTGGCTGTTTCAGCGACATTTCCCATAGCATCTGCAACCAAAGCGTTGTCAAAACCTTTTGATCTGGCTTCAACAAGCATCCGAGCGTTATTAGGATAGAGACATCCGGCCTTTGCATTTACAACAGCGTCCTCAAGTACTGGACGGCGAAATCGGGTCTCCGTCAAACGAACGGAGGATGTTTCTGGAGCGAGTGGTATTTGCTCTAGGCAGATTGCAAATCCTACTGTGTCATCTTTAGGTACAATGGCGCTTATATCTCCATCGACAGCCCAATACATAGGCCGGATGTATATGGCTGCATGTGATGGATAAAGTTTCAGTCCCTCCCAGACAATATCAACCATTTCCTCTGCACCAACTGTTGGTTTTAACATCAACGCTTCAGCAGAATTATTGACGCGCTTGCAATGCGCCAAAAGATCTGGAGCGACACCATCAAAATACCGTGCTCCATCAAAGACATTTGATCCAAGCCAAGCGCCATGATCCGCAGCATTAATAACAGCCGCATTTCCTTTGTGCCATGTTCCTTGGAAGTATGTATTTATATTTTGGCCTGTAGCCATATCGTTTTTCCTAATTGTTTCTGTAGCTTTACTGATCTTTTGCATAAAGTGAATAGTAAAATACCGTTGTAGATCTGAACTATATGACCTAGCCTGACTTTCTTGCAGCTAAAGTATCTTGTCATTGGGCTCTATCTTATTAGTCTCAAGGTTCATATTAGCTTCCTAGCCTTGTAAAATTTGTTTGCTTACTTTTTGATTAGGAAATTTTTACAAATACTAATTGTGGAAAAAATGAAAAAAAACATTCAAAAGATAGCCCATCGGCAGTTGCAAGATTATAGAAATGTAAATCCAGGAACGTGCTTTAGTGATAAAAATTTTAGTCTCAGCATTCGTGAAGCCTACGAGGTTCAAGATGCAGTAGTTGGCTTGAGATCTTCAGAAGGTGAATCAGTGATTGGTTTTAAGGTTGGATGCACTGGCCCCGGAACCACAAAGTTATTTGGAATGACTGGACCTATCCGAGGCACCTTGTTCGCTAAAGAAATTCACGAAGACAGTGTAGAGTTAAATGCAAATGACTTTTGCAATTTGGCAGTTGAAGCAGAAATGGCACTGAAGGTTGATGCAGGTGGCAAAATTTTATCAGTTTTTCCAATAATTGAATTACATAATTTTGTATTTCGTGCGCCGCAGAAATCACTATCAGAATTAGTTGCAAATAATGGTCTGAATAGAGGCATAGTTTTATCAGAAAAAACTTGGGAACAGCAACCAGACTTCTATGACAAGAAATTGAGGCTGTCTTTAGAAGTAAACGGTTCTGAAATTGATTCTGGAGAACTCTGGCCAATGGAAGGAGGTCCTACATCTTCCTTACACTGGTTGAAAAATCATTTGGCAGATCATGATTTGAAGATATTACCAGGAAATATTATTCTTGGAGGCACTGCTCTTGGTTTACACAAAGTTCAACCCGGTGACCGCATCGATGTAAAAGTTGATGGAAAGAAAGCAGTTAAATGCCTTATAAATTAAGTATGTTTAGATCTTAATCCGTTATTTTTTCCTGGCCACGCCCATGTCCATATTGGATATTCGCTTCATTTCGGGTGTATCAAATAGTGCTGGGTTTTTTAAAAAGTCCAACATCATTTTTGTAGAGTCACCTCCCCAGAAAATCTCACCATCAATTACAAAACTTGGAACACCAAACACACCTTCACTGGTGGCGCGTGCCGTATTTGCACGGAGAGTATCTTTAACTACTGTATCTTGCATTGCAGTTTCAGGATTAGAAATATTAAGAGCTTCTCCAATCAATTGAATGCCTTCTGGGCTATCCGGTTGAATTCCTTTACCGTAAATTAAGTCAAACACAGCTCGGGTATGTTCTATACCTGCCCCAGCTGCAGTACATAGTCGGAGCGCAGGAATTGGATTGAAGGGATGTATAGGTGGCATCGTAAAAGGAACTCCTAATTGATC
>JBJLGF010000046.1:0-5087 GCA_045564975.1 Paracoccaceae bacterium
CAGCTTGTGCCTTAATAGCTGCTATAATGTCTGGATCCCCGTGGCCCAGGCATGAAACGGCTGCTCCGCCAGAACCATCTAAGTAGGGCTTGCCTGACTTATCATAGATATAACATCCCTGCGCGGTTACCGCAGTTGGTGGCAGAGTTTTCATATTCCTAGGGAAGGTTTTTGACATCAAAAAACGCTCCGTGATTAGAACTTCTTACTTAAGGATCAAAGTATCTAGTTTTATGTTACCGAACAACCTCTTGGATGATCATTCTTTTTTAGCTCTAATTGATCTAATGAAAACGACTTTTCTTAATGTCGCGAATTAGACGTCTATTAATTTTATTTACGCTATTCTGCAAAGCATTGTTTGAGTGGACTTTAAATGAGCGAAACAAATGATCTAGGTAATTCAATTGAGCAGCGCAGAGGCTTAATTTTTGTATTCATGGCAGGTGTTTTGTGGTCCACCGTTGGACTTGGCATCAGGTTGATTGATGAGGCAACAGTTTGGCAAATTCTATTATATAGATCGATAAGCTTGAGCCTTTTTCTCGCAACGGTCATTTATCTTCGATCGCGGGGAAATCTTTTTGAAGTAGTTAAGGCGGCTGGCCTCCCAGGGTGCATTGCGGGTTTAGCTTTAGTTGGGGCCTATTCGGGTGGGATCTATGGGATACAATCTACCTCAGTCGCAAATGCAATGCTCTTATTTGCTTCTGCGCCGTTCATGGCAGCAATACTTGGTTGGATCTTTTTGCGTGAAAAAGTACGAAAAGCAACCTGGATTGCTATATTATTTGCCATCTTGGGTATTGGTATAATGGTTCAAGATAAAACCCAGGGAGGGGCGGCGCTTTTGGGAAATTTGGCAGCTTTAGGGTCTGCATTTGGGTTTGCAGTCTTTACCGTTGCACTTCGTTGGGGTCGATCAGGGGATATGCTTCCAGCCGTATTTTTGTCTGGTATCTTTGCAATTTTCATAACTTCAAGTATTTGCCTGTTCAGCGGCTTGCCATTTCAAATTTCTGTAAATGATACTAGTATTTCTATGGGCATGGGCGTATTTCAAGTTGGAGCAGGTTTGGTCTTATACACGCTTGGCTCTAAAACTTTACCCGCCGCAGAATTAACATTATTATCTTTAGCTGAAGTTCTTCTAGGGCCTCTTTGGGTTTATCTATTTCTAAATGAGGTTGCCACGTTGAACACGCTCTTTGGTGGGTTGGTTCTGTTATTAGCAATTGCCGGTAATGCAATTTCTGGGGCTCGCAGAAAGCCACCGCCGATCACTTCGCCCTGAAAGTTTTTAGTTAAAGAAATAAGTTTATTTTCGAATTGATATTTTAGTGAGATTAAGGTGGTATCCACTAAAAGCATTGGGCTTATAAAGAGGAAAGATTGGGCGATTTTGATTATATCATTGTTGGTGGTGGATCATCGGGCGCTACTCTGGCTGGCCGACTGACTGCCGATCCGTCTGTGAAAGTACTTCTGCTTGAAGCTGGCCCTTCTGACGGATCTTTGAAAATAAAAGTACCATTAGGCTATGGTTCTTTATTTTATGATGAAAAGTTTAATTGGAAATATGAAACTGAACCTGAACCCGAGTTAAAGGGGCGCAGAATGTATTGGCCCCGAGGAAAAGTTTTGGGGGGTTCAAGTGCTATCAATGCTATGGTTTATGTCCGAGGACATCCAAACGATTATGAAGAATGGGCAGATGTTGCACCCAGTTGGAATTGGAGCAATGTAGAACCCTATTTTAAAAAAATCGAATCTTGGAAAGGCGAGGAATCTCCAGTTAGAGGCAAGTCTGGTCCAGTTTGTGTTTCAAATGTTGAAAACGATGTTCATCCCTTAACAAATAAGTATTTAGAAGCGGGTCAGGAATTAGGTTTTCCCTATAATAGAGACTATAATGGCAATCACATGGAAGGCGTCGCTGTTTATCAAACAACGACCTCTAATGGATTACGAGTCTCTTCTGCTAGCGCTTACATAGCGAAAAAAAAACGCAGTAAAAATTTGAAAGTGATATCAAATGCTCATGTAACAAAATTGATTTTTGAAGGTAAGCGAGTAATAGGGGTATCCTTTTTTCAGGGAAATAAAGAGACGAAAGTACTTACACGTGGAGAAGTTATTTTGAGTGCTGGCGCTCTCAATTCCCCACAGCTTTTATACCTTTCTGGTTTGGGTCCTGCTAATGAATTAAAATCGCATGGTATTTCCGTATTACAGGACATGCCCCACGTGGGCTTTCATCTACAAGATCATATCGGAGTAGACTTCACTTTGGCGGTTAATCGTCCCTCTCTTAATCAAAAGCTTCGTCCTGTTTTGGGAAAACTTATAGTGGGCTTAGAATACCTTTTTTTAAGGTCTGGCCCTCTTGCAATGAGCCTTAACCAAGCGGGGGGTTTTGTGAAGTCTGAACCTTCTTTAGGATCACCTGATTTACAACTTTACTTTTCGCCTTTGAGTTACTCAACAGCACCACAAGGTAAGCGTCCGTTAATGAGTCCCGACCCTTACCCAGCAGTCAGGCTGGGTTTCAACCCGACCAAACCTACCAGTGAAGGTTGGATATCACTTGGATCTTCAGATCCTCGTAAAAGCCCAAAATTTGTAGGAAATTATTTATCTACCGAAGAAGATAAAAAAGTTATGATATCTGGAATGCATTTGATGCGAAAATTCTTACAAACAAAAGCAATGAAAAATATTGTTGATGAAGAAATTTCTCCTGGATCGGATTTCAAAGACGACGAAAGTTTTATGGATTTTGCTCGGGATGAAGGTGGAACGGTTTTTCATCAATGCGGCACTTGCCGAATGGGAACAGATGTTTATTCGTCGGTTGTAGATGAAAGTCTTAATGTCCATGAAACTAAAGGCCTTCGAATTGTGGATGCTTCAATTTTTCCAAGAATTACGACCGGTAATACTAACGCTCCGGCCATAATGGTTGGAGAGAAAGCTGCTGATATTATACTAGCGGATCGAAAGTTATAGGGGTGCAGAAATGCTGAAAATTACTTCAATAGAGACTTTTTGTAACGAATTTGTTGGATTTGTGCGCATTACCGATGAGACAGGTCTCGAAGGCTGGGGTCAGGTTTCCACTTATCACTCAGATATTACATGTCAGGTTTTGCATAGACAGGTAGCGCCATGGGTTTTGGGTGCTCAAATTTCTGATTTGGATGACTTGCTCGATTTGGTTACTGAACGCGAACATAAATTTCCAGGGTCTTATTTAAGAAGGGCAATAGGTGGTTTTGATACAGCTATTTGGGATCTAAGGGGCAAGCAAAGTCAAAAACCTGTTGTTGAACTGTTAGGTGGAGAGCCAGGTAAATTAAGAGCTTATGCCTCTTCAATGAAACGCGATATCACACCAAAGGAAGAGGCAGAACGACTTGTGAGGCTTCAGGGTGAATTTGGGTATGACGCTTTTAAAGTAAGGGCTGGAGCTGAGGTTGGTCGCAACGAAGATGAGTGGCCAGGCAGGACTGAAGAAATTATTCCAACTATGCGCAAATACCTTGGTCAAGACGCTTCTCTCCTAATCGATGCAAACAGCTGTTATTCGCCGGATAGAGCAATTGAAATAGGACGAATACTTGAAGATAATGGATTTTGTCATTTTGAAGAACCATGTCCTTATTGGGAGCTTGAACAAACTAAAATTGTTACTGATACCCTTGGTATTGATGTAACGGGTGGGGAGCAGGATTGCGATATCCCGACTTGGAAAAGAATGATCGATATGCGAGCTGTCGATATTGTCCAGCCAGATATTTTATATTTGGGTGGCATATCTCGAACAATGAGAATTGTTGAACTCGCAAAAAGTGCTGGACTTCCAGTAACACCGCATTGCGCAAACCTATCCCTAGTTACGCTTTTTACAATGCATTTATTAAAAGCAATACCAAATGCAGGGAAATACTTAGAATTTTCGATTGAGGGTCCTGACTACTATCCGTGGCAACAAGACTTATTCAAAAATAGTTTGTTTGATATTGAAGACGGCTGTGTATCGGTAAAAAGTGACCCTGGGTGGGGTTTTGAAATTAATGATGAATGGCTCTCTAAGTCAGATTATCAGATCAGTAATTTTGAATAAAATATAAACTTTTGAAATTTCAAAAAAGATAGTTACAGTCTAATTTGGGTATTCATTAAAATGTTTAAAAAATTAAGAAATTAAAACTTAGGGAACATAACAATGTGGGCTGCAGACTGGAAAGATACATCTTATTGGCTTGATGATATGCCTCAGGTCTCAGGCGTTTCTAGCGATCTTAAGCGGAAAGTAGATGTTTTAATTATAGGGTCTGGCTACACAGGCTTGAATGCTGCACTAGAAATCGCAAGAGGCGGTCGCGATGTGATGGTCATTGAAAGTGGATACCCAGGATATGGGTGTAGCACACGAAATGGGGGTCAAATAAGCACTCACGTTAAGCCTTCGCTTGAAAAACTAACTCAAAAAGTTGGAGCTTCTAGAGCAAGCGCAATGAGACAAGAAGGCGTGAACGCATTAGACTGGATCGAGGAACTGGTTAATAAGGAAAAACTTGATTGTAATTTTCTAAGGGCTGGCCGATTTCATGCTGCTCATTCTAGTGATCAGTATGATGACCTGGCGAGGGACGCTGAAAAACTAACCAAGTTTGAAAACATTCCAACAGAAATTGTGCCTAAAGCGGAGCAACATACAGAGCTGGGGACAGATATGTATTATGGAGGCGTTGTCTTTCCAAGGCACGCTTCAGTACACCCTGCAAAATATCATCATGGGCTTTTATCGCGTGTTTCCGAAGCTGGTGCTACTGTTGTTAGTTATTGTGAAGCTAAGGCTGTAAATAAGCTGGAAAAAGGTTTTGAAGTTCGAACTTCAAAAGGTGATGTGGTTTGCCAAGATCTTGTCGTTGCCACGAATGGTTATACTACTTCTATAACGCCTTGGCTCCGCAGAAGAGTAATCCCGATTGGCAGCTATATTATTGCCACTGAGCCAATAGAAAAAAGCTTGATGGATAAATTATTTCCTACAAACAGGAATATAACTGACACCTGTAAAG
>JBJLGF010000047.1:0-5025 GCA_045564975.1 Paracoccaceae bacterium
AGAGGTCTTTGTGATAAGGTTTCCAATAATACTCTATTCTTGATTGCGCTTGTTCCAAACTGAGCTTGCCTCGGTAAATTTCTTTTCCATGAGAAACAACGCGTGGGATTACACCCAATCCGGATGAAATTCGTGGGTTTCGCATGTTATTTTTTATTCCGCTTATTAAACCAGGATCTAATTCGTCTGTTGAGCGATTCAGGTCTATAAAGGCCCTTGGTGCATTTGCAATTATCTTAGGTGCCCCATACTTTTCAATGCCATCGATCAACTGGTCTAAGAAAGCATCTTCCGAAGATCGAATCGATATTTTGTCCAATATTGATTGGTTTAAAAATGATACTCCATAGTCTCGCCCAGAATGTGGCAGTGCAAAAACAACTCCAGATGTTAAAGTGGATGGCTCAACTATAGTATGCTGTCTAATATCGGTAAAAACATTATTCATACTTCGAGGTTAACCCAAAAGATAATAAATCAAAAGCTCTTGATGTCTGTTCAATGTAATATTATAGACCGGCTATCGGCGCGGTCATCCCGCGCCCCTTTTGTTGGGGTGCTTAGTTCGTCGGTTTGGGCGGTTAGCTCAGCGGTAGAGCACTACGTTGACATCGTAGGGGTCACTGGTTCGATCCCAGTACCGCCCACCAGTTGAGCTCGTTTGAGCAAAGTAAAGGTGCTTAATTGCACCGCGAAAAAAAAGGAGAACCTAATGAAGGTTAAAAATTCACTCCGTTCGCTGAAGCAGCGCCACCGCGACTGTCGCGTTGTTCGACGACGTGGACGTATATACGTAATTAACAAAACTCAAAGACGTTTCAAAGCTCGTCAAGGTTAAGCTATTAGCTGTTGATCTCGGTCAAAATATTCTGGGCTGCTGCCCTAGGGTCAGAAGATCTAATTATTGGCCGACCGACTACAATATGATTTGATCCATTTTTGATAGCATCACCGGGCGTGGAGATCCTTTTTTGATCTCCTAAATCAGCACCCTCCGGTCTAACACCAGGAGTTACAATTAGTTTATCTGAAGAACTAACCAGGCCTCTAATCCTTTTGCTTTCCAAGGGAGAGGCAATTACACCGTCAGCTCCTGCCTGAAATGCGCGGTCTGCTCTCTCAACTACTAAATCACTAATTTTGCCAGGTTTGTACATGTTTGCGTTTAAATCTTCACGATCTAGCGAGGTTAATATTGTTACAGCAAGGATCTTAAGATTTGAATCTGAGGCACCTTCTTTTGCGGCTTTGACTATATTGGGATCACCGTGAACTGTTAAAAAGTCTAGTTCGTATTTCGCTATGCCTTTGACGGCTGCCTCAACTGTGGCTCCAATGTCGAAAAGTTTAAGATCCAAAAAAATCCGTTTATTGTGCTCTTGTTTCAGTTCATCTGCAAGAGCAAGGCCGCCCCCAGTTAACATTCCTAGGCCAATTTTATAAAATGAAACAGTTGCACCCAACTTGTTAACAACATCCATGCCCGCAATTATATTTTGAACATCTAAGGCAACTATTAAGCGATCGTCTGACATACTGTCCTCAAATTAGAATATACTATGTTGCTTGTTTCAGCGAACTTTTTTGGCGTCAAGCGCGTATCGTAGATATTTACTAGATTTTGAATCTTTAGGCTTTCAGTGCCCTATCTTGAAATTTACCAGCACAGTACCCAACTCAAAAGGGAGGCTGGAGTGAATATGCTTAGCTCAGGTATTCCAAACAGCGCTTGTGAGAAGGAGAACAACCATGGACTTAAACAAGTTCACGGAGCGAGCAAAGGGCTTCGTTCAAAATGCTCAATCGGTAGCAATTCGTGAAAATCACCAAAGGCTTTTGCCTGAACATTTGCTGAAAGCATTAATTGAAGATGATCAAGGCCTTGCCGCTAGCCTAATTTCTAATTCAGAAGGTAATGTAGATGAAATCGCGCTTTTTTTAGGCTCACTATTAGAAAAGCAGGTTAAGGTGAAAGGCAATGTCCAGCCATTTGCAGATCCCTCATTTTTAAAAGTTTTGGATGAGGCAGAAACACTTGCCCAAAAATCTGGTGATAAATTTGTTGCTACAGAAAGATTATTAACGGCACTTGCCATGATTAAGTCTGGAGCTAAAGAAGCTCTACTTTCAGCAGGGATGACTCCCCAAAAAATTAACAGTTCGATTAATGCAATGAGGAAGGGTCGTACGGCAGATAGTGCTAGTGCTGAAGATAATTATCAAGCGCTTGAAAAATATGCCCAAGATCTTACACAAGCCGCGCGTGAAGGAAAAATTGATCCAATTATAGGCCGTGACGAAGAAATAAGACGGGCTATGCAAGTTCTCTCGCGGAGAACAAAAAACAATCCTGTTTTGATAGGAGAGCCAGGTGTTGGAAAGACAGCTATTGCCGAGGGAATGGCATTAAGAATTGTAAATGGTGATGTTCCAGAATCATTGAGAAATAAAAAATTAATGGCACTTGATATGGGGTCTTTAATTGCCGGCACAAAGTATCGCGGTGAATTTGAAGAAAGACTAAAATCCATTTTAACTGAAATCTCTGCCGCCGCTGGTGAGATTATTTTGTTTGTAGATGAAATGCATACCCTTGTAGGTGCTGGGAAAACCGAAGGGGCGATGGACGCAGCAAACCTGATTAAACCAGCACTGGCTCGAGGCGAGCTTCATTGCATAGGGGCTACTACTCTGAATGAGTACCGTAAATATGTAGAAAAAGATGCAGCTTTAGCTAGGAGGTTTCAGCCTGTTATGGTCTTGGAGCCAACGGTAGAAGATACAGTATCAATCCTAAGAGGCATCAAGGAAAAATACGAATTGCATCATGGGGTAAGAATTTCAGACTCGAGCTTGGTGGCCTCTGCAACTCTTTCAAATCGTTACATTACAGATCGTTTTTTGCCTGATAAGGCAATTGACTTGATTGATGAGGCAGCAAGTCGCTTAAGAATGCAAGTTGATAGTAAGCCGGAAGAGCTCGATGCATTAGACCGAGAAATTCTACAAAAGCAAATAGAGGCGGAAGCTTTGCGATTAGAAGAAGACGCTGCCTCTAAGAAGCGCCTATCGTCTTTGGAAAAAGATTTAATCGACCTACAAGAGCGCAGCACTGAGTTGACGGCAAAGTGGCAGGCTGAAAGGGATGAATTGGCTGGGGCTCGTGATCTGAAAGAACAGCTAGAAAAAGCCCGCGCAGATCTCGATATAGCGAAGCGTTCTGGCAATTTGGTCAAGGCTGGCGAGCTTTCGTATAGCATTATTCCTAAACTTGAAAAACAATTATCAAATGCTGAGGATAAAGAAGCTGATGGTAAAATGGTTGAAGAGACCGTTCTTCCTGATCAGATTGCTTCTGTTGTTGAGCGTTGGACTGGTATCCCAACAACCAAAATTTTAGAAAGTGAACGCGAAAAGTTAATCCGTATGGAAGACGAGCTGGAAAACAGAGTAATAGGCCAGAGAAAAGCTGTTCGTGCGCTTGCTAACGCCGTACGCAGGGCGCGCGCAGGCCTAAATGATGAAAATAGGCCGCTGGGTTCATTCTTGTTTTTGGGTCCTACAGGTGTTGGTAAAACCGAGTTAACGAAAGCCGTAGCAGAATTTTTGTTTGAAGATGAAACTGCAATGATGCGGGTGGATATGTCCGAGTTTATGGAAAAACATGCGGTTGCGCGTTTGATTGGAGCTCCCCCTGGCTATGTGGGTTATGACGAGGGTGGGGTGCTGACGGAAGCGGTTCGGCGTAGACCCTATCAAGTCGTGTTATTTGATGAAGTTGAAAAGGCACATCCTGATGTTTTTAATATCTTACTTCAGGTTCTTGATGATGGGGTGCTTACTGATAGCCATGGCCGAGTAGTCGATTTCAAACAAACACTTATTATTTTGACTTCTAATCTTGGGGCGCAAGCGCTTAGTCAATTGCCTGAGGGATCAAGCTCATCTGATGCTAAAAGAGATGTGATGGATGCAGTGCGAGCCCATTTTAGGCCAGAATTTTTGAATCGTCTTGACGAAATATTAGTTTTTGACAGGCTCATGAGGGAGGAAATGTCGGCAATTGTTGATATTCAGCTCAATAGATTAGCCAAACGTTTGAATTCCAGAAATATTCAAATTGATTTGGATGTGAGTGCTAAAGCTTGGTTAGCAAATGAAGGCTACGACCCAGTTTTTGGTGCGCGGCCGCTTAAAAGGGTAATCCAGAATGCAATACAGAACCCCATAGCTGAAATGTTATTATCAGGTGATATTGATGATAATGACAAAGTTCATGTAACAGCGGGTTCAGATGGGCTCATAGTAGGTGATCGGGTCGGAACGTCGGGTATGACGCCTCCTGAGGATGTTGTTGTTCACTAAAAATTAAATAAATTTTTTGGGATGATTAAAAACTAGATGCGTTACGAGAATCTAAAATAAGAATCTTCGACTCAATATGTGGTGATATTTTAGTGATTGCTAACTAATTGTGGTGCCTGTGTAACTTTAGAGAAAACTGAGTGAGAAATGAGTTATATTATTTCTTAAGGTTTCTTGCTTAAATTATTATTTTTAATCAAAAAAACCCTATATAAATATGGGAAAAAAAGGTTTAAAATAAGATTTTAATAAAAATCTGTTTTTTTTATTAAAAAAGGGGTTGCGAGATACGGTAGTAATGGTTAGAAGCCCCTTCACCGGCAACGTTTCGGCGCTAGTCGGTTTGGTTGGAACAGTAAACTACTATTTTGACTTAATAAATTCAGAGGTGTTGATCGGCGGTGAGCGCGAAATACAAAAGCGCTACGGTTCGGTTTGTGTCTTTGAAACGCTATTTGAAAATTTGGAACACAGAAGAGATATGTGGGCAGTTTGGTTCTTTCGATGGATCATCTTCTGCATATCGCGCTACTAGAGGCAACTCGATGATGTAGTGTCAGCTTCACTGTTTGTCGGCTTTCGGTAACTTTGGTTACTGATGCAACAAACAGTTTTGATCGGTTTGAACAACCGATCAGTGATGTGCAGAGGTTCGAACGT
>JBJLGF010000048.1:0-5003 GCA_045564975.1 Paracoccaceae bacterium
TTAAATAGCTTATAAGATGCATCAGTTAAGTAGTTTATGAAAAATAAAATGATAGAAAAGAAAAAAAAAGCAGTTGAAGACTTTTTTGCTGTTTTGCCGCACTCTATAAGTTTGGGCATGGGGATAGATTTTATAAGGGATGGTGAGGTTGGTATGAGTATGCCTTACGATAAAAAGTTAATCGGCGATCCTCAAACTAAAGTCATTCACGGAG
Source organism: Paracoccaceae bacterium (assembly GCA_045564975.1). Taxonomy (GTDB): domain Bacteria; phylum Pseudomonadota; class Alphaproteobacteria; order Rhodobacterales; family Rhodobacteraceae; genus Salinivivens. The sequence continues at coordinate 215 of JBJLGF010000048.1, forward strand.
GCGCTGTCTTTGCTCTTTTGGATACGTGTTGCGGGGCTGCAGCAATGTCCCATCCAGAGCAGATCGGTCCAACAGCAACAATTGATTTAAGAGTTGACTACATGCGACCAGCAACTCCTAGTCAAAGAATTAAAGCAATAGCCACATGCTATAATTTGACGAAAAGCGTTGCTTTTGTGAGAGCGGTTGCTTTGGATCATAACGAAGAAAAACCAGTTGCTATGGCGGCGGGTGCATTTGTGACGGGTGTTTAGTATATGGAAAAAATTTCTCCAGAACCCGTAGCTTTGATTAAAAAAAGAAGAAATGAAGCATTATCTCAGTTAATAAATAGCATTCCTTACATTTCTTTTTTGGGAGTCGACTTTGAGAGGCGGGGTGATGAAATCACAGCCATTCTTCCTTTCAAAGACGAATTGATAGGTAACCCCAGTCTTCCTGCGCTGCATGGTGGTTCAATTGCAGCATTTTTAGAAATAAGTGCAATCATTGGGTTAAGTTGGACCCAAATCTGGCATCAAATTGAAGATCCTGGATCTGTTACTGGTGCTTCAGATGGTGCGAAGGAATTCTCTCTTCCTAAGACCATTGATTTTTCTGTTGATTATTTAAGAAGTGGTCTTCCCAGAGACGCTTACGCTCGCGCTACAGTTAATAGAGCTGGAAGACGTTATGCGTCAGTACATGTTGAAGCCTGGCAAGATAATCGTAATAAGCTGTTTGCTCAGGGGACTGGTCACTTTTTAATGCCATTAAACAAATAAAATTGCTGAACTCTTGATGCCTAATATTACAAATAAAAGGGTTCTCGCGATAGCAATACCAATTGTGCTATCCAATATTACAGTTCCAATATTAGGGGCAGTTGACACTGCTGTTGTTGGCCAGTTGGGAAAAGCAGCACCACTAGCCGCAGTTGGTGTTGGCGCAATAATTATAACGACCTTTTACTGGCTTTTTGGTTTTTTAAGGATGGGCACGACTGGTCTTGTGGCGCAAGCAGTAGGATCTGAAGATGAAAGTGAAGTCCGGTCATATTTACTAAGAGCGTTATTTTTGGGGTTTTCTGCGGGACTTTTAATTTTTCTGCTGAGAATTGCATTAATAGATTTTGGTTTTTGGTTGTCTCCCGCCTCGAGTGAAGTAGAAGAGTTAGCTCGAAAATATATCTCGATAAGGATATGGAGCGCACCTGCTGCCATTAGTTTGTTTGGTATAGTTGGTTGGTTAATAGCGCTGGAGAGAACGAAAAGCGTTCTTATACTTCAGGTTTTTATGAATGGAGTAAACGTTTTATTAGATATTTGGTTTGTATTAGGACTGAATTGGGGAGTTGAAGGAGTGGCAATCGCAACAGTGATTGCTGAAGTCTCAGCGTTAATACTCGGACTTTTCCTTTGTTATGATCGTTTCAAAGATAATTCGTGGCCAAGCTTCCAAGCAATATTTTCGACTGAGCGATTAAAAAATATGCTTTCAATTAATCTTGATATATTTTTTCGCTCAATAATGTTACAGGCAATTTTTGTTTCCTTTCTTCTGTATGGAGGGAAATTTGGAGATGTGAAATTAGCAGCTAATCAGATCTTGCTTCAATTTCTTCATATTGCAGCCCATGGTCTGGATGGTTTTGCATTTGCTGCTGAAACATTGGTTGGTCAAGCATTTGGCAGGAAAGACCGAACTATCTTGAGAAAAAGTGTGCAAGTTACATCGAAACTTGCATTTTTATTGTGCTGTACAATGGCAATCATCTTCTTTTTTATTGGCTCATCTTTAATCGATGTAATGACTACAGCCGAAAACGTTCGATCGGAAGCTAAGGGCTATATCATTTTTATAGTTTTAGTCCCAATCTTGGGAGCGTCAGCCTATATGTTAGACGGAATTTTTGTGGGAGCAATGAAAACTAAAGATATGCGCAATATGATGTTTATTAGCTTGGTGTTTTACGTGTTATCTTTGATTTTGTTAGTGCCGCATTTTGAAAATATTGGGCTTTGGTTAGCTTTACTTATATCATTTGTTGTTCGTGGAGTAACTCTTGCATTGCGCTACCCTAGTTTAGAAAAATCAATTTAGGACTTACTCTAAGTCGTATTTAATTTGTTTTTTGGAACAAAACTTGACCTTTTTATTAAAGTTCGTCATTTGGCACGCATGTTGATTTTTAAGCTTTTCAGAAAAGACGAATGGCTAAAATTTAAAGCATCAGGTAAAACTGATGGTGCACCCATTGATGTTTCAGATGGTTTCATTCATTTTTCTAAGGCTAGTCAAGTAAAAGAAACAGCTGTAAAGCATTTTAAAGGCGAAAAAGATCTGGTTCTTGTTTCGTGTGATGCGGAAAATTTGAAACCAGATCTGAAGTGGGAAATATCAAGAGGAGGAGATTTATTTCCTCATCTTTATCGCCATTTACTTTTTAAAGATATTATATCTCAAATCGAGATACCCAAAATAAAAGGTATCCATAAATTTCCGGATAACTTTTAATGAGTTTTTTTGAAAATGCTGGGTTAAAATTATTAAGACTTTCAAACCCTGAATTTGCTCATAACATTGCTATTAAAGCGCTAAATTTAAGGTTGGTTCCAAAACCTCAGGCCTTAGTTTTTGAAAACTTAAAAACATCAGTATGTGGTTTAAAATTTGATAACCCGATTGGTTTAGCAGCTGGTTTTGATAAAAATGCAGAGGCAGTGGACTCTTTACTCAATTATGGTTTCGGTTTCATTGAAGTAGGTGCAATAACTCCCAAACCGCAGCTAGGAAACCCTAAGCCTAGATTGTTCCGTTTACCAGAAGATCAAGCAGTTATTAATAGATTTGGTTTTAACAATTTAGGCATGGAAATGGCATCAGCACGACTAGCGAGACGATCAGCAAAAGGTATCGTTGGCATCAACTTGGGCGCAAACAAAAATAGTGAAAATAGAATAAAAGATTACATAAAAGTTTTGATGTGTTGTGGACCTTTTGTTGACTTTGCAACGGTTAATATAAGTAGCCCGAACACTGAAAATCTACGGATCCTTCAAGAAAAAAATTCTTTAAAAATTTTGTTAGATCAAGTCATGGAGTGTCGTGATACTCTAAAAGTTAAAGTCCCTATTTTTTTAAAGATTGCTCCAGATCTTTCTTTAAACCAAATTGATGATATAGTGGAAACCGCTCTCAAAATGGATATTGATGCAATTGTGGCAACTAACACCACGTTAGATCGGAAAGGTGTTAAAAGTAGAATTAAAAATGAAAAAGGTGGCCTGTCAGGTAAACCATTATTTTCAAAATCCACCTGGGTACTAGCACATTTATCAGAACGTTTGGATAATCAGATACCACTAATCGGAGTGGGAGGTGTCGCAACTGCAACCGACGCATATCAAAAGATACTCGCCGGTGCGTCAGCTGTTCAGCTCTACACTGGTCTTATATATCACGGCTTTAGTTTGATTCCTGAAATTAATAAGGGGTTAAGCGCGATATTATCGAAAGAACGAATTAATAACTTAACTGACATCGTTGGTAAGGAGCGACGCAACTTTTTATAGATTGTGAAAATGGAACTGTGATGTTCCCCTTCTACAATAATTCTAGAGATTAGGGTAAAGGGGATATTTAGAGCAAAGTATCGCGACTTCGGACTTAACCTTTTCCTCAACTGCATGGTTTCCTTCTTCTCCGTTCAAGGCCAGACCGTCAACAACTTCAATAATCCATCGACCTATTTGGCGGAAGTCATCTTCGCCAAAGCCACGGGTTGTTCCTGCTGGCGATCCCAATCTAATACCAGATGTGACAGCTGGCTTTTCGGGGTCAAAAGGTACACCGTTTTTATTGCAAGTGATGTGGGCGCGTTCCAGAGCCTTTTCAGTTGCGTTCCCTTTTACACCCTTTGGTCTTAGGTCGACCAACAAAACATGTGTGTCAGTACCGTGCGTCACGGTGTCTAAACCGCCCTTTATTAGTTCGTCTGACAATGCCTGAGCATTCTTAATTACTTGTTTGATGTAATGCTTAAAATCTGGCTTCAATGCTTCTCCAAAGGCGACGGCTTTAGCTGCTATGACATGCATTAATGGGCCACCTTGAATACCTGGAAAAATAGCAGAATTGAATTTTTTTGCTAAGTCAGCATCATTTGTGAGAATCATGCCTCCCCGTGGACCTCGGAGTGTTTTATGCGTAGTTGTAGTCGCGACGTGGCAATGTGGAAATGGCGATGGGTACTCTCCAGCGGCTATCAGTCCAGCAAAGTGAGCTACATCAGCTAAAACGTAAGCTCCTACACTATTGGCGATGCTTCTGATCCTCGCAAAATCTATTGTTCTGGGTATTGCCGACCCGCCAGCGATAATCAATTTTGGATTATGTTCTTTTGCTAGTTCCTCAATTTGATCATAGTCAATTAGATTATCTTGTTTTCTAACGCCATACTGTACTGCATTAAACCATTTTCCTGATTGATTTGGTTTTGCACCATGTGTCAGGTGACCACCTGCGTCTAATGACATCCCTAAAATTGTATCGCCGGGCTGTACTAATGCTGTAAATACGCCTTGATTAGCCTGACTTCCGGAATTTGGCTGAACATTCGCAAAATCGCATTTGAATAATTTGCAGGCGCGTTCTATTGCGAGATTTTCAGCAATATCTACGTACTGACAACCACCATAGTATCTGCGTCCAGGATAACCTTCAGCATATTTATTTGTCAGAGCACTACCCTGCGCTTCCATAACGGCTGCTGAAACAATATTTTCGGATGCAATTAATTCAATCTCAT
>JBJLGF010000049.1:0-37149 GCA_045564975.1 Paracoccaceae bacterium
CAGTCTCGCCAGTAACAGACCAATTCGCACCGTAATTTGTTGTAACGCCATCAATGGTTTCCTCACCACTGATCAGATTGAAGCTCTCATCAAAAACAAAAGTAAACTCACGGGTTTCACCACCATAAGTTTCACTTCCAGTTTCCGTTATCGTGACATTACCGTCAGCATCCGTACCGCGTGTTTCAAAATGGCTCCAAGACGCCTCACCATCGCTACCGCTATGGCCCAAATATTCAAAATCGGCATTCATAAAATCTGTGCCCGTCATGGTCTCGTTGCCCCATGAATGACTGAACGCGTTTGAATAACCTAAAATTGAGCCACTGGCGTCATAATATGTGGTCTCGCTAAAATCGTCGCCAAAAGACTCCGTAGAAGTAAAAATTGAAGCGTCAGCAGCCACAGATGATATCATTGCAGCCGGCAATGCAGAACGCGCTTCCTCTGATAAGGCGGTTAAACCAGACGTGTCAGCAGTAACAGACGTAATGGCAAAGTCTGCTCCATACTCTATCGTTTCACCATTAACGACCTCTGTGCCTTCTGTCAGCGTTCCCGAGGCATCATATTTAAGCTCAAAAGTCCTCTCAAAAGTCTCATCCGAACCCGCAACTGTGTACTTCTCAGTGCCACTCTCTACATAACTGCCGTCATCCGCCGTCACTACCGTATTCGAAAACTCCGTCCCAGCAGCCGTGTCAACAACCGCCTCTCCAATTTGCTCGAAATTCTCATCATACGTGATCGTGTTCGTTACGTCACCCTCGGTAATCGCATACGTGTAACCAGTCGTGTTCCCCGCATCATTCGTGATAGTTTCAAAAGCCATTTTTTTTACTCCTAACTAAATCTTACGCTATGTCTAACGTAAAGGTAATGTCGCTCTCATTTCCTGCAGCATCCTGCACGGACGAGATAGTAAGTGCCGTTCCGTCTGCAACAGCCTCACCACTTCCAAGTGTTATTGTGGCGGTCTTATTGCTATTAGACCACACTGTGCTTGCTGATGAACCATATGTGTCAGTAGCAGCTGCAATTGCAGTAGATATAGCACTCGTGTTTGCCACAGCTTCAGTAAATGTTAGCGCAATGCTGTCACCTGCATCGGCGCTTGACGCTGACGGCGTTGCGTCAGCAGCAGCAATCGGAATGTTATCAATTACAATTGCTGAATTATCAGAAAGATTTTGATTTGCCGGCATTGACGTGGACGTCAACAGATTACCGTACACATCTGATATGCTCGTGCTGTTTCCGCTTGCGTCCGTGAGGGTGAAACTCGAAACTGAGAGGTCGGTGCTACTGTCGGTTGCACTTACAGTGTAGGTACCAACAAGAGTTGTGCCGTTTTGTAGCGCCGTCAATTCGATCTGATCAGCAGTGCCCAACGTAGCAGTCATTTTTGAGCCACCCAAAATAGCTTCACTGACATTAGCAGTGATATTTATAGTAGCGCCGCTATTGTAAGATCCATCAGCTGTGCTGGATGTAAAACTCGTGACCGTCGGTTTTGCTGTATCCGAGTATGACGGAGCCAAATTTGACGCTGCGTCTGTTGTCGACACGTTCCCTGCAAAGTCCTTTGTAAGGCCAGCAGACACATCGATCTGATCAGCAGTATTTGCCTCATCTAAACCATCGGCTGCAAACCCGGTCGTGGACTCAAGAGCACTTGCTTTCGCACTTGTTAGGGTCACCGTCAAAGTCGTCGCACTTGTTACGACAGCAGAAGTTATATCGCTTTCAGAAAAGCTAACTCCTGGGTCTGTTGCGTCACCGTCCAAATCCCATACCAACTTAGTCCAATCGAGATAACTTTTAACATCGGTCGATTGAGCTGCAATAGTTGTAAAGTTCGTACCCGTAAAGACTATAGTGTTGTCACTATTATTGTAAGTAGCGGCAGTTATTGTGGTTGATGGTGGCGTAGTATCAATCACCAAGGCACTATTATCACTCAGGTTTTGGCTACCCGGTATGGAGGTCACGCTCAGCGCGTTCCCATATATATCAGTTACCGCACTAACAACCTCAAAAGCCTGAGATATACCCAGATCAGTACTCGTATCTCCGCTAGAGGGCGAGTAACTGCCTGTCATGGTTGTGCCATTGCTAGCCGCTGTTAATGTCACCTCATCGCCAGTATCTAAAGTGACTTTAATGGAGGATCCCGCCAACACCGTTTCACTGGTCGTGGCCGTAATATTAATAGTGTCTCCCACGTTATAAGTCCCGTCCGCCGTAGTAGACGTAAAACTAGTTACCGTTGGCAATGTGCTATCAGAATAGGAGGGGCTCAAGCTGGCTGCGGCGTCAGTTGCCGCAGCATTCCCAGCAAAGTCTGTTACAAACCCGGCCGTGACATCAACATCATCAGGTGTATTCGTGGCGCCAAGACCGTCAGCTGCGAAGCCGATAGTGCCCTCCATGGCCGCTGCAGCGGCTGAAGTGAGCTGAATTGTCATTACGGTTGCACTGGTAATCACTGCAGAGGTAATGTCGGATACTGTAAATGTAACGCCAGTATTGCCTGCATTACTATCGAGATCCCAAACTAATTTAGACCAGTCTAAAGCTGATTTGATATCAGTACCTGCTGTGGCAATAGTCGTGAATTTTGTACCCGTAAGAACAATCTGATCGTTCGCACTGTCGTACTCCACACCAGTAATGGTACTTGTTGGAGCCGTAGTATCTACCACGAGAGCGCTTGTATCACTCAGGTTTCCGCTCGTCGGCAAACTGGTATTTGTGAGTGTGTTTCCATAAAGGTCAGTGATTTGCGATGCCACTTCAAAAGATGAAACTGACAAATCATCGCTACTGTCTCCTGCTGAAACAGTGTAAGTCCCTGAAAGCGTCGTCCCATTTGTTGCCGCCGTCAAGCGAACCACATCGCCTGTTCCAAGAGTAACATCGAGCGCACCGCCATCGAGGACCGCTTCACTCATATTAGCAGTAATATTAATTGTATCATCTGCTTTGAAATATCCATCCGCCGTAGTCGAAGAAAAACTAGCAACCGTTGGTGCTGCAGCGTCTGAATAAGTAGGTGCAGTGTTCGCAGCCGCATCTGAAGTTGCAGCGTTACCGGCGGCGTCTTTTATAAATCCAGCCGATATATCAACATTATCGGAAGTATTTGTGTCACCCAGTCCGTCAGCGGCAAAGCCCACTGTCCCCTCTAAGGCAGCCGCAGCTGCATCGGTGAGCGTAATCGTAAATACAGTCGCACTGGTCACAACTGCCGAGGTAATATCCCCAACGGCAAAAGTAACGCCAGCATTATCAGCGGAAGCATCCAGATCCCAAACAATCTTTGTCCAATCAAGACCCGCCTTAGCATCAGTTCCAGCACTAGCGATCGTTGTAAAATTTGTACCTGCTAAAATAATTTGGTTGTTGTCACCATCATACTGAACACCAGAAATTGTGCTTGTGGGAGCTGTCGTATCAACGACAAGAGCACTGGTATCGTCGAGGTTTTGGTTTGCGGGAATAGTTGTATCGCTGAGTGTATTGCCATACTGATCGTATATCGCGCTTGTAACTGCAAAAGAAGAAATTGTTAAATCGTCACTGCTGTCTCCTGCAGAAATTGTGTAAGTCCCTGAAAGCGTCGTTCCATTTGTTCCAGCCGTCAATGAAACAGTATCGCCTGTTCCCAGGGTCACATCCATTGCTGCGCCATCGAGTATGGTTTCGCTCATGTTGGCAGTAATGTTGATTGCATCACCAGCCTTGTATGCACCATCAGCGGTTGAAGAACTAAAACTAGCAAGTGTGGGCTTAGTGCCATCACTATAAGTCGGTGTTCTGTCTGCATCGCCATCAGTCGAGGCAGCATTACCTGCGGCGTCAACAGAAAATCCTGCTGAGACGTCAACGTTATCAGCGGTATTCGTCGAACCAAGCCCGTCAAACGCGAAGCCAACCGTTCCCTCCATTGCAGCCGCGGCTGCGTCAGTCAAAGTTACAGTCAATTGTGTAGCACTCGTTATGATGGCCGAAGTCACATCGCCTACAGCAAAAGCAATACCATCAGTAGTAGAGCCATCAGCGTCTAGGTCCCAAACAAGTTTGGACCAATCAAGTGAAGCCTTCACATCAGTAGACGCATCCGCAATTGTGGTAAAATTAGTACCAGAAAAAATTATTTGGTTGTTATCACCATCATACTCAACACCGGAAATAGTGTTTGTGGGAGCCGTTGTGTCAACAACAAGTGTACTGCTGCTAAAGTTATCTGACGGAAGAGTTGTCACGGATAGTACATTTCCATACTGATCTGTAACTGCCGAACCACTCGTTACTTCAAAACTGCTTACAGAAAGACCAGAGGTTGACTGCCCGCTTCCAACAGTAAATGTTCCAGTTAATGTGTTAGAATTATCACTTGTAGTGAGCTCGACTGTCGATCCAAGATCAAGCGTTACCGTGATCGACGAACCTCCCAAAACAGTTTCACTCATCGTCGCCGTAATGTTTATTGTATCATTCTCTTTAAAAGAACCATCAGCCGTCGTTGAACTGAAGCTCGTTACGGTCGGTCTAGCAGCATCTGAGTAGGATGGATTTAAATTAGCTGCAGCGTCAGTAGTTGCAACGTTTCCGGCAGCGTCAACCGCAAAACCGGCTGCCACATCTAAATTATCTGCGGTATTAGTATCGCCCAAACCATCTTCTGCAAAGCCAGCTGTAGCCTCCATTGCCGCCGCAGCCGCGTCAGTGAGCGTAATTGTTAATACAGTCGCACTCGTCACAATTGCTGAAGTGATGTCTGCAACCGCAAATGTAATTCCGGGATCGGTTGCGTCGCCATCTAAATCCCATTGTAGTTTTGTAAGATCTACAAGTGATTTGACGTCTGCTCCAGCCGCTGCAATTGTGTCGAAATTTGTACCCGCCAACACCATCTGCTTGTTAGCATTATCATACTCAACACCAGTTATTGTTGTGGTAGGCAGTACTGTGTCAATGGATATGGAAAGCGGATCGCTTGAACTGCTCCCAATTGTTGCCGTAATTGTCTCAGTACCCTCGGCCATATTTGTTATATCACCGCTAGTTACCGCGATAGACCAATCTCCATTACTATCAACGGTAGTCGCATTACTACCCGCCGCCAAGGTTATTGCACTACTAAAAGAAAGCGTTAGCGTCTCACCTGCTGTTCCACGTCCACTGATAGTCAAGCCATCTGCAGCCTCAGCTGCGTTAACTTTATTGTCGGTTTCAATCGTTGTGATTGTTATACCTGTACCAGTTATGGCAAATGACAATGATCCAGTGGCAGAGGCGCCTTCAGCATCCTCAACAGCAACTGAAAATGTTTCTGTGCCAATATCAGCGCTGGTGAGCGCAACTGTGTCAGCATCAGAATTATTTAATGTGTAGGTATATGCACCTGTTGTGGCATTAAGCGAAATTGACCCGTAAGTACCCGTCACACTGTACACACCTGCTGATGCCGTCTCACCAACCACTGAAAAGGTAAGTGACCCCGCCTCCGCATCGGTTGCACTCAAGGTGTCAGTAACAGTCGTCGTAGACGCACCCTCTGTTAGAGCACCACCCGTTGGGACGGTTAAGACAGGTGTATCATTTGTTCCAGTTATTTTTATGGTTAATACTTGGCTTGCCCTGTTAGTTCCATCGGTAGTTCTTACTGTAAAGGTCTCCTCAACAGTCGTTCCAGCTGCGATAGCATTAGTATCAGAATCACTATTGTCTATCGTGTAAGTATATTCACCCGACGTCTTGTTAACCACCAAAGTTCCATAAGAGCCGGTCGCTGTGTAAATTCCGTCAACCTCAATAGAGCCAGAGATTGAATAAGCAAGCGTATCCCCTTCGGGATCAGTACCACTCAGTGTTCCTGTTACAGTGGTCATAGAGTCATCACCCTCAGTTAGGACGTTAAAAAACTCTCCTCTACCAGCGGCTGGATCTGCCAAAGTAGTGTCTGACACACCCGTGATCGTAAAAGACAGACTTTCTGTTGTGGTCGCCGTGCCATCAGACGCAGAAACAGAAAAAGTTTCAGTTAATGTCTCATCAGCACCAAGTGCCTGAACTGACGCATTGTCATTATTCATTGTGTATGTGTAGGCCCCGGTAGCGGTGTCTAACGTCAGGTCCCCGTACTGACCAGAGAGCGTTTCGGCATTATATGTTAATGTACCACCTTCAGGATCAACCCCTGCTAGTGTGCCAGTCACGACGTAAGAGCCTGAATCTTCAGTTAAGCTTCCGCCCGTTGCTGTAAGGGTTGGCGCTTCATCAATGTCGTTTACAGTTAACGTAAATACTTCAGAGTACGAAAGCGGTACTGCCGCATCGTCTTTAATTGTTATAATTACAGAATAGGACGACTTCGTCTCATAGTCCGCGGTAGAGGTTAAAGTCAATACGCCCGTAGCGCTATCTATAGAAAAGCTCGCAGCATCCTCACCAGAAAGAGCAAAAGTAAAGGCGGTGGTACTGTCGTCAACACCTGTGAATGTGATACTGGCAGCCGCGTTTTCATCAAATGAGGAAGAAGATACAAGCAAATCGCTTGGAGCCGTATTACTCGCCGCGGAAGTCGCCATAGTGGTAACAGTTGCCGCGTCAGATAGCGTAATTCCAGCGACACCCGAACCCGCCAAAGCCAACTCAGCAGCAGCAGCGTCCAAAACTTGTGTAGACAAAAAATCAGCCGTAGCAAACAAGCCTTTTGTAGCACTAGCAGTAAGGTCCGTATCCGTTATAGCAGCAACTTGTGTATTCACGTTTCCAACCGCCGTCATGGCAGTTGCTAAAACAGCAGTAAAAGCTGTGGCATCGACACCCGCAACTGCCACAAGATCTGTGGCAGCCTGTGTCTGAATTGAAGTTAGATCAGCGGCCGCGCTCAAGTCTAATGTTTCTCCAGCAGTTGCCTTCGTGGCAACAACGGAAATTATAGAAGAAAAGGCTGCATTTGAAGCGGCCTCAGCTGCCGCGCCACTACCCTGGGCGGCAGCGGATATGGCCTTAACCGTGGTAATGACCTGAGTTGCAACTTTTTCAAATGCCAATGCATTATCAGCATCCACGCCAGCTGCGTATGGATTAAAGGCAGTAAGCGAAATACCATCGAGGCCTAAAGCTGCCGCGACTTCTGCTTCTGTGAGGTCAGATTTTTCCAAAAGGGTTGAAGCTGGAGAGAGAACAGACGATCCCGATGGACCCGTCAAAGTTACACCACTCAAAGCAGCGCCCGAAGAACCATCAATAGCGCTTATGGCTAAGTTTCCAGCAGTTGCAGAGTTAGTAGTGACAACAACTTTTTGCGTACCGTTGGTAGAAGAAAGCGAAAATGCACCATCCGCGTCCGTAAAAGTGTATGGCTCAGTTGCAGTGTTTAAGGTGCCAGATCCATCATAATCGACAAAAGCAATAGCGGATTGAAGTGGCCCGAGAACCGCATTACCCGCAATTGTTGTGGTGGATGTTCCGCTACTTCCTCCGCCGCATGCGGAAAGCGCAAGTAAGCCTAAAGGAGACGTTCCGACGTAAAACTTCCTTGAATATTTCATAGACAACCCCCTGAACGTTGTATTAAGTATTTTTAAAATTTTTTGGTTATTTTTAAGTTGTCATATATGCTTCCAAAAAAAAAGCGAAAATTAGATATTAAGTAAAAATATTCACTTTTTATGGAGCAGTTTAGCTATTTTTGGCTATTTTAAGTCTCAATATGCAACTCAAAATATAGAATCTCTTATTACCGTTTTGTCGCTTCAGCAATCAAAACAAAGAAACTAAAATCAAATTTTGGCAGTTTTAGCTTCGTGTGAATTCAACGACCCAGCTTGGAAACTATTTCTTCACTACGGTTGATTGATAGATGATAAATTTGAAGCATTTCTGAATGCCTGGATAATTAACAATGGAAATCTGCTAGATTCGAAATTTTTTCTGGAGCAAAATGCAGAACTCCAGACTATTCGGCAAAATTTCTTATAAAAGAACGCTTTAAAAGAAGTATTTTGGTCTGCCGAAGCCTTGACAGAAGTTCAAAATGAGCCACATCCTTTTGGGTATGGTTAACGAAAGTTAATTGTTTACAATTTTATATTAATGCAACGCTTGGCAAGAATTGAACGCAAGTTAAATGACAACGGATATAAAAATAGACAAAACTGAACTCCAATTAAAACAGTCAGATGTCAGCGAGATTATCCAAATGGCCTTGTCGGACCATGTAGCTTTTGATGATATTTACACGCAGTTCGGGTTGAACGAGAATGCCGTAAAAAAAATCATGCGAAATAATCTGAAATTTTCATCATATAAAGCCTGGCGCAAAAGAGTAAGTGTTTTTGCCAAACGAAGACAATTTTATAAATGAAATATTAAAACCATAAAGACTAAGTCTCGCGAGAACCTGACTCAATAAACTCTTTATCAATTCCAGTAAGTGGCTGGTCATTAATAGCCGCCTCAAAGGCTTGGAGGCGCTTATAGATTGATATAAGCTCAATAATCGTCGTCCAAGACGATACTAAAAATTGAAAAGACGATGCAACTTGTCCAAATGCTCTTAATATTTGGTTCATTATACCCAAGGTTATGCGTCCAGAAACAATCGTTGGTACTAAAAATATATAAGCAACTACATTATCCGCCTGAATATACATATATCTGAAAAGATTGAAGTAGGTATAGTGCCAATAAATTCTAAAATAATTACGCCGAACGTTCGAAAAAAGATCTCGAAGCGTACCAGGACCAGCACTTTCCTCACTATCTTCACCCATCACCAATTCTTTTCGGAAGGCTGCCTCAACTCTTTGATTTCTAAATTCTAAACCTGGTAATTTAATACCAGCGGCTAGCAAAACGAGTGTCCCAAAAATTGACCAGACTATTGAAATAGTAACTAGCGGATATGGTATAGAACCTATAATGGGCAGAGTCTCGACATGTACCGAAAGAGCAGCCAAGACAGGTAGAAAGGCGATTAATGTCATGATTGAATCCACAAGTGCAACGCCGAGACCCTCCATGATCGCAGCAAATCGCATAGTGTCTTCTTGTACCCGCTGCGAAGCGCCCTCTATGTTGCGAACCTGTTTCCACCTTTCCACATAGTAGTTGTTCATTGCAGTTCGCCAACGAAAAATATAGTGCGCTGTAAAAAACCTATTCAATATAATAAAAAGAATGTAGGGAAAGGCTATTGTGCAAAATACTAAAAAGTGCCCGTAAAGATCTCCCGCAGTTACTCCACCATCACCAGTCAGAGCAGTTTGAATATCATTATAGAATGGGCCGTACCATGCATTAATCACAACCGATACCTGAACCGATGCATATGACAAATAAATAAGCAGCGCAGAACCTAAAACCGACCAAATTTGCCATTCGTGTGGGTTGCGGGAACGCCACACAAAGAAAAAGCTCAGTGCTCCAAATGCAAAATAAGTATCGAACCACAAAAATTCTGAGGTAATAAAATGACCTAGGCCAATTACCGTCTCAGCTTCGGTTAAATCAAAACCAAGGGCCTCTCCTATCGTTTTACCAAAGGCATACCAAATAAGGATTAACAACCCACTCCATAAGGCCAATGACGAAAAGAATAACCTAGGCTGCGGAAAAAACGACTTAAACATATTAAAAATTCCTGCTCAGTTACGACGTGTAGGTTGAATAGTAATAATCTCCACTAGATTTAGTCCTATCATAAAAATTTCTACTGAAAATGACTAACTATTATTAAAAAGGAATGAAAATGTCTGAATGGCTTTACCAAATCAGGATAAAAGTTTCAGAAAGGCTCTCTGAGGATCTTCGGAGTGCTGTTGAGCTAGGGCTATCAAAAGATATCCTTAAAATCGCTTCTGATAATGATTCCAGACTGGTTTGTACTTTTGATGCATTCGCAGAATATTGTGAAGAAGCTGAACGACTCGGTACAGAACAATATGAACTGTACAATTGGACTAAGTCTACTATTGATAATCCTGAAAAAAAGGCAAAGCATTTAAAGTCATTTGCTTTTTATGAAGGCGACAATCAAGTCTACAGTAAAGAGCTAGCTTCTTCGATTGAGCAGAGCTTAAAACATTTAGATAGCGGCGATGATATAGTTGAAATAAGCTTGATAGACTCAAATCCTGCAAATAATCCACAACCACCCAAGCGAGTCGGCTAAGCAATCAAAACATACAAACCAAATGTATACTAATGGACACAAAATTAAACTATTATTTTTATTAGTAAATTTATGTATACCATTGTATTTGTTGACTTTTTATTTAGATGCTCTTTATTTTAACACATATTGAAATTACTAATTTGTTAGAAAGTGGGTATCATGTCTAAACCAACTACAGAATTCAATTTGGGGTTACGCGATATCGATCTTATAGAAGATGCTATAAATTCAGTTATAGCCCGAAGATCATCTGCAATGAGCTTACTTACAGAAGATAATGTCGAGAACACTACAGACATGGCTGCATACAGGGAAATAAGGCAAGAAGTTGCTGACTTACGTGACTTGTTAGGAAGACTTCATAATCAGAAAAATTGGTATCGTCCACAAACTGAAGCCGCTTATGTGAGCGGATAAACCAATAAACGAAATCTAGAGATCGTCAGCCAGTTTATTATACAAGTACAATAAAACAAAAATCGCAGAAAATATGGCTCCGAAAGCCCCTGCCATTAAAAAAACCTCAATTTGTGCAACGCTAAAATTTGGGCCAAAAATCTGTTTCCAAGTTATCATGCTAGCTCCCAAAAACCAAATTTACATTCATAATTAAAACGCTAAGCGACAAAAATGTAGTAGCTACCAAAGTTGGTATTCTGTATCCTGAAAGCGATATATTTAATTTCTTCAAAGATGCGCCACAACTGAAGCACTGCTCAGCTAGTGAGCTGTGAACCACATTACATTTTTTACATTCATTCGACATATCGATAAACTAATATTATCTCAAAAAAAGTCAACAAATACAATGGTATACTTTAATTTATGTTAAAAAATAATTACTTACGTTAGTGTTCATTTGTATACAGCTATTTTTTGCAGATTCTTTAACGTTAACCCAAAAAAATTTCGAAAAAAAAGGTCTCTAATCGACTCATCAGGGAGGAAAAAGCTATTAGAGACCCAGTACCCGCGGGGTTAATAGCACGATAAAAGCATTTTTTATGCCAACTTAGATTTTCGTCATCTTTTCATGAGCAAACTGCTTCAATCAGTAAATTAGCATTTTTTGATTTCACGGGGGTTATTACACTATGCTTAAGTGATCATATTTGTGGCTTGAAATCAGGCTGATTTTACAAACCTTACCCCACATACTCGGTTAATTGAATCGCCCTTTTTATGTTCATAAATAATCCCGCATCGCTTGGTAAATCACTGCCGTCGCGGCATTCGCTAAGTTAAGGGATTTAACAGCCTTATTTTTTATTGGAATTGAAAAAACTCTATTTTGCACGCTTTCGCGAGTTGATTTGGGAAGCCCTCTGGATTCAGAACCAAAGACTAAATATGCCTGTGGGTGATAAGTTGGCGTATAAAAACTTTTTGGCCCATCCTCTTCAAAAAAGTAGAGCTGTTCCTCAAGCGGTGAACGTTCTGAAAGAAAATTATCCCAACTATCGTAAAGGCTGATTTCAACAAATTTCCAGTAGCGTGTTCCCGATCTCGCTACGGAAGATGAGTCCAAGGAAAAACCGAGTTTGCCAATTAAAATCAGCTCCAAATCAAGAGCTACACAAGTCCTTCCAATTGAACCAGTATTAAAAGGTATTTCCGGTTCAACCAACACAACTTTCATTTTGGGCTGCACCATCTCAAATCCTACCTATGCATTGTAAAAAAATATGCCAAAACCAACAATCATTAGTTTAAAATTAAAATTAGATTAAAAATTGACTTAAACAGATGGTCCATTGATTAGAAAACTGTCAAAATCTCATTTATAGGCTTTTTAAATTTCGCAGCTTTTGGAATGTTTGCGTCTTCGCTTGGGTGGCCAACTGGTAATATCATAATTGGTTTTTCATTGCTTGGCCTTCCACACAAATCATTTAAAAACTTCATTGGGTTGGGTGTATGCTCAAGGCATACCAGACCAGCATTATGGATTGCAGCGATCAAAAATCCCATAGCTATTCCAACGCTCTCAGGCACATAATAATTTTTGTACCGTGACCCATCCTCTTTTTTTCCATAACGTTCAGCAAAAACTACAATTAACCATGGTGCTTCAGTCAGGTGAGGTTTTGATATTCCAGTCCCAATAGGCTCCAGTGCAGAAATCCATTCATCACTTGCTCCACCAGAATAAAAGTTCTTTTCCTCCCTTTCAGCAGCCTCACGGATCAATTTTTTCATGGCTGAATCCTTAGTAGCAACAAAATGCCAGGGCTGTTGATTGGCTCCAGAAGGGGCTCGACCAGCTGCAGCTACAATATTTTCAATAATTTGCTTTGGAATTGGTTTACTGCTAAAATCCCGAACTGAGTGACGCTTACACATATATTCAAAAAAGATTTGCGATTTTTGAATAGCCTCTTCTTCAGACAACTGAACACGATCTGGTAGTTTTATTGGCTCGTAGGGCATGTTGGTTCTCTTAGTGCGTCATGTAAAATGTCAGATATATTTAAAATATTAATTCAGATATGCAAATAAATGAATTTATTTAACTTTTAACTTAAAGTGTTTAGTTTAATCTTATATTATAAAAATTATATTCTAATGGATTATGCTTGCACTACCCGACCCCAAAAAATGGTCAAGAGCAAAGTCACTTAAGTTTTTATTTTTTGGCTGTAGTGGACTTACTTTGCAGTAAGAAGTCGCATAGCAATTCTTGTTTCAAAAATGGGCGCCGCCTTGTTTTGAAAAAATCTGATCAGAGAGTATATCTCAGTGCTAATTTTCGTGGCACAAAAATTGCAAACTTCTTCTATCAATGGAGATGTATTATGAACAAATCGGATCAAGATGAAGGGTTTATTGGCCCAATTAAACCGTTAATGAGTATGAGTTACAGAGACTATATTCGCATGATTAATACAGGACTAGGCCTGCCCAGTTTTCCAAGGCAAAAGGCCCCTATTATTAAAAAAGATGACGATTATATGTTTCCACCAGTTGGTTACAAATTAAACTAAAAGTTTAATTTTAATATTTTATTTTTCAGCGCGGCCGGGTTCTCCTCCCAACGAACCCAGCCACTATCCTCGAGCTCATTGTGCTTCAGAAAATGGCGCGAATTCTTATTTTTACTTTAGTTGGTTATTATTTAAAAACGTCAAAATGCCGCATATGCATTGCTGCACTGCAGCGTTATGGATATACAAGGCGGTTTACGTTTCCTCCCTGTTCCTGTGAACCAAAACTTTACCTCCGCCACAAGGCGGAGGTTTTTTACTAAAAATAAAATTACAATTATTTTAGCACTGATTTATCTATCATTAATTAAATCAAAGCTCTTTTTTACATGAAGAATAGACGCAACGTAATCGTAGAATTCACTTAGAACAATTGAGCTTTGTGTTAGCATTACAACAGTAAAAATGGAGTTTTATAATGTCAAAAATGAATACAGCAGCTGATCGCGATAGGCGACAATTAATTGGTGCGACAAGGGGAAGAGACCTCTACTGGGGCTTCACAATCGCAGTCTTTGGCAACCTATTTACCCTTTATATAATTACCCAAGGTGGCGACTTACCTCAACTGGCTATTACAGCTGCTATTGTTGGAATGTTTGTTTTTGTAATGATTAATTCTTTTGATTGTATGGATGATTTGAAAGCTAACATTGATGATATGGATGATGATGACGCTGCTACAAACTTTGGTAAAAAATTCAAGGCGGCACCATGGGGCATGTTTAAAGTCGTAATCACACTTATTTTTGGCGCTATTGCAATTACTCAACTTTTGGAAATTTGGTAATCAACTCCCAATCAATAAGCTTTAGGCTTTCCAAGTTCTTAGACGCAAAACAGCGATTGTCTGTAGGTGCGCGGCTATTTAGGGAGGAATATAATGAAATCTCATTATAGGGTTGTTGTTATTGGTGGGGGAGTAGTAGGAGCCTCTGTTATTTACCATTTAGCAAAGTTTGGTTGGTCAGATGTCTGCATGTTGGAAAGGTCAGTACTAACGGCTGGTTCGAGCTGGCATGCAGCTGGAGGAATCCATGCCCTGAATGCTGACCCAAATATTTCTGCCCTACAAGCTTACACTATCGATTTATTACAAGAGATCGAAGCTGAAAGTGGTCAAGATATAGGTCTTCATATGACTGGTGGTTTAACCATGGCTGGTACACCAGATCGATGGGAATGGTTGCAATCAGCATATAGAGTATATCAGTCCATTGGTATCTCTGATTGTAGGCTTGTTACGCCAGAAGAAGCCCGTGAATTAAACCCTATTATGTCAACTGACGGTTTACTAGGGGGCATGTGGGCTGATCGGGAAGGTTATTTGGACACAACAGGTACTGTTCACGCCTATGCAAAAGCAGCCCGTAGGCGCGGCGCTGAGTATTTTGAAAATACTAAAGTAGAAGCATTAGAACAAACAAAAGACGGTTGGCGAGTTCAAACAGATAAAGGGATAATAACCTGTGAACACGTTGTGAATGCTGGGGGATTGTGGGCTAAGCAAATTGGGCGAATGGCTGGTATTGAGTTGCCAGTATCCCCCTTAAAACATCACTATTTGATATCAGATACAATTGCTGAACTAGAGGACTTAGATTTTGAAGTTCCCATGACAGTCGATCTAGAGGGTTTTACTTATTTGCGGCAGGATCAAAAAGGTGTTCTGCTCGGGATTTATGAAATTAATCATGAACATTGGGCTATGGATGGCGCTCCTTGGGATTACGGAATGGAGCTATTTCAAGAACAGACAGATAGGATAGAAAATGAATTAGTTCTTGGATTCGAGCGCTATCCAGCTTTGCAAGATGTTGGCATTAAAACCTGGGTCAATGGTGCTTTTACATTTTCACCAGACGGTAATCCTCTTGTGGGCCCAGTCCCTGGAAAACAAGGCTATTGGTGTGCATGTGCAGTTATGGCAGGTTTTCTCCAAGGCGGAGGTGTAGGGAAATCTCTTGCTGAATGGATGATCCACGGCGAACCGGAAGCCGATGTTTATGGGATGGATGTAGCCAGATACGGTAAGTTTGCAGAAAATAGAGAATTTATCAAACAAACCACAGGTCAATTTTACTCCCGCCGCTTCGTTATGACCTATCCAAATGAACAGCTTCCAGCAGGGCGTCCATTGAAAATGGCACCGGCACATGATGCAATGACTGAAGCGGGTTGCCAGTGGGGAAATAGTTGGGATCTCGAAGTACCTTTATACTTTGCATCTAAAGAATTTGATGAAAATCCCTCACTTAAACGCTCCAATGCATTTCCTATAGTTGGTGATGAGTGTAAAGCGGTCCGGACTGGCGTCGGCCTACTTGATATAACTGGATTCTCACGCTTTGAAGTTTCAGGGCCTAATGCTGAGGCTTGGCTCGACAATATATTGGCCTCAAAACTTCCTAAACCAGGCCGCGCAGGCTTAGCCCCGATGCTCAGTGAAGAGGGTAAATTAAAAGGTGATTTAACCGTATTCAACTGGGGTGATGGAACCTGGTGGATAATGGGGTCGTATTATTTGCGCGCGTGGCACATGCGGTGGTTCAGTGACCACCTTACCGACGGTGTTTCCATTAAAGACCTTGGAGAAGAATGGGCTGGATTTTCTCTTTCAGGACCACGTTCTAAGGACGTAATATCCAAGCTTACCGAATTCTCTATTGATGAGTTAAAATTTATGGGCTGCGCTGCAATGGATATCGGTTTGATCGGTGCAAAGGTTGGCCGCCTTTCTGTTACCGGTGAATTAGGTTACGAAATTCACTGCCGAATGGGTGATCACATAGCTTTGCGTAGATTACTACTGAAAGCGGGCGCTGAATGTGGCATTAGAGAATTTGGTTTCAACGCTTTACTATCTTTAAGATTAGAAAAAGGTTTTGGGATTTGGTCAGCAGAATTTACTCAGGGCTATACCCCCGGAATGACAGGAATGGATCGATGGATTGACTGGGGCAAGGAGCAATTTGTCGGCCGAGTAGCAGCTATCAAAGAAAGAGATGGTAATGGACCCGCCCAAAAGCTCGTTATGTTGGAAATTGATGCAGATGATGCAGATGCCAGTGGTTATGAACCTGTTTGGAATAACGACAGTCTAGTCGGGTTTGTAACTTCAGGGGGTTATGGCCATACTCTAAATAAGTCACTTGCTATGGCTTTGGTAAATAACGATCTTGCTCAGGAAGATCAGAAACTTAAAGTTCATGTTGTTGGCGTTGAAAAGGATGCAAAAGTTATTCAAGCGTCACCCTACGATCCAGATGGGTTAGTAATGCGTGTTTAGTCAAATCACGCAATAGATAACTGAATAATTATTATAAGTTTCCGTCTATTGACTGTTTTCTTCCAAATTAAGTCGCAGCACCGATGCGTTTAACGCTCCCGCGATAGAAACCCAAACTAGGTATGGGAAAAATAGTAATCCCGAAAACCAATCTACTTGCCATAATGCGAGCATAGTACAAGCAACTGATAACCAAAGCCCTATCAAAACGACAAGTCCCAACTTAATATTTTTTAATCCAAAAAATACTGGTGACCAAAGTGTATTAAGAGCAATCTGAAGAGACCAAAGCGCCATAGCCAAGCCATTATCTGGCGCTACAGCAGCTCTAGCTCCTGCAAAAGACATACAAATGTAAAGTGAGGTCCACGCCACCGGGAAGACCCAGTTGGGGGGGGTCCAACTAGGCTTTTTTAAATTTGAATACCACGTACCTGGCGGGAAAAGCCCACCAGTGGCACCAGCAGAAAAGCAAGCTAGCAAAAAAATTAAAAACAAAATCCAAAACATTATTGAAATCTAAGCTTTCATATACTCATATCAAGTTTAAACTAATGTGGACGATCACCTTTAATTGTAACCCTTCGACCCTTTCTCTCTTCTGGCCAGTAATCCCATATGGCACGGTGCATACAACAACGGTTATCCCAGAAAGCCATATCATTGATTGACCATCTAAATCTTATTTGGTGATCAATATGTTCAGCATGATCAAACAATAAATCTAAAATTCTATCGCTCTCACTAGGCGAAAGTTCATTAATTCTTGTTGTAAAGGTACGATTCACAAACAACGCTTTTTTTCCCGTTTCAGGATGCGTTCTAATAATGGGGTGCACAGCCTGAGGGAAAATCGTGTCTTTGTCGTTTATCCCTCTGTCAACATAACGACCCCTATACAAATGCTCGGATTCATGGGTGGCACTTAGTCCGTCTATTAATTTCTTTATCGGCTTCGAAAGGGTATTATAGGCTGAATACATGTCACTGAACATCGTATCACCCCCACAAGCAGGTGCTATATGGATTTGCAGCATTGTTCCAAGCGGGGGTTCTTCATCGCATGACACATCTGAATGCCAAAATTCACCATTGGCTACTTTAGAGTTTTTATCTGCATGAATTTCAAAAATTTCAGGATAGCCCTTCATGGTTGGAGCTGCAGGATGAAAATGCAATTCGCCAAATCGTTTACCAAATGCAATATGACGATCCGGTGGAATTTCTTTCTGGTCTTTGAAAAATAAAACCTGATGGTCTAGAAAAGCTTTATAAATATCCGCAAATTGTTCGTCCGAAATAGGCTCACTAAGATCGACGCCATATACCTCTGCGCCTAAGTTTGGAGCAAAAGGTCTAGCTGAAATAAATTTGTAATTATGGTCCCTTACTTTTACCAATTAAAACACTCCCAATAATTTGAACGTAACAGCACAATACTTTTTAATAAAGTACCAGACTTTAACTATGAAAAAGCAAGAAAGATTTTATTCTCTATACTTGCTAGACAGTTTCATATGCTTGAACCAACAAAATTCTAAATTGTTGTTTAGGCGGCCAATGCTTACCAGACACTTATTTTACCTGCGCAAGCCAAACGCCAAACGCAACAATAAATGCACCAATTATTGCTCTTAAATCCCATATTCCTCCAAACAAAAATAGAATTATCATCACATAAAAAGGAGAAAAGTTTAAGTGGAGCGATGTAATCGCTATTCCTACTTTATCGACTGCCGCTAAAAAAAAGATCTGTGAAATTGCCATAGCAATTACCGAATAAATTATTAAACTTAAAAATTGACTGCTTGAAAGAACATTTGGAAATTCAATTAATCCTAAAGCAAAAAATATTGCAAAACTTATTGCTGTAAAAACTGCAGCCCCAGTAAAAGTAACTGATGAGCGCGCGATCGAAGATAGTTCAGAAAGTTTGGTTACACTTTTATCGGATGCCCACATAAAACAAAACCCTGAGCCTAAAGCCATCAAAACCCCCCACCCCAAATCAATTGAGATATTCTCACTAACGGCAATAAATCCACCTGTTATCGAAGCAATCAAACCAAGAATAAACGTAATATTAAGTTTTCTTCGGCCATCCCAAACTTCCAAAATAGTTGCAGAAATAGGAATTAAAGTTGCCAGCAAAGAAACCGTTATGGGGTCCGTAAACCACTGCGCAAACAGTAATAAATTTGTTCCAAACCCAAAACCTAGCAGACCTATTTTTATTCCTTTCAACCAAGGCGCTTCAAAAACTGAGGATACGCCTTCAATAAGAGCCCAGAGCAGAATTAGTGTTGCGACTGCTAATATAAGCCTAAAAAACATGAGAGTAATGGGGTGCCAGATATCTAAAAGAACTTCTGCAGCTGGAAACCCTGCTGCAAATAAAAATATTGAAATTAAAGCTAAGGTATTTCCAGCAGCAAGCCGATTGCCAGAACCTAAAGAAACTTTAAAAACTTTGCTTTTGTCAAAGAACATTTTCTAAATCATTTTTATGAATTTTAAAATCCCTTGTCACAAGTCAGTATCGAATTCTGCAAATTTAACGACACCACGTCGCTAATGCGATAATATTCCCTTTTTGGAACACCAGTTCTAAAAACTAAAACAACGCCTAATAGGCGTTGCTTCAGGGGGGTATGAGAACAACTAACCATGGTTGTCCGCGCATGTATATTGTCATGACACGTTTAGTTTACGAAAAAAGGTGCCTTCTGGATCAAATTTGGCTGAGTACTTCAATAAAAAAGCCTCCACGGGGTAATGTGGAGGCTTTATATACGGGTACGCTGAGAGAAATAGGAACCACGTAATTTCATTATGATATTTAAATATTACTTGAGCAAGAGGACATAAGGATTACCTTGGGTAAGCTTGTTAAAAAAATTCTAAATTCAACTCTGCCTCCACCACGCCATCAAATTTAGCACTCCATTTTTCTTTGGAAAAGATTGGTTTTGCGTCTGTCATGGTTCCAGTAGTTATAATATCACCAGCAGACAGAGGATCTTGGTTTTTGATCTTAGACAAACCACTATGTAAATATCGGATTGTAGAAACTGGACCATCCAAAACATTTGCTCCGGTGCCCGCTTCTTCTAGTCTACCACCTCTATACAAACTTACTCCCACATCAATTAAATCTCTCTCAGTTCTGTCATTCACCTTAAACTTCTTTCCCACAACCAAACAGCCGTGAAGCCCACCCGATGCAATTGCATCTGTTAATGAAAACTTCCAATTTGGATATATAGAATCAACAATTTCAAAACCTGGGGCGATCCAATCTAGATATATTTCAGAGTTATAAGAACCATTTTTTGGCTTTTGTTTTAAACAAACTACTATTTCAGGTTCAATGCGAGGCTCACAAAACTGGCTCAGGTCAACGTTTAAAAAATTTGATTCAAAAAAACTAACACTACGTGTTGTCATCGGTCCCCAAATTGGTTCACCCACGTCGTAAATGCTCCAAATGTTTCGATTTGTAAAACCAATTTTTCTACCTACTATTTCAGTTGTGCCTAATTTCTGTCCCACAATTCTGGCTACATCGTAAGCTTCCTGAAGGGAAATAACTAAACCTCTATTTGAAAATGGTTCAATCTGCTTGGTCAAAATAATTGAACTGCTTATTTCGTTTGCTATCTCTTCAATATTCATAAAGGCACTCAAACAAATGATTAATCAAAAGATATTACACTAAAGTTTAACTTTGCGTCTACTTTGATACTCAAATAAACCTATTCCTCCAAAAACTAACAACATTGCAATCAAATGAAAGAGGGCAAATTTTTCGCTTAGTAAGACAACAGCCATCACGGCAGAGAATATTGGAACTAAGTTAGCATATAAGCCAGCCGATCCTGGTCCTATTAGATCAACACCGCGCATGAATAAAATTTGAGATAAAAAAGAAGGCACAAGAGCAATATAAAGTACGATCGCACATCCTCTAACTCCAGGTATAACCGTTCCATAAGTAAAACTTTCTACGATCATAAGTGGGATAGTCATCAGGAACGCAGCAACCGAAAAATAAGCTAGCATAACCATACCGGAGATTTTTGGTCTACTTTTCAACCCTACCGTATACATAGCATAAAAAGAACAAGCGAAGATCATTAACAAATCTCCATTGTTGAAAGTTAATTGCATTAACTTTTCGACCGAACCTTGAGTGACGATGACAACAACACCCAATAAGGTCAGTAAAAGACCTGAAAATTGCAATTTATTAATGCGATCACCAAAAAGCATAAAAGAACCAAGCAAAATCATGCCTGGCATAGTGCTCTGAATAATGCCCAAATTAACGGCTGTAGTACTATGTGCTGCAATGTAAAAAAAAGCATTAAACAAACTCAGCCCGCAACCACCCATAATGAGTAACCACTTTAATCTTGGTTTAATTACTGGCCATTCGGCAATCATTTCTCGCCAGTAAAAGCTTACCAAAATTACAACAACTATACCCCAACGGAAAAATATAAGCAGCATAGGAGAAACCTCCCCAACTGCGAGACGGCTAGCAATTGTATTACTGCCCCAACCTAATGTCGCCACAAATAGTAAAAGAGGCGAACTGGCATAAGCCCGCGAAAGTAACTGAGATTTCATAAAAGGGGTTTCGCTTTTTTATTATTTCGTAGACTAGTTATTTTAATTGTAAACAACCTTCTAGATTACTTAATACTAGTCAAGTTTTCGTCTAGGATAATTTTTGAAATGAAATGAGTATTAAAGTTTCTCGGACAAACTAACAAATGAGAAAGCAGCTAATGCAGATACCCAAAATAGATATTTCTGGAATTGAGGATAAAGAATTTTCCAGACCACTATTACAGGATTTTTTTAGTGCTTATAATGAATATGGTTTCGGATATATTATTAATCACGGAATTGACAAAAACCTGGTAGAGCAACTTTTTCAAGTTTCAAAACATTTTCACTCGCTGTCACTATCAGAAAAAATGAAAGTGGCGCTTGATCACAAGCATCGTGGTTATATCGCAATTAATACCTCTACTGACGTGAACTCAAAACTTGCAGATGTCAAAAAACCAAATCAGTCAGAGAGTTTTATGATGATGCGTGAAGATAAATCTGAACTACCCAATGTATATCTCTCTGGCCCAAATCAATGGCCAGAAATAGAGAATTTCAAAGCAATTCTAGAAAAATACACGTCCCAAATGACAACGCTTGGAAGAAATTTAATGCGGCTGGCGCTTATTTCGTCAGGTATCAAAGATCTGAGTATAATGCAGTCATTTGATACGCCAACTATCTGGTTAAGGCTCCTACACTATCCACCAATTCCTAGAAATAGTCCAAGTGATCTGTATGGTTCTGCACCGCATACAGATTTTGGGTGTTTAACAATTCTAGCACAAGATGAAATTGGAGGCTTGCAGGTACAGACCAAAGAAGGCAAATGGATCGATGTTCCAAAAGTAGAAGAAAGTTTTGTTGTAAATGTAGGGGATATGCTATCTAGGCTTACTAACGGTCTTTTACGCTCAACGCCTCACCGCGTTATTAATAAAAGTGGTAGAGAACGCTTTTCCTGTCCATTTTTTTTCGATCCCCATACGAATGCTGTTGTTCAACCTTTAAAAGGAACGGGGAAACCAAAATTTTCGCCCATAAATTTTGGTGAATTTTTACGAGAAGAATTAGAAGCCTCATACGAAAAACATAAAAAAGAATAAATTTAACAAATTGTAGAACTCGACGTTTTAATAAGTAAGATTTTTTCATAATATCCTCAAAAAAAGACAAAAATAGGTGACACAGATGCGGCACCAATTTTTTTGCTGGAAACAATTTTTGCGTTTCTAAATTTGCTTATAAAATTTATTGATGAGATAAAACATGGCAAGGAGACTTGATATGGACCTAACAGGTAAAAAGATTTTCATAAGTGCCGCTGGAGCCGGCATGGGTTACTCTGTTGCGAAACTTGCATTAAAAGCTGGCGCCAAAGTATATGCAACGGATCTTGAGCCCACTGGACTAGACAAATTGAGTGCACTTGGAGCGGAAACCGAAACTTTGGACATCACGAAAGATAATTTAATTCAAGATTACTTTTTCAAAGCACCAGATTTTGATGGAATTGTTAATATGGCTGGCTGGGTCCACCATGGAACTATTCTGGATGTAAATGAAACTGATTGGCGCAACTCTTTTCTTATTAATGTGGATAGTATGTACTATGTCATCAAAGCGGCCATCCCAGGCCTGCAGAGGAATGGTGGTGGCTCCATTGTGAATATGGCATCCCTAGCTTCTTCAGTAAAAGGCTTCCCATTCCGAGCTGCCTACAGCACTTCTAAGGCAGCTGTTATTGGCCTCACAAAATCAGTGGCAGTGGATTTCATGAGTGATGGAATACGCTGTAACGCAATATGTCCAGGCACTATTGAGACACCGTCTTTACACGAAAGAATGGATAATATGGCCGAGAAGCTTGGCTCAAAAAAAGCTGCTAAGGAATGGTTTGTTTCAAGGCAACCGATGGGAAGGCTTGGTCAACCTGATGAAATAGCGTCGCTCATTATTTATTTGCTTTCAGATGCTGGCTCTTATGCAACGGGTCAACCTTTTATAGTCGATGGGGGCACCATAGCCTAAACAAGAAGTTTAATCTTTAATTTCCTATTAAGCAGTCTTCAAAGCGAAATAATTTTTTAGCTAGATATGCTAATTTTAATTTTCCCAATATCAAAAACTTCAAATTCAATTATGTCG
Organism: Paracoccaceae bacterium; assembly: GCA_045564975.1. Lineage (GTDB taxonomy): Bacteria > Pseudomonadota > Alphaproteobacteria > Rhodobacterales > Rhodobacteraceae > Salinivivens. Next base: position 23,234 of record JBJLGF010000049.1, read on the forward strand.
TCCGGTTGAGGAAAGTATGTTGGAAATGTAGAACCCGTCATCACGATTTGGCCCTTTTTCAATTCCGATCCGCGCTTATTCAGAAAATCGGCAATCCAGATTACGGCATTAAAAGGGTTTTCTAGAGCTGCCCCAGTAACTGACCTTTCAATATTTCCATTAATGCTTTTAAAAACCTCGTTAATACTGAAATCAAGGTGAGAAAAGTTTTGTGATTTAGTTCCAAGAACCGTGTTTGCATTCCAAGAATTATCCGCGGTTTGAGAAATTAAGTCCACTTTAGGATAATCCGCATTCCTATCATCAATTAATTCAAAAGCAGGATAAACAGCTGAAACTTTTCTCATACAGTCCTCAACTGTCAGATTATCAGCATTAGCACCAAAATCTTGACCAATTTCTATGGCGAGCTCAAACTCAACTCCTAGTCGTCCATAATTTTTTAGGGAGATAACTTGATCACCTCTGAGAATAGTCTTGGAAAATAAGTTGCCTTTGAAGGAGGTATTTACGCCAAACATCTCCTGCATCGCTTTTGAAGTAAGAGCCAATTTGTAGCCTACTACGTCACCTTTATGAGCCCAGACAGACTCTAAGGCGTCTTGCACAAAGTATGCATCCTCAAAACTTTCCAAACCAAACATTTCATTAAAGTTTTTATAAATATTTTTAGATTGTCTTTGTTCACTTATCCAATTAGCGGCCTCAACATATTTTGACATTTTAAAACTCCATGGTGTGATCTTCTAAATTTAGTCACAAATTAGCTCATTTGGTACAAACAATATACATTACATCACATTTTAATATCGACATATCATATCAGGTCGGTGATCATTGACGTCAAAATAACAAAGCGAAAATGATAAAAACATGAATGCTCCTAATATAATATTTATAATGGCAGATGATCATGCCGCCAAAGCAATTAGTGCTTATGGTGAAGGCATAAATAAAACCCCCAACATTGATCGCATTGCAAACGAAGGAGTTAGGCTTAACCACTGTTACGTTACAAACTCAATTTGCACACCAAGCCGTGCTGCCATCCTTACAGGAACATATAATCATGTGAATTGCGTAACAACATTAAATACACCTATCGATAATAGGCTCCCTAATGTTGCGAAACATCTTCAGTACGGAGGTTATCAGACAGCTATCATTGGAAAGTGGCACCTAGGGGAAGGCAAAGAGCATGAACCTACTGGTTTTGACTATTGGTCAGTATTGCCAGGACAAGGCGACTACTTTGACCCACAATTCATTGAAATGGGAAGGGAAGTAGAGGAAAAAGGATATGCCACGGACATCATAACCAATAAATGTATTAATTGGTTATCATCGCGAAATAAAAATCAGCCCTTTTTCTTAATGTGCCACCATAAAGCGCCACACAGAGAGTGGGAACCACATCCAAAAAACCGAAAGCTTTATGAAGAGGACATAAAAGTACCTGACTCCTTTGATGACGACTACAAGAACAGGGCAAAAGCCGCTGCAGAAGCAAAAATGAGAATTAAAGATGATATTACCTACGATGATCTTGGATTAGTCCAACCCGAAGGTGGATCTGAAATCGGTGAACGTTCTAGACCAGATGGTAATAAGCGGAAAATACCAAACCCCAAAACTCTCGATGGATTCGAGTTGATAGACAAGCATACTGGAGAAAAATTTACTTTCACTTCACATGAAGAACTGAGCAGATTTAAATATCAACGTTATATAAAAAGATACCTAAACACTATTGCATCAATTGATGAAAGTGTGGGGTCATTACTAGATTATTTAGATGAGGAAAATTTAGCTAAAAACACAATTGTCATTTACACATCTGATCAAGGTTTTTTCTTAGGCGAACATGGCTGGTTTGATAAAAGATTTATTTATGAAGAATCTTTCCAAATGCCTTTTTTGCTAAGATATCCAAGTTTACTCACGGCCGGGCAGATAAATAATGATATGTGTTGCAACGTAGACTTCGCACCTACTTTTTTAGATTTTGCTGGATTAGATATCCCTAATTATATGCAAGGAGATAGTTTGAAGCCTATTCTGGAGGGCAAAACCCCAGACGACTGGCAACAACTAGCATACCAGAGGTACTGGATGCATCGGGACCCTGATCATAATGCCTATGCTCACTACGGACTACGCAATCAACGCTATAAAATAATTTATTGGTATAACGACGGTTTTGATCTTCCAGGAACAAATCATGGTGGAGAAGATAAAGAGTGGGAACTTTTTGACTGCGAAAAAGACCCTTTGGAGTTGTTTAATTTAGCAAATGACAAAAACTATAACGAAGTATTTTCTCGCATGAAATTAATTCTTACCAAAAAAATGCTCGAAATAGGCGACATTCCTGCTCACGATCAATGATCATAGTTTCTTAAATAGAAATCTAGAGAATTTGAGTTAAAAGTTATCTGCTCAATAAGTAAGCTAGAAATTCAGTTTTCATTTTCTCAAATCTGATTTACGTAACGTTTAAAAAGTTTTCAGAATGTAGCATATGAAATGCTGTTACTAAGGATTGAGGAAAATTATTTGTATCAAAAGTATGATAATTAAATCTTTGAATAACTTTTAGGAGTAAGAAATGTCTCTATATGAAAAAATGAAAACAGCATCAGAAAATCGCGATGTAGACGCCTATTTAGAATGTATCCACGATGATTTTGTTTTTGTCCGTCATCAATCTGGCGCTGAAATGAATAAAGAAGAGTGGACGCCAATGCTGACCTCAATGATGCAAAGTGACCAATTAGAAATAAACAACCAGCGTTGTATTTACGAAAATGATGAAATTCTAGTAACCCATTCAATGATGAACTTTCCCGATGGAACTTCAGAAGCTGTGATGGTTGTAAACCAACTCAAGGATGGAAAAGTTGTAAGGGTAGAAACTGGCGCAACTCCGATTACGAGTGCGTAAATCAAAGAAGGGAAATCTCTAATGGTAGAAAATTTTGGTGGTTCATTGAACCTAATTATTTGGATAATACTGACAATTGGTGCGTTATATTACAGTTTTAGATGTCTATTTCAGACGAAAGCATTCAACGATCAATACGGGTTTGGTGACCAAGCAATATTTATAACTCGGTTTGCTGGTTCCCAAGTCGGGGCTGCAGCACTAATTTCAATTTTCTTGCTTTTCAATGGGCCATCTGGTGCTTGGGCTTTTGTCGCTTTCGGATGGACACAAGCTCTTATTGCTGCAATTTCTGGATACCGCACGCTCAACAGTGAGTGGGCAAAAATTGAGGGCGTGAAACCTACTGCTGAAGGTTATATAGCTCCAATTATATTTTTAATACTTTATTCAGTTCTTTTATATAATATGGGTGACATTCTTTACGCTTAATATTTTAAGCTAACCCCACACAAATAGGCAGCTTTATAATAATGGCTGAAATTCAAAAAAAAATCGAGCCAGCGATACTTTACGCAATTATCGCTGGTTGCGTAATTTCGTTTGTAAGTTTTGGATTTTCAGCCTCATTCAGTGTTTTTTTGCGTCCTATGTCGGCAGACTTGGGTTGGGGAAGAGAAGTATTCTCTCTCTCATTAGCTATTCAAGTATTGATGTGGGGAGTTACACAGCCACTTGCAGGGGCATATGCCGACAAACATGGACCTACTCAAGTATTAGCTTTTGGGGCTATTTTTGCAGCGCTGGGTTTTGCTCTGCGCAGCATATTACTGGATGAGACTATGTTTATTTTGACTGGGTTTATCGTTGGAATAGGCACAGGCGCATGTTCTTTTCCAGTTGTTATTGTGGCGCTCGGTAAAGTTGTTGAAGCAAAACAAAGAAGTTTTATTTTGGGTCTGGGAACAGCTGCCGCCTCTGCTGGTATGTTTGCAGGAGCTCCATTGGCCACGGTTATAATGGACACGGTAGGTTGGGACGCAGCCATATTCTTTATTGCTGCCTCTTTTTTAATAATCTTACCTCTTATCTTTTTCATATCGCGTGCCTCGGAAAAACCAACGGCTAATACAGAACAGTTACATACGATAAAAGCTATAAAAATTGCATTTTCTGATAGGTCTTATACTCTACTTTTTTTTGGATTTTTTGTTTGTGGATTTCACGTGCAATTTATCCAGACCCATTTACCAGCTTATATCACGGACGAGGGTTTAGCACCAATTATAGGTGCTTGGTCACTAGCTCTAATTGGTCTCTTCAATATAGGCGGGTCTTTTCTATCAGGATGGTCAGGTCAGCTATATTCAAAACCAAAATTGCTTGCAGGGATATACGCAAGTAGAGCAGTTGTGATTACTATTTTTATATTCACTCCATTAAGTGAGGCTAGCGTCCTAGTATTTTCTGCAGCCATGGGTATTCTCTGGTTATCAACAGTAGCCTTGACAACGGGCTTGGTCGCCCAAACGCAGGGTCTGAAATTTTTATCCACTTTAGTGGGTTTAGTATTTTTTAGTCACCAAGTTGGTGGGTTCCTCGGGGCATGGCTTGGTGGAAGATTATATGACATTACTGGAAACTATGAGGCAATGTGGATAGCGGCCATTTTATTTGGATTGGCTGCTACTGTTATCCATCTTCCAATTAAGGAGCAGCCTGGAAAATTAGCTCAAGCTGAAATAAATTAAATCAGTTTATTTAAGTTAAAAAGTGAAATGAAGTTTCGATGAACTCTGGTATTTTTTTAGTTTTATTCTCATCTGTCTTATTTGCTTTTGTACCTAACTCAGCAAAAATTGCATTAGATGACGGCTCATCTCTCTTCTTTTTAGTTTTTTCAAGGTATATTATTGGAGCCCTAATTCTATTTGGATTTATAGCCTTTATCAGAGGAAACTTAAGAATTCCCTCATCTGTAATTCCTTACGTTGTCCTTTCAAGTACCTGCGCATGCATATTAATTACGCTCACTTATCACGCTGTTGATTACTTAGATGTCGGACTAGTAATGCTCATTCTTTATTGCTTTCCTCTAGGTGTAGCGTTCATTTCTTATTTTAGGGGTAAAAGTAAAATTGTATTCGTCCAATGGTTGAGCATGATCGTACTACTGCTAGGCCTTTACCTTATGCTAAGCACTGGTGAACAAGTTTTAAATCTCTATGGATTATTTATCAGTTTTTTAGGCTTGTTGTTTTTCATTGCCTTTATTGTAACTGCTTCAGATTTATCAGAACAAATTGGAGCAACTACTTTTAATCTTTATGTCAGTATATTTGGGATAATACTTTTAACAGTTGGTTTTATTTTGCCTCTTGGGTTTGAGATGCATTTACCGCTCACAAAAACTGGGATTTTTGCCATTTTCGCAAATGGCCTTTTCTATATTTCAAGTTGGGTACTTTTTTTCAAAGGAGCAAGTTTAATTGGTGCCACCAGATCCTCAATGCTCGCATGTATTGAGCCACTATTCGCCGCACTTCTAGCTATCATTTTGCTCAAGCAAATATTGTCAGTTACCGAGTGGATAGGTTTTTTCATTGTCTTAACGGCTATTTATACTTTCGAGAAAAATAGTACAAAACCGGAAGCAAGGTTCACAGAGTAGCTAAAAGTATTTTATTAAAAAATCATTACCAGCTTGCCAAATTCATGTTTAGATAATCGCAATATGATTAATCTGGTTACATACGCGTTAGTTTTGTTATTTTTAATACTTGTTTTGAGCGCAACACTTACAAATATTATTACAAAGAAAATTAAACGGTCTATCCCAAAGTTTGGTAAAACTACTGTACTACAAGATGCTGAAATACATTGGTATGAAGCAGGTCAGGGTAGACCTATTATTATGCTACACGGTCTTGCGGGAAATTTAAGAAACTTTACTTATTCTTTAACGGAACAACTTGATAAAGACTATCGAGTTATTGCGATAGACCGCGCTGGATGTGGTTGGTCTAAAAGGTCCAAACATGAAAATGCAACTTTGCAGGGACAAGCACGGATTATTTCAGAATTCATTGAAAAAGAGGAAATTGAGAAGCCACTGATTGTGGGACATTCATTGGGCGGAGCAATCGCTCTGGCATTAGCATTAGAACATAAAGACAAAATCTCAGGCCTAGCGCTTATATGTCCTGCAACCCAAATCGTCGATAGGATACCTGATATGTTTAAATTTTTAAATATTTCGAGCCCATTAATCCGATTTTTTGTTGCTTACACCTTTTCGTCTTTACTTGGCATTCTAACGCGTAAAGAGACTTTCAAAGCAGCCTTTGCACCGGAAGCGATTTGCGACGATTTTAGTATTAAAGGAGGTGGAGATTTCGCTCTTTCATCAGAAGCTTTTATAAATACATCAGAGGATTTGATTTTCGCACAATCCTCGGCGCCATCTTTGGTTGGGCGTGAAAAAGAGTTGGAAGTCTACACTGAAGTTCTGTTTGGTGAAGACGACGAAATTCTTGACGCTAAACTGCATGGAAAAAAATTTTGTCAGTTATCAGGTTCCAAACTCACAATGCTACCTGGAAAAGGTCACATGTTACCACTCACTATTCCAGACCAGTGTGCTGATTTTATTCGTGGAGTCATAAATAAAATAGTAATGTAAAAGATTTATCGCATTTTAATGAGGCTGCTTTAATATGTCCTCTGATAACTAAGTAAACCTTGGTGCCAAATCGAAATACAAAGCTACAAAGTTATCAAAGACATCACCCTTTATTCTAGTAGATATATAGCTCTTAGTTTGAATAAGTAAACGATCCATTCTGTATCTGCTCTTGTGGTTTTCTTTATGACGTAGATTAAAAAAAACTTTCTAAGATAGAACTAGTACGAATTACTCTTTAATGAGATTTTTTGTTTTTAAATATCTAGGTATAAATTCTCCCCAACCGGTTACATCAAAAGCAAAATCAAAGTTTCTAAAAACAGCTTTTCCTCTAACAATTGTATCACGAACTCTACCTTTCATTTCCCAACCCTCATATATTGAGTATCCTGAGCTGCTAACAATACTATCACGCTGCACGGTCCATCTTTCATTTAGGTTAACAATAGCAAAATCAGCGTCCATTCCCACAGAAATACTACCTTTTCTATGACCAAGGCCCATTATCTTTGCAGGGTTTTCAGAAAGAAGCTCTGCAATTCTAAGCAAAGGCAAATTACGTTTATGGTGCCCTTCTGTAAGCATTACCGGCAATAAAGTCTCCATCCCCGGGCAACCCGGAGAGGCCTTCCAGATACCACCTTGTTTTGAATTAATATCGCGATGAACATGGTCTGTGGCAATTGTATTTATCTCCCCTTCCGCCACTGCTTTCCACAGACGCTCACGATCAGCTTCATGTCTGAGTGGTGGATTAATTTTGCCTATATTTTTACGATCCCATGTCACATCATGAGTTAGATAATGTGGGCAGGTCTCAAGAAATATATCCACGCCAGAATTACGCTGCATTAATGCAGTTTCTAGAGCCAGTTTAGAGGAAGTATGTACGATATATAGAGCCGCCCCAAAAACATTTGTAATCAATGCAGCTCTCTGAATAGCATCCGCCTCTACGAAATCAGGACGCGTAGCATTCCAGGAAGCAAGACCACCTTCTCCATTAGGATCCGATTTTATTTCTCTGCTCCGCAGTACCCAGGCAATCTCTATATTTTCAGGATGTGGGCAAACCATTGCTCCATTTTTGGCGGCGGACTCTGCCAGGCGGAAAAGAAATCCATCATCTATATCGGGCAATCCAAGCCGTGCCCCTTCACCACCGCGATTATTCATAAATATTTTGAAGCTGGGTATTCCCAGATCAACATAGTTGGCCACAGAATTCAGCTGCTCTTCAGTAGCAATTATAAAATGATAGCCGAAGTCAATTTTTGACCCAGTTTCTGTAATATTTCGCACATCATCAAAAACATTTTCAAAGAGCTCAGTTGCCATAAGATATGGTATCATACAGGTAATTCCACCCTTAGCCGCTCCGCTGGTCTCTATTTCAGCATCACTGGGAACTCGAGGTCGCGAAATATCAGCACCATGTCCAAGGTGTAAATGTACATCGATTATTCCGGGAAAGACGATATGACCTTTAGTATCGATCAAATCTTTACCTTTTAAGTCACTTCCTTTTGGAGCTATAGCTTCAATTTTTCCATCTTTTATACCTATTTCACAAGCAGTAGTTCCTTTACCAGGAAGGACAGCTTCACCACCAGCTAAAACTAAATCATACATTTTTTTTCTGTCCAAAAGTTAAGCTTTTACAAACGAAATGGGAGATTTTAAACATAACACCGTCAATTAATTTGTGCTAAATGTTGTAAAGCAGCATTAGTAGGCATTACATCTGCATATTTTGAAGCCATATCAAAGAGGTTCACAGCATGAGATGTTGCTGATCTATCGTACACAGCATCCTCTGGAACTAAAATCCGAAAATTATATGCAAAGCCATCAACTACAGAACCTCTTACACAGCCACTTGTTGTACAACCCGTAACAATCAATGTATCTACATTCGCATCAATAAGATAACTAGCGAGTGGAGTACCAAAAAAAGCGCTTGGATGCTTTTTGGGTATAAGAATATCTTCTGGGTGCGGAGCCACATCTGGGACAAATTCGTAACCTTTTGCAGCCACCCCCATCAGAGCAGGTACTTTTTCCGCTAAACGACCCTGATCAAATTCCATTTTTGGCGCTACATAGGGATATAATACAGGCCAATTTCGCTCTCTAAAATAAGCCAATAAACTTTTTATTTTTGAGACGGCGTCCCATCCTACCTGCCCACAAGAAGTCGAAAACTCTTCAATCGACTCCCAAAAAGGTTTAGGCGTTGTTCCCACAGTCCTATATTGCACGTCTATAATTAGCAGAGCAGGGTTTTTCCCAATACCTGATGATCTTCCAAACCCAGCTGCATTATACGCACGCTGCTCCTCTTCATCAATAATGTCGTCCCAAGGGCGATCCATCGAAAACTCTCCTACTTAGAAATATATTTTTTCTCCAACTTGTCCCAATCAAACTTTTTGACAACTGCCTGCCGATCATCAAAACTGGCTAACTTTTCGGTTACAGCTGCAAGACTTCCTTTCTCATGTAAACTCTGTAAAACTTCATGAGATGCTTTAAGTGCAGCCTGAAGAATAGCGTTCGCATATAATACTAAAGAAAAACCAAATTCAGCTAATTGGGCTTTACCAACATCAGGAGTTTTGCCCCCGTAAACAATATTTGCAATTTGAGGAACTTGAAGTTCATTAGCAATTCTCTCCAACTCCATTTGTGAATTTGGAGCTTCTATGAAAGTAACATCGGCTCCTGCATCAATATAGGACTGTGCTCTATCGATAGCAGAGCTTAGTCCTTCAACTGCAGCTGCATCTGTCCGAGCTATGATTTGTAAGCTTTGATCATTTCGAGCATCAACCGCAGCATGTATTTTCTGCACCATTTCCGATTTTGAAATCACTTCTTTTCCGCCAAAATGCCCGCACCTTTTCGGAAAAACTTGGTCTTCAATTTGAATACCAGAAGCCCCTGATTTTTCGAGTGTCTTGATTGTCCTTATGACATTAAGCGCATTTCCAAATCCCGTATCTGCATCAACAATTATTGGAAGTTCCACAACATCAGAGATGCTCGCAACTGTATTTGAGACCTCTGAAATTGTTGTTAACCCCAAGTCGGGCAAGCCTAGCTGCATGTTCGCTATTCCAGCACCTGTTACATAGACCACCTCAAAACCAAGGTCTTCTATAAGTCGAGCAAATAAAGCGTTTGGAGCACCAGGCACAGTAACTGCCTGACGTTTACCGCAAATATTTGCCAGTTTTTCAGTGTTGCGCATTCAGCCGCTTCCAATTGCCGTTAGAAAAAATACTCTTGTGTATGAAGCATGTGTACCCAATTTCCAATATCTGAAACAGGTATTGATGTGTCAATATCATAAAATACATTAGACAATTTGTAATTCACAACGTTATCTTTGACATATGTGATTTTAAAATTTTTACTGAACTCATCATATAAGGAGGTTAAAAATGAAAATTATATCATCAGTTGAGTTATCGAAAGGATATGAACACTGGAGAAATTTGTTCCTGGCAAACGAAAATTTCAGACAGGATCATGGAATAAACGTTCTTGCTTATGGGCATGAAGAGGGAAATAAAGACAAGGTTTGGGTATGTATGGAAGTCGAGTCCATGGAGAAAATGATGTCTACAGTCGATAAACCTGAGATGATAAAGTTAAGAGAAGAAGCGGGCGCAAAAATAGAAACGCAAACTTTTGTAAAACTGGTAGAGTAATTAAGTGCCAAAGACTCCTTGAGCACCAGTTTTAACAAATTCACCAGTATTAAGCTCACGGAACGCTTGCTGAAGTTCAGCTCTCGTATTCATTACAATCGGTCCATGCCAGGCCACTGGCTCACGTAAAGGCGCACCAGAAATTAGAAGAAAACGAACACCCTGATCGCCAGCAGATACCTCAATTTCATCACCATCACCAAATACTACTAAAGTGCGATTGCCAGACTGGTCCCTTATTTTTATTTCTTGCCCATTAAACTCTTTTTCAACATTAACTCCAAAGGGAATAGATGAATTACCAAAATTGGCAGATCCCTCAAAAATATAGGCGAAACCTTGTCTACGTGTATCAAAGGGAAACCTCTTCTTAACATTAGGCATAAGAGTTATATCCAGATAAGAGGGATCTGTATCGATCCCATCAACTAAGCCTTTATAACCGCGGTAATCTCCTGCTATCACTCGAATATGCGTTCCATCATCATCCGTTAGCGTATTAATTTCCTTCGAAGCTATATCAAGATATCGGGGCGTACACATTTTTTGATCTCTTGGTAAATTCGCCCATAACTGAAATCCATGCATCTGACCTAACTCATTTCCTGAGGGCATTTCCTGATGTATTATGCCAGAACCTGCCGTCATCCATTGAACATCACCATCACTTAATGTTCCATTATTTCCTAAAGAGTCACTATGTTGAACATTTCCCTTTAGCACATATGTGATGGTCTCAATTCCACGGTGAGGATGCCATGGGAACCCTTTCACATATTTGTTTGGGTCGTCATTTCGAAAGTCATCCATCATTAAAAAAGGATCAAATGGTTCTGTTTCGCCAAAACCAAATACGCGGTGTAAGTGAACACCTGCACCCTCCATGGCGGGTCTTGCCTGGCTACTAAAGCTTATCGGTCGAATAGACATATAAAGTTCCTTTGATCTTTAAATTTTGATATTTCAGATCAGGCCGTTAATGAGGCTCAGAATAATCAATATAGGGCCCTAAGGGAATAACTCTAGTTGCGTTAGGTGAATCTTTGGCATCTGCTGAAAGAAAATTTTACCTCAATCACTCAAATTTTTCTAAGCTCTGTGTTTTAGGTGGAACTGGCGGCGCTCCAATCAATGACTAGTGTTTAGTACCTAATGCTTTGCATTTAATGAAGAAATTGTAAAAAAACTTACTAACAATAGCGGAAAACATAAAGCAAAGGACCAACGCAAACCTACATGTTCACCTACAAATCCTAAAATTGGTGGAGCGAGCAAGAAAATTACAAATACAAACTGTGCCAATGACGCAACATTCTCCTCAGGAGTTTTATCACTCCTTTGTGCCGCTGCTGACATAGCCAAGGGAAAAATTACAGCACTGCCACCACCCATCAATAAAAAGCCCAGAAGTGCAGTAATAGGTTCCAATGAAAATACAACGCAGCCTACCCCCAAAACCATGGCAATAAGGCTATAAAGAGAGACCCTTTCTGGACCATACTTATCAACAAACTGATCTGCAAAATAACGTATAAAACCTTGAGCAATTGCGGCCAAAGCCAGTGCAAGACCGCTCACTATAGGAACAGTATTAAAAATATCCCTCATAAAAATAACCGACCAATCAATACTTGCACCCTCAACAAGCATTGCCGAAAGAGAAAAGAACACTAACAAAAAAATGCCTTTTGAAGGCCAAACAAAGCTTTTATTTTTTACCACTACGCTTTGCCTGCGAGGTTTAGCAGCGTTATATTTTACGAAAAGTAAAATCGTTAAGGTGCTCACAAATACTGTGACCAAAGCAAAATGTAAAAACGGCGAAATCCCTAATTGAGAAAAGCCAGCACCTGTAATTCCAGCTCCAAAAAAACCAAAACTCCAATAAGCGTGGGAACGGTTCATTATACGATGGCCACTATGCGCCTCTACACGGTCAGCCTCCAAATTTACTGCGACTTCAATAACAGCAATTGCAGCACCTCCTAAAATCAAAATTCCTGCAAACATGAACGGGCTTGGCGAAAGCGCAGCAAAGCACTGAGAAATACTCAGCAACGGTATGCCCAGCATCAAAATAAATCTAAAGTTAAATCTACGCACAATGCGATCCGCAAATAAGAGAGTAATCTGGACACCAAGAGGCAAACCTATCAAAGCAAAACCTAGGGTTGCTTTATCTATATTCATTTGATTTTGAAGATCCCCCAAGCGTGGAAACAAAGTCCCAAGACTAAATGCGTACAGAAAAAAACTAACAAACACAGCGTATTTGGATTTGCTTTGAAAATAGTCTTTCAAGATTACACCTTAATTTTGAACTTGAGCTGGATTAGAATTCTGCTTTGGTCAGAAATTTTAACTGAAACCTATTCCCCTAAAACAGAAATTATAAAAATTGAAAAGCTATAAATATTTAAAAATAAACCAATGACTGTTATCTTTAAAAACGTAACGAACATAATTTAATTTTGCCCCTTACTTAAACCGGAAAAGCCAATGAATAAATCTCGACCGTTCAGGTTAGCTATAATAGGTGCTGGGGGTATTGGGTCAATCCACATAAAAACTCTATAAATAACAAAGACATTAATTTAGTTGGAATTTGTGAGTTAGACAAAGAAAGAGCGAAATCATGCATTAACGGTCAGTGTATACCAATAGTAGAAAATGTAAGTGAACTGATTAAATTACGACCCGAAGGCATTGTTATTGCTTCCTCAACCACATCGCACGGGCAAGTAGCAGAAACAATTATAAAAGCTAAGATACCGTTTTTATGTGAAAAACCATTAGCGGCAGACTTAAACCAAGCAAAGCAAATAGCAAATTACGCGGATGAACAATCCGTATATGGTGCAATGGCATTCAACCGTAGATTTCACCAAAGATATTCGGAAATGCGCAAAGCAATTCAAATGGATGAGATTGGAACTCCCGAAACCCTGCAAATAACTTCAAGAAGCGCAATTCCGCCTTCAGCAAAATTTATTTCAACTTCTGGCGGCTTATTCGGTGAAAAGGGTAGTCATTTTTATGATCTTATTAGATGGATGTTAAATTCAGATACCCGTGAAGTTTTTGCATATGGTGATGCGCTATTTGACCCCGAATTCAAAGTCATAGATCAACCTGATACCGCAGTAGTTTTAATGCGTTTAAACAATGGTGTGTTATGTAGTTTAAATTTTAGCTGGAGATCTGGATATGGTCATGACGAGCGTCTTGAAATTGCCGGAAGCAAGGGAATGATACAAACCGCTCAAAATACCAATACATCAGAACACGACACAGACAAAAAAGCATTTTTCAAACTTCGAAACCTGCCAAATTGGAATGAGGTATTTAAAAAAACCTACTCAGATGAACTCAATGTCTTCATTTCCGAAATTAGAAATGGTCCTAGGGGAAATTTACCAACTCTTTCTGATGGTGTTGAAGCACAAAAAATTGCTGACGCGATTGATCAATCCTTCCAGACAAAAAAGTCAATTTTTCTTAATAACCTTTAAAAACGTCCAATTAATAAATTAATGTCGCTTCAGTCCTAGATACTTGCATTGAATACTGGTCTAGCACGGTTATGAAATCAATTATCCAGGGTAATACCATATTATTTGGATCGGTAAGT
>JBJLGF010000050.1:0-36774 GCA_045564975.1 Paracoccaceae bacterium
GGCTCATTATGGGAACCCCTGCATCTGCAACGGCTTTTATGATGTTGGCTCCTTCGCTACCGAGCTGTAGCTTGAGGGCATCTACGCCACTTTCTTTCATTATTTTTATAGCATTTTCCACGGCTTTTTTTTCAGTCGCATAGGAACCATAAGGCATAGATGCGATCGTCATTGTATTTGGTGCACCATTACGGACTGCGAGGATGTGCATAATCATTTGGTCGACGGTGATTTGCAACGTATTTTGATGACCATGCAGAGTCATACCTAAGCTGTCTCCAACCCCAATTATATCCACCCCGGCTCGCTCCGCCCAAGCAGCTGACATGGCTTCGCCAACAGCCACCATAGCTAATCTTTCACCTTGGGCTTTTTTATCATTTAATTCGGGTATAGTAAGCTTGCTTTCCCGCATTGTAACTCACAATGTTGTTCTATATGGAACAATAATTAATTATTTGTTTACGCACTGACAAGTGATAAATTTGAAGTGATTTTAAAGTTTTTGGATTATGAAATATGGTCAAAAAGAAAGGGGATCTGGATTATTCAAATATTTTTGAGGCTGTAGAGTTCCCTGATGCATATAAGGTTTCGTATCTGGCGAATGCGATCGTCTTTCCAACATATGAGGACGTTAGAAAAGATTTTGGTTTAGTCAGAGCAGAGTATCATTTGTTGCTATGTTTGGCGCATTATTCTGAACTAACGGCGCAGGATGTTGCGAGGATTACAAGGAGACCCCGGAATTCAATTTCCCGAGCTGTCCACAGAATGCTGGATTTAGGTTTTTTGAAAAGAGTGCCTGATCCAAGTGACGCAAGACAAGCTAAACTAAAGATCACTAAGGAAGGTAAAATTATGCACAAGAAGATTTCAGCATATTTAGTGGAACGTGAAGCTGAAATTTTTAGTATCCTTTCTGACAGTGAGCGTGAGAATTTTAGAGAATTGATTAGAAAGTTAGCAAATTTTGCATCAACGCTAAAACGCTAGTTTTCTTGGTATTTTTCAACTTCCACTTCGATGTTATGTGCTGCAGCGCCTTGTCCCAAATCTGACGTACCCGTATCTGCTGTTAGCACATTAGGGTTGCCAGAAATGTCTAAACCTTCCTTGGTTGGTGAAAACCAAGCACCCGTTGCCAGTGAGATGACCCCAGGTATAATTGTTTCCTTGATCTCTAAAGTGGCGAGACAAGACCCTCTAGAATTCCAGATTTTAATTAAATCACCTTTTGAAATGCCTCTTTTTCCTGCATCCTGAGGGTTCATAACTAAAACTGCATGTTTAGTTATGTCCTCAGCAGCTGCTTGTAGTTGGCTATGTAACTTATCGTGGGGTTGTGGGGATAGTAAACGAAGTGGAAACTTCTGGTCCAAAAGAGGTTTATTAAAAATAGGATGACCAGGAATTTCTGGGTAATTAAATTTTGCGATTTTTTCTGAATATATCTCAATTTTTCCGGATGGTGTGCCAAGTGGATTCTTAACCGGGTCATCACGGAAAGCTTTGAAAGGTACGTAGTCCTCTCCATCCAGATCAATCGTCATTCTCTCGAAATTTTTTTCTTTAAGTGTCTCTAGGTCCGCAACATTAATCCCCTGACTTTTAGACTGCATATAAAACTTATCATAAATGCTTTGAATCCATTCCTCGGATGACTGATTTTCTGTAAAATTTTCCTCGCAATTAAGTTTTTTAGATAGTTCAGTAAAAATTTCATAATCATCCTTTGCGAGTCCTACGGGTGGGATCATCTGGGGCATATAAAATATGTATGGATCACCTTTCGCCCAACCTATATCTGATCGCTCAAATTGTGTGGTGGCTGGAAGAACTATATCGGCTCGCTCGGCTGTAGCTGTCCACCAAGGTTCATGGACGATTACAGTCTCGGGATATTGCCAAGCTTCGGCAAGGCGGTTCAGATCTTGATGATGATGGAATGGATTTCCTCCGCACCAGTAAACAAGTTTTATATCTGGATAAATCCGTTTTTCACCGTTGAAATTGTAAGGTCTACCTGGATTTAATAGCATGTCTGCGATGCGCGAGACGGGTATAAAATCAGAGATCGGGTTTGTGCCTTGCTCAAAAAGAGGACCCTGCATTCTTTTTGCGGTTTTGCCGATATTTCCAATGGCCCCGTAACCAAAACCAATGCCTCCTCCAGGTAGGCCAATTTGACCTAGCATGGCGGCCAAAACACAAGCCATCCAGAAAGGATGCTCTCCGTAACGCGCTCTTTGTAAAGACCATGAAACACTTATTAAGGTACGACCTAATGCCATATTTCTAGCGAGTTTTATGATTTCAGAAGCGTCAATACCTGTTTCTTCGGAAGCCCATTCGGGTGTTTTGGCAAAATGCCCATCTTTTCCTAAAAAATATTTCCTAAATAATTCGTAACCAGAGCAATACTTACTCAAAAATAACTGGTCTGCTAGTTCCTCAGTTTCTAAAACATGGGCTATAGCTAGCATTAAAGCGACATCTGTGCCTGGGTTTATCGGAAGCCAACTAGTCTCGTTGGGGCTATCATCTTTTTGTGGGCTAATTGAAACCATCTTCTTGCCCGCATCACCAAATTTTCTGAACTGACTGGATACATCATGCTCCGTGGATCCACCCATGCTAACTTGAGAATTTTTGGGGTTGATGCCCCCAAAAATAATCAGGTTATCAGTATGTCTTTCGATCAACGACCAGCTATTTATTTCTCTCCACGTTACTTTATGGAAATTTAGTCCTAGAACGTGGGGTATAATCGCTTGTGCCGCGCCAGTGCTATAGCTGGCATAAGAACTAACGTAGCCGCCTATAGAATTTAGGAAACGATGTAATTGGCTCTGGGAATGATGAAATCGGCCGGCACTAGCCCAACCGTATGACCCACCAAATATAGCCTTATTACCATAATTATTTTTTACCCGAATTAACTCCTTAGCGGCAAGGTCGATAGCATCTTGCCAGGCGAGAGGAACGTATTCATCATTTCCCCTTTTGGTAGTTGTTGTTTTTTCCAACCAGCCCTTTCTAACGTAGGGTTGGTCAATCCGCTTTGAATGATGGACAGCATTTGGCACAAGCTGTGAAATATTTGGAGGTGCAGGGTCGGCGTGGAAAGGTTCAGTATTAATTATTCTGCCATTTTCGACAAACACGTTGAATGCACCCCAATGACTTGTGGTTATTTTTGAAGATTTATTTCCCATTAAATAACAACCCGAAGAATATATAAGTTTACGACACAGTTACTCTAAAACAAATTTAGACCCTATGGTATTTCAAGATTGACGTTTTTTAAACGTATTTTCTTGAAGGTCTATCTGACTATTTTAGGACAGTCATATACTTGCTTTAAAATAAGCTCTACGAGACCGAACTCTGACTCGCCGTTCAGATCT
Source organism: Paracoccaceae bacterium (assembly GCA_045564975.1). Taxonomy (GTDB): domain Bacteria; phylum Pseudomonadota; class Alphaproteobacteria; order Rhodobacterales; family Rhodobacteraceae; genus Salinivivens. Next base: position 3,411 of record JBJLGF010000050.1, read on the forward strand.
TCAAAATAAAGATGGCTTGGCCAAGGTTCATTTACAAAATTGTTTGCTGGTAGGTCAATTTTTTCACAGACTTCTTTAATTGCTTTCACATAGTCATTTGCTGCTGTACCTAACTGATGCCTTGCCATCTCTAGGTCTTCTATACTATTTCTATCAACCTCGCCGGACCCTATGCCTGCCGTTAGTGGTATATTTCTCTCCAACGATTGGTCGCGATAAAAAGCAACATCAACTTTATCTGCCTCTAGACGCATCATAAATTTTTGACAGACACTAAATTTGATATCAGTCAACTCATTTAAGTCTACTTTAGCGGGTGCACTGGTATTTTTTGAACTCCTACGAGAGCGTCTATTTTTACTTTGTACATTTGCTACGTAGTCACCTCTATAATTGCAGTCAAAAACTCTTCCGTTCCACAGGTTTCCGCCATCCATCCGTTGAATTGACCTTATAGACATGGTCTTACAATTTTCTGGTCCAATAAAAAAAGGAGAGCCTGAAGCATCTGAAAGCTCTACCCATCCATTGGGGAAAACGGTTAAATGGTGCTCAATCCAGGGTATTATGACTTTGTCTGCCAGATGATCCAGTAAAGCGTTTACATGACCTGGATCGTTTACAACATCTGCTAGAAGTGGTTCTTGACCGTATATATCAGCCGCAAGGCTGTAAGGCGCCGAAATTTGAAGCAAAGGCTGCATGCCGGTTAATTCTTCCGTAACACGCAATATATCATCAATTATTTTGGGAATACCTGTACTGAAATCTGGCGTTTCTAATTCAAAGCAGTTTTCTTTATTGATCAAAGCTTCATCAGGATCAGATCCAGGAGGAAATTTATCTGGATACATCATTTTTTGGCCTAATACTTCGCAAGAAAAAGCATAGAGAGCCCAAGTCATATACAATTTCTTTACACCTAATAGCCTACCAACGGTAAGGTTTGCGCGCACATACCTATAGGGGTCAGTTTTATAGTATTCAGCGGAAGTGACGCCATATAAGTCATTCAAGATTGCAAGAGCTAACATATGCACCGAGGCTGTTGAATGGACCTCATCAGCTGGAGCAAGAATAGAAAAATTTTCATCAAAATTACCAGCAATTGCTGCGTCGAAAACAGATTTGATTTCTGCTTTTGCCTCCTCGCTCCCAGCTTGCCACGATTTTAAAAGGTGAAGACCTTTAGGATAGGAATAGGCTGCTAAATTGATCATCTTAAACCCAAATTTAAATTTAATTTGTAATAGATTTATTACAAAACCTAATGATTAATCGGGCTGTATACACAATAAATTGGATTTATAATATAGATCCATTATAAAATTTTTAATAAGCCCATTAAGAATTGGAAACTTTTAGACAACGCGCAGTGCGAAGACATTTTGCAGAAAAAAGAGCCCTATAAAACATATAATAAAAGCGACGGCTGGCGCTAGAACCCATCCCATTAAAATTTTCCCTAAAACTGCCCAATTTATACTGGCTACACCCTTTAAAATTGATATGCCAATAATGGCACCAACCACAGCTTGCGAACTGGAAACTGGTACTAATGGTATAGTTGGCAAACCCAGATTTAATAAAAACGTTTCAAGACCACGTGAAGCGAACATAAACAAGACAATTGAATGCGAGATTACCGCTATCAAAGCTGTTGTCGCAGAAAGACTGCCAAGTTGTGATCCCATTGTGTCCATAACTTTTCGAGAATATGTGAAGACGCCTAGACCGATTGATAAACCACCCAATAACAAAAGTTGTTGCGCTGAACTTAAGGTAAAATTCCCAAGTTCAAGAGTTGGGAATGGTTGTACTGGGATAAAAACCCCAACAACGTTTGCTATATTATTTGCCCCCAGAGCGTAAGCACCTAATCCACCCGCGACTATTAGAGCAATTCTTTTTATTGCGTCCAATGTAATCATATGGATCGCCATACGCCGAGAAATAAATTTTATTAGTTGCACAATTAAAACTGCAATGATGCCTGCCAATAAAGGGCATAAGATCCAAGTGCTCAGAATCTTCAGTAAAATGGTTGTATCAGTGGGTTTTTGAGAAAAGAAATTCCAGCCAATGATTGCCCCAACTATAGCCTGAGATGTTGAAACAGGTAGGCCGCCTTTTGTCATAATAAAAACTGAAAATCCTGCAGAAAGCGCAGTCATAAAAGCCCCGGGTAGTGCCGAAATGGCCCCTAGTTTTCCCAGGGTTTCTGTCGTTCCAGCCCCCGAAAATACAGCGCCCAATAAAACACAAATAGAGCAAATTATGGCAGCAGTCCGCCACGACACCATTTTTGTTCCAACAGCGGTGCCAAAAACATTAGCGGCATCGTTGGCGCCTAGAGCCCAGCCTAGAAAAAGGCCGCTGGATAAAAATACCAATACCAGAGGGTCAATGGCCATTAAGACTGTCTTTTGATGGCGTAGATTGTTAATCTGTCAGCCACATCTTCTGCGTGATCTGCTATCGAGTCAATTCGATCAACAAATTCTCTAAGGTGAAGTTTTAAGGCCAGTTCCCTTTTTGAAGAAAAGATTTGTTTCTTTAGGTCAGAACTTAATTTATCAGCCTCTTTTTCATAGAGGTTTACTTTCGCTACATAGCTCGAAACTAAATGTGGAGATTGGAAAAAAACACGCGCGCCTGTTGCTAATTCATCTACAGCTTTTGCCACCATATTCGTTAGTCTCCGATAACCCGGGATCAATTCCTCATCAATAGTTGGGGCTTCTATTGAAAAAGCCCAAAGTGATGTTTTCATCAGTGAAAAAACCTCATCTGCTGTTTCGATTAGACCAAGAACATCACCTCTAGAATCTGGGATCAGCATATCGGAATAGATTGCTAGTTTAATTTCGCTTCGTAGAGTATCTGCATTGGTTTCAATATTGCATACCTGCTCAAAATGAGTTGCATACCCCTTCGACAAACCTTCTCGGAGATAATTACGTACTGCCAATCGATAAATTACACCAGCCTCTGCTAGCTTAAGAAAGAAGCTATCTACTTTATTCTCAAGATCACTAGTTTTTTGAAAAAGTCTTAAATTTAGCTCCACCTTTTAACCTTATTTAAATATTTGTTGCTCTAAGCAGTAGGAGTTTATCTGAAATGATGGCAGTAAACTCACTAGAGTTATAATGGAATCTCGTCTATACCCAATTTTGCAATAAATATAAGCCCATTAGGAAAAAATTATGGTTAAAGCTGCAAAAGGTGCACTATTGGCTACGCTAGAAATTGATAGAAGTTCTGTATTACCAATTTATCGCCAAATCGAAGATTTTTTACGTCGGATGATACTTAACGGAGCACTCCCACCTAGTCAAAAATTACCTTCAACGCGTGAACTGGCATTAGAATTGGGTGTATCTAGGATCACAATTAAATCGGTGTACGAGCAATTAATTTCTGAAGGTTATGTTCAAGGAAAAACTGGTTCTGGAACATTTGTATCTGAGGGATTAGACGGTGAGAAACCGGTAGTGCCTTCCCTTGACGCAGTAAAAAAAGACTATTTTGATGGAAATTTTTCTCAAACCGCCGAGCATGTTTCGTTTTCAAAAGCAAGTACACGCTATGGGTCAATCTTACCTTTTCGCCCTGGTGTGCCTGGTTTAGATCAATTCCCAATTAAAATATGGAATAAGTACCTAAGTCGGGCGACGACTAAATCTGACATTACAAATTTTAGTTATGGTGAATTACTGGGATCTAAAAAACTAAGGTCATCGATTGCTCATCATCTAGCGGACTCAAGGGGCATGAAGGTTGATCCAAAACAAATTTTAATAACCTCTGGAGCTCAGCAAGCTTTTGTTCTTATTTCTTACGTATTGATGAATAAAGATGACACAGTTTGGTATGAAAATCCCGGCCATATTGCTGGCCGAGATTTGATGAAAATTGTTGGTGGTGATGTTTCGCCAATCCCTATCGATAATGAAGGCTTAAATTTGCCTTTTGCGATTTCAAATTTTCCAAAGCCGAAACTGATATTTTCAACACCATCTCATCAACAGCCACTGGGTATCACAATGTCTCTCCAGAGAAGGCTGGCTCTTCTAAAATATGCCCATGAAAATGCCTCTTGGGTAATTGAGGATGACTATGATAGTGAATTTCGTTATCGGGGTCGACCTCTCCCAGCACTTGCGGCATTAGATAAGGTCGGTCGCGTCTTATATGTTGGAACCTTTTCTAAGTCACTTTTCCCATCAGTTCGTATTGGGTATGTTGTAGTACCGGAAATTCTTATGGATGCATTTGCTAAAATGCGTAATATTTTTGGACAAACTTCGTCAGCCATAACAGAAGAGGCCCTTTCAAATTTTATGGATGACGGTGGCTTTGCAGAGCACATACGAAAAATGCGTCGTCTATATCGTGATAGACGAGATATTTTACTGAATGCACTACAAGAAAATTGTTCTAATATTTTAATACCGCAGCAAACAGATGCGGGAATGCACATTCTTGCTGATATTAAGAATGGTATAAGTGATCGGTTGGCACATTTGGAACTCCTAAAATCGGGGATAGATTCACTGCCCTTATCAATCTATTATGAAGGCCCTGCTCAAAGACAAGCACTGGTCTTGGGTTTTTCGGGTGTGCAAAAAAAAGTTATTCCACAACTAGTTAGCAAGATGGGTGTTGCCCTTAATTCTTTGACTACTAATAAGTAATTTATACCCCTGAAAGGTCGGTAAAATTTGGAAATAAAACAGAGCCTTCCGGTTGGTGTAATTTACTTAATAATTGAACTTGTTTTATCATTTGCTATTGCAAGTATTGTAAAACTACTTGAGCCAAATCTTCCTATATTCCAAATCCTTTTTTATAGATATTTGTTAAGTTTACCTTTGCTTGTTATTTATGGGCTTTCAAAACAAGGGCTAAAAATATTCCACGTTAACAATATTAGGCTTCTACTTCTTCGAATTTTATGTGGTTTCATGGGGTTGGTAATGTGGTTTTTAGCTGTTGCTACAATTGATATTAGTTTGGCTACAGTACTTTTTAACACTATGTCGCTTTTTATTACCATTTTATCCGTAATAATTGCCCGTGAAAGTGTTGGTTTGCGAAGGTCTGGGGCAGTAATTTTAGGGTTTCTGGGTGTAGTATTTATTATCTCACCGATAAACGCATCTTTTAATTTTTCTGGAGTAATATACGCTCTTTTGGGAGCTATTTTTTCTGGGTTGATGTTTGTTTTTATAAGGATGCTTGGGAAAACAAATGCCTCTATCCCGACCGCGATTTGGTACAACTCCTTTGGTGTTGTTGTTTCACTGATGATTTTATTTGTCAGCGAAAATTATTTTAATAACAGCGTTCCTTCGTTGATCTATAAAGATCTCCCATGGGATTATTTACTGGCTCTTGGTTTATTAGCTAGTTTCCAACAATTTTTCCTCGCCGAAAGTCATAGATATGCCGATGCATCAGCCCTGGCTCCATTTCATTATCTTGCTATACCTATCGGTATAGTTTTTGGAGTAGTATTGTTTAATGAAATAATTACCGTTAAATTCATAATAGGAACTCTAATAATAGTAGCATCAAATTATTACATACTTATCCGAGAAAAAGCGCGCTATCAAAAGTAAACTATTCATCCTTTCCGTCATCTAAATTTGGCTTTTGGTACATAGCAGCTGAAGCTGGCATTGGGACTTTTGAAATTATCTCAATTTCTCTGACTCTTTCGCGGTAGATAGCGTAAATTCCCCCAAACAAAATAAAACTCATGCCAATCCATGACAGATTAGAGGGCCAGTCACCGAATATAGCAATTCCCCAAAAAATACTGAATGGAATTGCTACATATTCAAATGGTGCTAGTAATGAGGCTTCGACTGTGCGGTATGCGTGAGAAGATGTTATCGATAGCATTAAAACCGAGAATGCGCAGATAACTATAAAAACCATATCCTGAAAAGTAGGATAAATGGGCCCTCTTAGAAGGAAATCAATTGATAAGTTACCTGTTGGCTCCAGTGGGTTGAACCAGTTTATAAAAAGTAACGGAATTGCTGAGATGAGGTAGCAAAAATTTTGAATAGTCACGAGAGCATATAAATTTCCCTCAGACTTTAAGCTTCGGGTGAAAATCTGAAAAATAGCGTAGCTTAATGCTGCACCCAATGCCAATAACATTTCCGGTTTAAAGTTCTCCGTTCCAGGGCGCATTATTAGAATTACCCCAACCAAGGCTATTAGGACCGAGCTAATACGATGAATGCCTATTTTTTCCTTGAGTATAATTGACGAAAGTAAGGTGATTAGTAGTGGTGATACAAAAAATATAGAAACGACCTCGGACAGGGGTAGGCTACCCAATGATATAAAGTACAAATACATGGCAATTACCAAGCACATACCACGGAGTGAAAACAAAAGGATTACTCGGCCAGGTAATTTAATAACTTCGGGAATACCCGCCCCAAAAAAAGAAACAACTAAAATACATAGTACGGCTCTAATTGCAACAATCTCTGCGAGGGGGAAGCGGGCACTTAAAAGCTTTATTAACGCATCATTGAGGGGTATTATTGACATCCCAAAAGCCAATAAAAATATCACGACCGGCGTTTTATCTATATGGAATTTAAACTTCAATTGAATATCTTTTATTAAACTTAAATTTTTTTGCAATTTAGACAAAGTTCCAATTTGTGCTTTATTGCTTTTCTATTAGCGCCAAAGAATTTGTCGTAATTAACAATAATTCAACTTAGTTCATATTAGTTAATCGTTATGGGTCATATCGTTTAATTTTTTTCAGAATAATATTTGAAGTTTGGCTACCTTTTTTAGAAATTTTGTCAAAGTTTGCTTCATTTGGAGTGGGATGGCCTGCAAACTAGAATTAGTTAACTCCAAGTTGATCTTAATTGGTAAAAAAAATGTTCTGCTTTAAAACCTTCTTGCAGTTTGCTGCCGATATCCAATAGCCAAGATACGAAGCAATTAGGGAATTAAAATTTATATTTTAAAAAAGTAGGAATAATGCTGTTTCCTGTATCACCAAAAGCGATATAAAGATGGCATTAAAAGTTAGTGAACGATGGTAATAATTTAGTGAACAAAATTTCTTTTAGCTTGAGACTTTATTTTTTTCTTAGTTTTGTATTGGACCCTGTTTATTTCGTTTACCAATTGATTTCTGTTTTGAAGGGAAAAGAGAACCCAAATCGCTTTTGGGAACGTTGGGTTAGCAAGCAAATTAAAAGGCCCTCAGGAAAACTAATTTGGCTACATGCTGTCAGTGTCGGGGAAACGTTATCACTATTACCACTTATCGAAAAAATTGCAGAAGATAATCCAAAGATTAATATTTTAATTACCTCAAGTACTAAAACATCAGCTCAAATTTTTGAAAAGAATTTAAAGAAACGAGTTATCCATCAAATGGCACCACATGATACGTTTTTTGTCTCCAAAAGATTTATCAAATATTGGCGCCCCGATCTCGCTGTAAGAGTGGAGAGTGAAATTTGGCCAAGAATTCTTCTTGAGTTGAATAAAAAAATGGTGCCTAGCTTCTTGTTTAATGCACGATTTTCAAAGAAATCTCTAAAAAAAATTGAAAACCAAGCTGCCTCTGCAAGGTTTATATTTTCGCTCTTCAATGAAATTCATGTTCAAGAGAATAAGACATTAGAAAAGCTAATAAATATTGGAATTCCAAGTGAGAATTTAGCTCTAACCGGTTCACTGAAAGATAGCGCAAAAAAATTAGCATTTGATGAAAAAATAATGAAACAATTTTTGAAAGCTGCAGCGAAACAAAATATTTGGTTGGCCGCTTGTACTCACTCGGGTGAAGATGAAATTGTTTTGAAAGCTCACAAAAAAATAGGTGGTATTTTGCTTATTGCGCCGCGTCATATTGAGCGCGGTAAACATATTGCCAAACTAAGTCGTTCAATGGGTTTTACTACCCAATTAAGGTCCGAAGTTCCAGAACTTCAAAAAGAGACAGTAGTTTATATTGCTGATACTATGGGTGAGATGGGCTTATGGTATTCAATTGTGAATATCGCATTTATTGGCGGTTCGTTAGTTGAAAGAGGTGGGCATAATCCTGTTGAAGCCGCTCAACTCGAAACTTTTATTCTTCATGGACCTTTTACATACAATGCGGAAGAAAAATACTACCAGTTAAATTCTTTGGGTGTTGGTGTCCAAATTGAAAATGCAGATATTTTGGCCGATGAATTGAAAATTCTTCAAAATAAAGATCCAAACAAAGAATTTAAACGGGTTAAACCATTTTTGCAGGAAAATGATACTGCTCTGATTACAGCTTTGGACACTATAAGATTAGCGATTTAAGAACTTTTTAGTAGAGTAGTCTTTAGGGTTTATATTAGGTGGAACCTTCCAACGTCTGTGCGTCCATAGCCATTGGTCCATATTATTTCTAATTCTATCTTCTAGTAAGTCATTCAAACATTGTGTCATTTTCTTAGGGTCTTCATGGGAGATTGGTTCTCCAAAAAATAGGTTAAAATTTACACCATCTTTAAGTCGTTCTGAAAAAAAAGGTATAAGAAGTGCATCATATTTAATAGCCATTTTGGCGACCGAGGTCGCGGTGTATGCAGGTTGGCCAAAAAACATTAAGGGTTCACCTTTGCCCATTACTTGATCAAATAATACTGCAATGCAATTACCGGACTTTAGAAATTTCATCATTTCATTCATACCCTTTCGATCTTTTGGAAAAAGGGGTTCATTTATACTTGATATTTTTTCTAAATAAAGCCGATTAAAGTACTTATTTTGCATTGGTTTATATAGGGCACCAACTGCTATTTTTTCCTTTTTAAGTTTGGCTCTTACCACATCATAATTTCCGAAATGACCCGAAACTAAAATCACCGGGCGTCCAGATTTATGCGCTCGTTTTAATATTTCAAACCCTTGACCTGATATTTTCGCTTTACTAGCAAAGCTCGAAAATGCTTCTGGCGAAAATAACTCAAAAATTGTTCTTCCAATGTTCTTTGTAATAGATTTGGCGAGCTCGTTTTTTTGTGAGTTAGACAAATGAGGCATGACATGAGATAAATTCTGATGGATCTTCTTTTTGTTGCCCAAAATAGGAGAGATAATTAATCTAAAGAAATTTGCTCCCAAAGGTATACGTGTAGTGTATGGAAAAATGGAAATGGACCAAGTTAGTAAATGGGCAAAAAAATAGATTATAAAATCAATAATATATTTAGATTCGTATTGTGTTTTTTTTTTCAATTCAATACCTATCACACAAGGGTCTGATGTCTTTGTATTTTATAAATCGAATGAAATTCAATGGTTTTTATCCCGTCTGGAAAATTAAAATTTTAGGATGCTTAAGTGAAAAAAAGATATGAAAAGCTTATTCTGGCTGATGAAAAGGTATCTGAAGAGTTAAAGACATCAGAAGGCAGGGAGAATTATTTTCAAACTTTGTTAAAGCAATCGAAAAACCATGATCTTTATGATTTACTTTTGGAAAGTTTAACTGTTCAGGGTGAAATAATAGAATTAGGCGTTTGGCGCGGTGTCACAACAAGAAGAATTGGTGCTGTGATGAAAAGATCAGGGGTTGATAAAAAAATATATGCTTGTGATAGTTTTGAAGGTTTTGGAAGCGAAACTATTACAAAAGAGGATACGTCATTATTCAGATCAGTTAGCCGCTTAAAGAAAAAATTTACAGCGGCCGGAGATGTTCCCGCCGTACTTGAACAGTTTTTTGATCACTACCAAATAACAGGTTTTTGTGTAAAAGGTTTTTTTTCAAAATCTCTCAAAGCCATTGAAGATGAAAAATTTTGTTTTGCACATGTGGATTGTGATGCCTACAGCTCACATGTTGATTGCTTAAACTTCATCTATCCTCGCCTATCTTCCGGCGGTTGCATAGTTTTTGATGACTATAATGAAAAGAAATGGCCTGGTGCGTCTAAAGCCATAGATGAATTTTTTGAGGATAAACCGGAAAGTATAAAGTTGAGTGATAAAAAGGAAAATTCGGCCTGGTATGTAATTAAGTTATAAAACTTAGTCTTTTAATTCTTTTTTATAAACACCCCAGATGCCAGTTTTGGGGACCCAACCTTTGTATCCATCGTCAGTAATGCGGCACCAATCTCTGGTACATTTATCTAAAGTGGCTATATTGTGCTGCGGTAATTTAGCAATCACTTGTGCGTCAATTGAAGGTAATAATCTCATTTCCAAAAGATCATTTTTTACCAAAACAAAACGAATTCCTGAAAGAAGAGTATAGTGTACCCATCCGCCAAATCCCTCAAAATCACGAACACGACGCCAGTTTTCATATTCACCATATATCTCTAAAGGCATATTTTTCTTCTTATAAATCCAATCAATCTTATGTGATAGTGAAGGGCCCCTTCGTGCATTTGCTTCATTAACTTTTAGGGAGACATATCTTGGAATTTGTAAGTTTGTGACTTGTCCCTTTTTAATTTCTTTTGAAAATAAAAGAACTGGGGCAAATAAAAATGATCCTAGGAAAAATATTAAAATAAATTTTGGCAAAAGAATTTCTCTCAAGATAGAATTTTTGAACAAAAATGATTTCTTGTACTTTGACATTTATCAATGTGTTTGAAAAGCAGGTTAAAGTACTTCAGGAAAGATGACTTTCTAGAAGTTTTTTAGTAACTCCTATTCTGTAAGTAGTAAAATATAGTTGTTCGCAACTATTCAATTCAACGATATATCGACCATTTATTCAAATAAGCCAACTTTATAGAAACTAGACAAAAAATTGAGCCCCATTTGCCGAAATCGTGGAGCCATTTATGAAACCTGATTTTTCAGAAGCAAGAAATAACACACATCTTGCGATTTCTTCAGGCTCTCCCAAGCGACCGGTAGGTATTTGGGAAATAGTTGCTTCGATAGCTTTTTCAGGCATCGCCATAACCATGTCGGTGGCAATGTATCCTGGACATATGGCGTTGGCCGTTATCCCATTCCTTGCACCTTCATGTGCAAGCGATTTCACTATACCCAAATCTCCAGCTTTTGTCGCTGAATAGTTAACCTGAGCAAATTGCCCCTTTTGACCATTTATAGATGATATAACGATAACCCTACCAAATTTCTGGTCTCTCATTGATGGCCACAAAGGATGGATCGTATTAAATACTCCTGTGAGGTTGGTATTGACTACCTCATTCCACTGATCTGGGGTCATTTTATGGAAGGGGGCGTCTCTGGTAATGCCAGCATTTGCAACTACTGTATCGATAGAACCAAGGTCAGCTTGGACATTGTTTAACCCTGCTACGCTTTCCTCATAACTAGCAACGTTCCACTTATATGTGTTTATGCCAGTATCATTTGAGAACTTTGAAGCCGCTTCATCATTACCAGCGTAAGTTGCAGCTACTTTGTAACCTTCATTTTTTAATGCTAAAGAAATGGCAGCTCCGATACCCCGAGATCCGCCCGTCACTAATGCTACACGCTCCATAAAGTACTCCCTGAATCATTGAGCAATCAAATTACCAAATTAATTTAATATACGCAATTATATTACTTAACAAATCTTTTTAAAATTTAACGCTCAAGGCACATGGCAACACCCATACCGCCACCGATACAAAGTGTCGCCAAGCCTCTTTTTACATCGCGTCTTTTCATTTCGAATAGTAATGTGTTTAGAATTCTAGCGCCTGAAGCACCAATTGGATGCCCAATAGCAATTGCTCCGCCATTTACGTTAACTATTTCAGGATCCCATCCCATGTCTTTATTAACCGCAAGAGCTTGGGCGGCAAATGCCTCATTAGCCTCAACAAGATCCAAATCTTCAGCTCTCCAGCCTGCTTTATCTAAAGCCTTCATCGAAGCATTTACAGGTCCTACGCCCATTATTGCTGGATCTAAAGCAGCCGTAGCATAAGATTTTATAGTGGCAAGTGGCTCAATGCCTTTTTTTTCGGATTGTTCTTTCGACATGACAAGAACACCTGCTGCTCCATCATTTATGCCTGATGCGTTTGCTGCAGTTACAGTTCCGTCTTTGGTAAAAGCGGGCCGAAGCTTTTGCATCCCCTCGATTGTTACCCCGTGTCGGATGTACTCATCTTTATCGACTGTAATTTCACCTTTACGATGTTTGACAACAAAAGGTATAATTTCATCTTTAAACTTATCCAGCTTTTGCGCATTTTCCGCTTTGTTCTGCGAAGCTACGGCAAACTCATCTTGCATGTCTCTGCTGATTTGCCATTTTTCTGCAACATTTTCTGCAGTTTGGCCCATGTGATAACCGTTGAAGGCATCCCAAAGACCATCTTTGATCATGCTATCAATATACTTAACATCGCCCATTTTTTGCCCTGAGCGTAAATGTGATACGTGTGGTGACAAAGTCATATTCTCTTGGCCTCCAGCCGCAACAATATCTGCATCTCCAAGCATAACGTGCTGAGCAGCCAAGGCTACTGCTCTAAGGCCTGATCCACAAACTTGATTAATACCCCAAGCCGCACTTTCAATTGGTAATCCTGCATTAACATGAGCTTGCCTAGCTGGGTTTTGGCCTTGCCCACTTGATAGTACCTGACCAAGAATAGTTTCTGAAACTTCTTCTTTTTTTATGCCAGCTCGTTCAACTAAAGCGGAAAGTACTGCAGCACCTAAATCATGTGCTGGAACATTAGCAAATGATCCACCAAAACTACCTACGGCGGTCCTAGCGGCAGAAACTATTACAATATCAGTCATTGGTCGAATCCTTTTTGGTAAACAATTGGCTTTACAGTATTTAAATGTTTTGCTGCGGCGCGGCAACCTGATCTTTAAAGTTGGAGTCAAGTTAATGGAAAATAGTTGCTTATTTAAAATATACTTGGATTTAGGCCTCTGGTTAACTTCAAAAAAATTATAATAATTTTTTAATTTATTTTAAAATTTATGCGTTGACTCTTTTTAGCGAGAGCTTATACCGGCGCTTTATTGGTGTTGGTGGCCTCCGCGAGGAGTTGCCTGTCGTGCTAAAGCATTAAAGTGTTTTATGTAAAAGGACAACGCCCTTCGTAAAGGCTTATAGCCACTTAAAAAGGAAGGAGACCAGCAGATGACAAAGAGAACTGCTGCCAAACATAAGATAGACCGCCGTATGGGAGAGAACATATGGGGTAGACCAAAATCACCTGTGAACCGAAGAGAGTATGGTCCAGGGCAACATGGGCAAAGAAGAAAAGCTAAGCTGTCAGATTTTGGTTTACAGTTACGAGCCAAACAAAAATTAAAAGGTTACTATGGCGACTTGACCGAGAAACAGTTTAGGCGGATATATTCTGAGGCTGAACGTGTTAAGGGTGACACTGGCGAGAATTTAATTGGATTGTTGGAAAAACGCTTAGATGCTGTTGTTTATAGAGCCAAATTTGTGGCTACGATGTTTGCAGCGCGGCAGTTCGTAAACCATGGACATGTTCTTGTGAACGGTAAACGAGTTAATATTCCGTCCTTCCGTGTAAAAGAGGGAGATGTTATCGAAGTTAGAGAAAAGTCCAGACAAATCGCTGTTCTACTTGAGGCTACTCAGTTGCCAGAGAGAGATGTGCCGGAATATATTGAGGCTGATCATTCAAAAATGTCAGCAAAATTTATTAGAACACCCAACCTAGGGGATGTTCCTTATCCCGTGATTATGGAGCCAAATCTCGTTATCGAATACTATGCCCAAAATTAAATAGAATTAAATCCAACAGAAAGGGCTGCTGCGGGATACTGGAGCAGCCTTTTTTCTTCTGGAAAGAAATTTTAAAGAGCTTATACAAAGTTTTACAGTTTCTGGAGATCTTGCATGGTAAATATAAAACCTCAGCCAGGTATAATGAAAATTGACTTATACAAAGGCGGGGCATCCCAGTTAGAGGGCCATGATAACGTAGTAAAGTTATCTTCCAATGAAAATCCTTTTGGACCTAGCCCAAATGCGGTTAAGGCCTATTTAGCGTCTGGAGAAGCTCTGCACCGATATCCGTCAACATCCCATAATCATTTACGAAAAGCGATATCTAAAGTTTTAGATTTGCCGGGAGAAAATATAATATGCGGCGTTGGAAGTGACGAGATTATTTCACTATTGTGTCAGACATTTTCTGGCAGGGGTGATGAAGTTATTTACACTGAACATGGTTTCGCAATGTATAAAATATCAGCACTTGCTGCTGGTGCTAATCCAGTTGTTGTTAAAGAAGAAAATCGCACCACTGATACCTCTAATATCCTCAGTAAGTGCAATCAAAACACTAAGTTAATTTTTATTGCAAATCCAAATAACCCAACTGGGACAATGATAACTTTTAAACAAATTCAAGATCTTGCTACCAAAATACCAAAGCAGGCATTGCTGGTTCTAGATGGAGCTTACGCTGAATACGTAGATAATTACGATGGTGGTGCCCAGTTGGTCAAAAAGATGAGAAATGTAATGATGATAAGAACTTTCTCAAAGATTTATGGCTTGGGCGGCATGCGGGTTGGTTTGGGGTTTTGCTTCTAAAAAAGTAATTGAAGCGCTTCAAAGAGTACGGGGGCCTTTCAATCTATCTGCACCGGCATTGGCCGTAGCAGAAGCTGCGATTTACGATCAAGACTACGTAATAAAATGCAAAGAAAAAAACAACATCACTAGAGATTGGCTGATAAAAAGTTTGCGTGAGTTAGGACTAGCATGTGATAACTCTTTTACAAATTTCGTTTTGCCGCGGTTTAAAGATCAATCACAAGCCGAACTTTGCGACAAGTATCTGCAGTCTAGAGGTTTTATAGTGCGAAGAGTAGACGGATATAATTTGCCCGAGGCTCTACGAATAACCGTTGGGGATCAGACTACAAGCGAAAGATTAGTTAATTTAATTGAAGAGTTTCTAGTGGGGCAAAAATGAGCCAAGTTTATGATCGAGTAGCCTTAATTGGCTTAGGGTTAATAGCGTCTTCGATTTTTTGGGCGTCAAAAAGGAACAGCGTTTCAGGTCACATTACAGGCTTCGCAAGGTCTGAAAAAACGCGCAATACGGCGAGAAAAATCAAGCTTTGTGATGAGGTGTCTGATAACATAGAGAATACTGTAACTGATGCGGATTTAATTATTCTATGTGTACCCGTGGGTACAATGGAGCAGGTAATGGTGGAAATTGCACCATTTCTAAAGGCTGGAGCAACAATAACTGATGTTGGCTCAGTAAAAAGGGCGGTTATTGATGCTGTTGAGCCACATTTGCCAACTGGTGTGAAATTCGTTCCAGCTCATCCGCTAGCGGGCACCGAGCACTCAGGACCAGAGAGTGGTTTTGCTTCTTTATTTGATAATCGTTGGTGTTTGCTGACTGATCATAAAAGTGCAGACGAAAAAGCTCGGAATAAAGTTATGAGTTTTTGGAAAGGTTTAGGTGCTAACGTTGAATTTATGGATGCCGATCATCATGATTTGGTTCTTGCTGTAACAAGCCACGCTCCTCATCTTATTGCATATACAATGGTTGGCGTCGCCGATGATTTAGGCAAGGTTACTGACAGTGAAGTAATAAAATATTCTGCAGCGGGTTTTCGTGATTTCACTCGAATAGCTGCATCAGACCCTACAATGTGGCGTGATGTTTTTTTATCCAATAAAGAAGCAACATTAGAAATTTTGGGAAGATTTACTGAAGAGCTTTTTGATTTACAAAGAGCCATTCGTACAGGGAATGGTGACAAATTATTGAATTATTTTTCGCATACTAGGTCTGTTCGTCGTGGAATTATTGAGGCAGGTCAGGATACAGAGGCTCCAAATTTTGGAAGAAATATAGAACCAGATGGAGATTAAAGTTTTTAACGATATATATATATTAGCAATAATCTCTCGGAATATATGATGAATAAAGCAATGCCGAAAGAATCTCCAGACGTCCTTTCAATGCAAGAGATACTTGAGATCCCTGGGCTTGAAATGATGAAGGGAATATTAACAGGCATTTATCCGGCTGCGCCAATAGCTAAGATCTTGAATTACAAAGTTCACGCTGTTGAGAGAGGAAGAGTGGTTTTTAGGGGTACACCTAATTTAGATTCCCTTAACCCGATGGGCACCTTACATGGCGGATGGTATGGAACTATTTTAGATAGCGCTATGGCTTGCGCGGTAATGACAACTTTGCCTGCAGGGAAAATTCAAACGACGCTAGAATTTAAAGTGAACATTATTCGTACAATACCTTTGGGAACAACTGTTGATGCGATTGGCTCTGTTGAGCATGCCGGGAGGTCTACCGGTGTTGCTGTGGGAAGAATTATTGATGTAGACACAGGTAAATTATACGCATCGTCTTCAACCACTTGTATTATTATGACTCCCGAATTGAAATAAAATTTGTGGTTTTTCTAAGTATTAGTATAAATATATTTAACAAAGCTTCTTGATATATTTTTTTATGCGTTACACAGCTACTTTTATATTCATCTTAAGTTTGTCTACTTATGTTTTAGGAAAAGAGGGAATAGAGTGCCCTAACCGAGGCAATGATCCTTCTAAGTTTTGTCTTCCTGGGCAAATTTGGAATGAGGAAATCAAAGAATGTGTTAATCTGGTATAACTGACTAATTTTAATAGTTTTGAATTATTTTGGTTTATTGGATTAGTCTCGTAAGGTTGTTGTAATAAAATATAGGGTAAAATGCGTACTACATGTTCATCAAAACTGCTTGTGGAAGATGAAAAAGTGAGGGTCACTAGATTTGACTTTGAACCGGATCAAGAAACAGGATGGCACCTTCACCAATACGATTATATTATAACTGCTGTAACTGATTGCTCTATGCTGTTGCAAAATCCAGACGGTACTCAAACTAGTTCAGAAGTTTCAGCTGGAAGTGCTTATAGTAGAGATGCTGGCGTCCGTCATAATGTGATAAATGCATCTGAGCAAAAAATGAGTTTCATAGAAATTGAATTAAAGAATTTTAACAGATCAGAAAAATCGTAAATGGTTATCGATTCAGAGCATATTTTCGTTTAAACGAAAATGGCTTTAATGGTGCTGCTGGGCAGGATTGAACTGCCGACCTCTCCCTTACCAAGGGAGTGCTCTACCACTGAGCTACAGCAGCACAATTTACGCAGTTGAACTAAACCTAAAAGTAATGTGAGGCAAGTGTATTTTCGTACTGCATAGGTCGTAAAGACGAAGTCTAGACGCAATTTATAGTATCAAGTATAGAAACTGTATGCAAAGTTCAAAATCAGACAAAGTTGAGAAAAATAATCGAGGAAATCGCTTAAAGGCTGCCTTGAAAGCGAACATGGCGAAGAGAAAAGCCCAAGCTAAGGCGAGAGCCTCCGCGTCTTCAGACAAGTTAACTCGAAAGGATTAAATTTGGACTCTATATTAGTGACAGGCAACGGCCCTTTAAATGGGAAAATTCCAATTGCTGGGGCAAAAAATGCCTGTCTAGCTTTAATGCCTGTAACACTTTTAACTGATCAACCTGTTACACTCACAAATGCTCCAATATTGAGTGATATCAAAACAGCCAAGGCTTTACTAAGTTCATTGGGTACTGAAGTTTCCTTTTTAAATGGTGGAAAAGTGTTGGTTATGTCGTCCCATAATTTAAAGTCAAGCCACGCTGATTATGACATCGTAAGAAAAATGAGAGCTTCTAACTTGGTTTTAGGCCCACTATTAGCTCGCACTGGCGAAGCTGTTGTGTCGTTACCTGGCGGATGTGCAATAGGAGCTCGTCCTATGGATCTTCATATTGGTGCTTTGGAGGCTTTAGGCGCTACCATTGAGTTAAAAGAAGGTTATTTGCACGCTAAATCAAATGGTAGATTAAAAGCAGGAACTTTCGAAATGCGTATGGCATCTGTTGGGGCTACAGAAAATTTCATTATGGCAGCCACTTTAGCTAACGGCACATCAGTTTTGAAAAATGCAGCAAAGGAACCTGAGATAGTTGACCTTGTAAAATGTTTGCGGTCGATGGGCGCACAAATAAAAGGAGAGGGTTCAAGCACTGTAGAGATCCAAGGTGTGGATACTTTAGGTGGTGCAACTCATCCTATAGTTGTTGATCGAATTGAACTCGGCACCTACATGATTGCTCCAGCAATTGCTGGCGGCCAGGTTGATTTGATTGGTGGGAAAAAGAAATTGTTAGGCGAGTTTTGGAATAGTCTAGAACGCGTTGGTTTAGAGATTTCAGAAACAGCGGATGGTATAAGAGCCAAAAGGGTAAATGAAGTAATTAAAGCTGTTGATGTCAAGACTGAAGTATATCCTGGTTTCGCAACTGACTTACAAGCTCAGTTTATGGCTTTGATGTGCTTAGCTGACGGAACTAGTTTCTTGGAAGAAACCTTATTTGAAAATAGATTTATGCATGCTCCAGAATTGATAAGAATGGGAGCGAAAATTGATGTGCAAGGTGGCATAGCGAAAGTGCAAGGTGTGTCAAAACTAAAAGGCGCTCCTGTAATGGCAACTGATTTGCGTGCATCTGTGTCTTTGATTTTAGCGGGCTTGGCGGCAGAGGGTGAAACAAAAGTTGCCAGGGTTTATCATCTCGATAGAGGATATGAAAATTTGGTCAGTAAATTATCTAATGTGGGTGCAAAAATAGAGAGGATCTCAGATTAATGTCTGAAGACGCTCGCTTTGAAGATGGTGAAGATAAAGCTTTAAACCTTGGCGCATTTGATAAAAATGATTTGGAAATTGTATCATCTCTCATACAAGACTCAATTCTACCGGCTAGTGAAATAAAGTGGCTTTCTAATTCAAATAAATTAGCCTTATTAATCAATAGATTTAGGTGGGAAGACAAAGATTTAGCATTATCACAGGGCAGAAAATTAGAGCGCGTCCAATCGTTGTTGATGATCAGCCATGTTAAAAATATCTCCTCGAACGGTTTTTCTCCTAAACAAAAGGACAAAGTTTTGTCTATTTTATCCATTTCTTTTGATGGTGATGAAGGAGGCTCGGGCAGTATTTTGATTTTATTATCCGGAGATGGGGCCGTCCGAGTTGACGTGGATGCATTGGAGATAGACTTGCGCGATGTTTCCATGCCCTACATTGCACCTTCTGGACTTTTACCAGAGCATAAAACTGATATATGAAAAGTTAGTTTTTTGGGAAGACTTGAGAAAATGAAAAACAGGCGCTATTTCGAGCGTTGTAGCCAAAGGAAAAATTAATGCCTGTTTTTTTGAATTCATTGAATTCCAATTTTGAAAACGACTTTCATACGCTTTTGTCAGCTAAAAGAGAAGATAGCGTCGATGTTGATTTATCTGTTAGAGAAATAATAGGTGCGGTTAAAGAAAAAGGTGATCAAGCACTTATTGATTATACCCAAAAGTTTGATCGGATTACTTTGACTTCAGATCAATTAAGGTTCACTAAGGCAGAGCTAAAGGAACAATCGGTTAAAGTAACTGACAAAGACCGCAATGCTTTAGAGTTGGCGGCAGCCAGAATAGAAGCTTATCACAAAAAGCAATTACCAGATGATGCTTTTTGGACCGATGAGTGTGGAGTTGAATTAGGTTGGCGGTGGTCTCCAGTAGCTACTGCAGGATTATATGTTCCCGGAGGTTTGGCTAGTTATCCTTCTTCTGTGCTTATGAATGCTATTCCAGCTAAGGTTGCCGGCGTTAAAAGGCTAGCAATAACAGTTCCAACACCAGATAATAAAATAAACCCATTGGTTTTACTCGCAGCGCAACTGTCAGGGGTAGATGAAATTTATCGGGTGGGCGGAGCGCAGGCTATCGCGGCTTTGGCCTATGGGACAAAAACAATAAAACCTGTTGATAAAATAACTGGACCAGGAAATGCCTTTGTAGCAGCGGCCAAACGCCAGGTTTTTGGCAAAGTGGGCATTGATATGATTGCCGGACCTTCAGAAATTTTAGTTGTTGCTGATAAGACGAGTAGGCCGGATTGGATTGCTTTAGATTTATTGAGCCAGGCTGAACATGATGCAAACGCCCAATCTATTCTGATCACCGATAGTGATATTATTGCACAAGCTGTTAAGGAGTGCATAGAAAAAAATCTTAAAAACCTTTCTCGAAATGAGATAGCTGGACAAAGTTGGAGCGATAATGGTGCGATTATTAAAGTACCAGATCTTAATACAGCTGCTGAACTTTCAAATAGAATAGCTCCAGAGCATTTGGAACTTTGTGTCGCTGATCCAGAAAATTTAGCAAAAAAAATATCAAATGCCGGTGCTATTTTTCTTGGTCACTGGACCCCCGAAGCTGTTAGCGATTATGTGACCGGTCCCAACCATGTTTTGCCAACTGCAAGATCAGCAAGATTTAGTAGCGGTTTATCGGTAATGGATTTTCTGAAAAGAACGACGCTGGCAAAAGTATCTAGAGAGGCCCTTCTAAAAATTGGACCTTCGGCGGTAACTCTTGCTGAATCCGAAGGTTTAGAATGTCATGGTCTTTCGGTAAGTGAAAGAATGAAGTCAAATTTCGAGTGATTTTGAACTGAATTCCTTTTGATTAAAAACCCAAAATTATTGTTGATCGGCTTCGAACCCTAAACTAAATTTATTTTCTATAGGAGTAGAAATGAGTTATCTTTCGAATATAGAATTGCATGATAGAAATTCGCCCCCGCCCACAGCTGAAATTGAGCAGGAACGAAAAGTAGCTATATTTGATTTGTTAGAAAAAAATACATTTAAACTTCCGGAAAAGATTAGTGGAGGATCTATAGATGGACCATATAACCTCAATTTAGCAATCAAAGATAAAAGACTTGTTTTTGATTTATCTGCGGAAAAGGGAGAAAAGGTGGCGGAATTTCATCTTTCTCTTTCACCATTTAAACAGGTAGTCAAAGATTACTGGTCTATCTGCGAAAGTTATTACGATGCAGTAAAAAACCTGCCACCCGGACAGATTGAAACAATTGATATGGCAAGACGAGGTATTCATAATGAAGGTGCACGCATATTACTTGAGAGATTAGAAGATAAAGCTGAAATTGATTATGATACCTCCAGAAGATTATTTACATTAATTTGTGTGCTACATTTTGGTAGGTGATGGATGAGCAAATCACTCCCACAATCAATATTATTTTGCTGCGATCATAATGCTGTTCGATCCCCAATGGCTGAAGGTATTATGAAAAAACTCTTTGGAACTGGCACCTATGTTCAGTCAGTTGGAGTGATTAATGATCTTGAAATAGATGGTTTCTCGATAGCTGTATGTGAGGAAATTGATGTTGAACTTTCAAGGCATAGATCGAGAAGTTTTGATGAGATGGAGCAATGGGGAGATAACTTGTCTTCTTTTGATCTAATTGTGGCACTTTCGCCAGCGTCACAAAGAAGAGCTTTGGAGCTAACGCGATTATTTCATTTAACAGTTGAGTACTGGCAAATTCTTGATCCAACAGGTATAGGCGAGACTCGAGAAACGAAGTTAGTTGCTTACAGGCAAACCCGCGATCAAATCTTAAATAAACTTAAGGAAAAATGGGGTCAATTCGAGTTGACTTGACCAATAGATGCATCAACTTGGAATTCATTTAGTGCCAATAAAAGAGACTTAATTTCCTCGGAACTGTTATAATGGCATACAGAAACCCTAACGCAATCTTCCCATCCCAGAGGATCCAAGATATTCCCCGAGTAGTGATCAGCTTTTCGAACATGGGTTCTAATGCCTTTTTCATTGAGAAAATCTACTAGCAAATGTGAGGAAGTCCCATTGATCCTAAAGCTCACCAACCCTTTGCGGTCTGGATTTTTTTGACCTCCGATAATTTCAATACCTTTAAGATCTTTGAGACCTTTTATATTATCCTCTCCGTTTATCATTAATTCGGTTAATGCTATTTCCTGGGCTGCAATAGCTTTCGCCGCATTGGATAATTTAACAGAACGGCTCTCTGAATTTTCGATTTTTCCGCCAAGCCATTCTAAATATTTTACAACGTCAGATATTGTAGCATAGGAACCAGTATCTCTGGTTCCTAATTCCCAACTTTCAATTGGTCCATCTAGAAGCTGTTCATGGCTCATTTGAGTCAAACGATCAGAAACCCATGCAAAACCATATCCGTGACGAGAATACATTTTGTATGGTGAGATAGCATATCCATCAATTTTATAATGATCTATCTTTATCCCGCCATGGGCTGCATATTGTACTCCATCTACAATTATAAGAGCTTCGGGAGCTATTGAATGAACGGCCTTGCTTATCGCTTCTAAATCAACGCTTATACCAGTAACAGGAGAAGCATGTAAAATGGTCACTAAGCGAGTATCTCGGTTCACTATTTCTGAATAAAGCTGTGCTGTTACATTTCCATTATTATTTTCATGCTGGACGTTTATATACTGGCGTCCTGTTTGAGAAGCCCAATATTTTGCGGCACTTCTTGTCGCGGGATGCTCGAAACTACTGCCTACTATATTTCCACCTACTTTTGCCGAAGTGGCGGCATTTCTAACAAGTCGGAATAATAGTTCTGTACCACTCTCACCTACAAAAAATTGCCCTGTTGTAGCCCCAAATAGTTTCGCTGCATCTTTTTTCGCTTCCTGAATAATCTCCATTAAAGCCTTGCTCGCAGTGTTTGCGCGTCCTTGATTATCAGGAATTGCAGCAAATTTAGAGGAAGTTTCCACTACTGATTTAAGTGTCAAAGCACCACCGGCATTCTCGAAAAAAATTCGTTTACCTACGAATGGGCAATCTTCAACAAATGCAAATTTATCTCTTATTTCTGCTAATAAACTTGATGAAAAATGATCCACATTGATATTCCTACTTATGTTGAAATCAAAGCAGTGTTATGGCGAGCCTGCAAGAAAAATCTTTTGTCGAATAAAATTGTGATCTTGCTTATCACTATCCTCTTGTTAGTGTGTTCCAGGGGAAATCAACATGAAAACAGATGTCATTATTTTTGAAATGGGTCCAAGAGATGGTCTTCAAAATGAGAGCACATTCATAGATACAATTGATAAAATAAAATTGGTTAATCTATTATCAAAAAGTGGAATAAGTAAAATAGAGACTGCCAGTTTTGTTAGCTCCAAGTGGGTTCCCCAGATGGCTGATGGCGAAGAGGTTATGGCAGGTATACAGCGGAAAGCGGGTGTATCTTTCACAGCATTAACTCCTAATGAGAGAGGACTAGAGCGTGCCATTAAAGCTAAGGCTGATGAAATAGCCATTTTTGGATCCGCTTCAGAGGGTTTTTCAAAAGCAAATATAAACAAAAGTGTAAAAGAGAGTTTGCAGATATTTAGACCGATCGTTGAAGCTGCACCCATGCCGGTAAGAGGATATATTTCTTGTATAACAGATTGTCCTTATGATGGTCCAACAAACCCTGCTGAAGTTATTAAAGTTGCTGAAGAATTGCTTGATATGGGGTGCTATGAGATATCTTTAGGTGATACTTTGGGATCAGCTAATCCAGACAGAACAGAAAAATTATTGTCTGAACTATTATCCGTATTTGAGACAAAAGATTTAGCTGTTCACTTCCACGACACACAAGGCAAAGCCATTGAAAATATCAATGTCTCATTAGATTTTGGAATTTCAACTTTTGACTCTTCGATTGCTGGCTTGGGTGGCTGCCCTTATGCACCTGGAGCTAAAGGGAATGTTTCAACTGAAGCAGTTATTGAGTTCTTAGAAAGCAAAGGCTTGCGTACTGGCGTTGAAAAAGAAAAAATAAAAGAAGCAGCTGAGTTTGCAAGGAGCCTTAGGCGATGAATTTTGAAACCTTATTAATCGACCAAGATAAAAGAGGTGTTGTTTCACTAACTTTAAATAGACCCGAAAAAAGAAATGCCCTATCTGCAAGAATGATAGATGAACTAACAAGGTTCACTTCTTCATTAACACCTGACATTCGTGCAGTTGTAATCCAAGGCGCTGGTCAGTTATTTTGCGCTGGGGGTGATTTAGATTGGATGAATGCCCAAATTAGTGCGGATAGGAAAACAAGAATTGCCGAAGCCAGAAAACTGGCTTTAATGTTAAAAGCCCTAAATGAAATTCCCGTCCCTCTAATTGCAAAAGTGCATGGCGCTGCTTATGGCGGGGGAGTTGGATTAGCCTGTGTATGTGACTTCGTTATATCAAGCTCAAATGTAAAGTTTGGCTTTACTGAAACACGTTTGGGCCTGATACCGTCCACTATTGGCCCCTACGTAGTTGGAAAAATGGGTGAAGCCAAGGCTCGAGAAGTATTTATGTCCGCTAAGATTTTTAATGAGTTGGATGCAAAAAGGCTAAATATAGTGTCTGAGATTTCGGATGATTTGGATCAATCTGTCGAAGACCATATTCTTTTATATTTAAAAACTGCGCCTAAAGCGGTTGGTGAAGCAAAAGCTTTGGTAAGGTCTCTAGGGACTACCATAGATGACAAAGTTATCGAGCGAACAATTGAGCAATTGGCTGATATATGGGAAGGTGAGGAAGCTCGTCATGGAATAGAAGCCTTTTTCAGCAAGACTAAACCGAGCTGGTTGAGTTGAGCAGTGATCTGAATATACTAACTTCAGATCAGAACAAGTGCGCCTTACTACTTTCAAACTTAAATTTTAAGCTATTTCCCACAGCTATGTAGGGTGTTTCCGCTGCTGCATATCTAAAAGGGGTTCCATTTTCAGTAGCTAATTCAACTACAGTTTCTGTTCCCAGTTTTTCAACTAAGGTCACTTGACCTATCAGATTGCCTTTTTCGTGGATCTTCAGGTGCTGTGGACGAATACCTAAGCGCACAGTGTCATTGGGTTTCTTTTCCTGGGAAGTAAGCCGTATGCCACTAGCTTCAAATCCTTGACCCTTGAAAGATCCTGAGGAACCATTTTTCGTAACTTTTGACAAACTACCCTCGAAGAAATTCATTTGCGGAGATCCTAAAAAGCCCGCCACAAATTCATTATCGGGTAAATTGAATAAATCCATGGGTGATCCCACCTGCATAACTTCACCGTCTCTTAAAACGACAATTTTATCAGCTAGTGTCATAGCCTCAACCTGATCATGGGTCACGTAAATAGTTGTTGCATCTAACTGCTTGTGTAACTTAGCAATTTCAACTCGTGTATCGTGCCGAAGCGCAGCGTCCAAATTCGATAAAGGTTCATCAAATAAGAATACATCAGGGTCTCTTACGATCGCTCTACCAATAGCAACACGCTGACGTTGCCCACCAGACAATGCTGCTGGTCTTCGATCAAGAAGATGCTCCATTTGAAGAATTTTAGCGGCAGCTTCAACACGTGTTCTAATTTGATCTTTAGAAAACTTTTGTAGACTTAAGGAAAAGGCCATATTCTGAAAAACAGACATATGAGGGTAGAGAGCATATGATTGAAAAACCATCGCAATACCTCTTTCTGAGGGTGGTAAATCCATAACGGGTCGATCAGCTATTATGATTTTACCATCACTTAAACTTTCTAACCCCGCGATAAGCCTAAGCAATGTTGATTTTCCGCAACCTGAGGGGCCCACAAAGACAACAAACTCACCTTTTTCTATAGATAGATCAACATCTTTTATGACTTTCGTTTGTCCAAAAGATTTATCGACATTTTTAAGTTCAACTTGTGCCATGGGTAACCTCTTCGAAGGTGGCTATAACGTTTTCAAAATCAAATTTACATCTCAGTATTTGAGTATCACTTATTCTATTGAAAATTATCTCTCTTGGCCCACCAGATAATTCTGACATATTGTTAGCCGTCATCATTGCAGGTTGTTTTCTGCGCCAGTTTAAGAAATTAGAAAATTTTTGGTAGATTGATCCTGCATTTTTTGCCATGTCTAGGCCCGCTTTTTCTAGATGAGCTTTGGCTATGGGTAACCAAGATTGATTTGATCTGGTAAACCCACCCATTGGTTTGTTCTTTTCCCAAACCATAGGTGTTCGACATGTATCCCGCCCTAAGAATTCGGGATAAAAGTTTATTCCCCATGGATCCTTCATTTTATCAAATTGTATATCCGTAACGTCCGATAAACCTAATTCTTCACCTTGATAGATACAGGTTGAACCAATCAGCGATGTTTCCAGCTGAAGGAGTAACAATTGCAAATTATCTTGTTTGTCTGAGGAAATTCCAAGAGGCTCCAACTGCCGAGTTGCCGATCTTGGAACATCATGATTAGAAAAAGCAAAACATAGTCGACCGGATTCATTGAAAACCTCAAGTGCATTAGAAATAGCTTTTTTAAGCTCTGAGACAGTCAGTCCCGACCATTCGAGAAGATCAAAATTATAAGTTGCATGGAGCCTTCCAGGTTCTGAAAAAGTTTTACTAACGTTCATTGCATTACCTTTGTCTCCATCCACCTCTCCCATTAAAAAGCGGTCCCCCTCATATTCATCAGCAATTTTCCTGTAGGCTTTGCTAAAGTCTTGAATCACAGGCTGATTAAGCTGAGCAACGTCATGCAATTGTCTAAAGAAAGGTTGCTTATCTTGGGGCAGGGGGCCAAGAACAAAGTTTGGATCTGCTAAATTATCCCTATATGGTGGAGTATCTCCATTTATTGTATGCACTGCATCTAATCTGAAACCGTCTACGCCACGGTCAAACCAAAACCTTGCTATTTTATTTAACTCGTCTCGTATTTCAGGGTTAGCATGATTTAAATTCGGTTGCTCTGGTAAAAAATTATGCAAATAATATTGCTGACGTCTTGGTTCCCATGTCCACGCTGAGCCTCCAAAAAAAGATAACCAATTATTAGGTGTTGATCCGTCTGGTTTCGGATCCACCCAATGAAACCAATCTGCTTTTGGGTTTTCCCTCGATTGACGGCTTTCTTCAAACCAAGGGTGTAAGAAAGAACAGTGCGCTGGAACAATATCTATCATAAGTCGTAAGCCAAGCTTATGAATTTTCTGAACTAGGTTATCAAAATCACTAAGAGTTCCATACTCTGGGTTAATATCACAATAGTTTGAAACGTCATAACCAAAGTCATATTGAGGTGACATGAAAAACGGGCTTATCCAAATGGCATCGACTCCCAAATCCGCAATATATTTCAGTCTTGAAGTGATACCATTAAGGTCCCCAATTCCATCTGAGTTTGAGTCCTGGAACGACCTAGGATAAATTTGATAAATGATAGCGTGTTCCCACCATTTCAAAGAAGACATTCACTAACCTCCTTTGACGGATCCAGCCAGCAATCCCCTAATAAAATATTTTTGCATAGCTAGAAATACAATCACTGGCACGATCATGGAGATTACGGCTGAAGCGTTGAGAAGGTGAAGTTGGTCTCCAAAAGTTCCCAACTGTCGCTCCAACAAAATTGGGAAAACTATATTGTCATTTTCGCTGGGGCCAACGAACATGGCTACCAATAAATCATTCCAGATCCAGAGAAACTGAAATATACTGAATGAAGCAAGCGCTGGTACTGAAAGCGGAACAACTACTTTTACGAAAATTTGCATATGATTGGCTCCGTCAATTTTGGCGCTCTCCAGCAATTCTCTAGGTAATCCAACAATATAATTTCGTAAGAGAAAAATAGCGAGAGGAAGACCGAAGCCTGTATGTGTAAGCCACAAACCTGCAAATGATTTCGTTGGGAATTGACATGAATTTGTTAATTCACAGTCCGTTGTCCATTGTTTTAGAGCCGTCGCCCAAGTTGCAATACCATTAAAACCTTGAAGAATTGGTAAAAATGCTAATTGCGTTGGGACTACCATCAGTGAAACCACAATTATGAATAACCAATCCCGGCCTGGAAATCGCATCCATGAAAAGGCATAGGCAGCAAAAGCAGCAACTGTTATTGGAATGATCGTTGCTGGTACAACTACAATAAAGGAAGATATCAAAGCATTAGGGACGTCTTTGTTATCAAATAAAACCTCAAAATACGCTTCGGCGCCAAATACTGGATCTTGATTTATAAATACATCGAGATTCTTTGGTTTTGGTGCTGTCTCTTCTGGAAAAGACCAGACAAAATCACCATTAGCTTGGAAAACGAATTCGCCCCCCCTGACATCCATAATTTCACCAGCCGGTACAAGTTTTCGAATTAACTTAGTTTTTTCCGGCTTGTCGGGGTCTGGCACACGCCCCTTAAACATGATCGAGTTGATCTCTCCAGATATTTCAAACCATTCTTCATCTTTATTTATTCTTTGAAAAACATTGCCGCGCATTTCTGTGATTTTGACTTGCTCGCCTTTATCATGCGTGCTGAATCGGTGCCCAAGTTCTGTTGGTGTGAATGCTGTCCAGAAGCCTGAAGTTTTTGATGCAACCTCTGACCTAAACGAAGTTGTGATAAGTGCTACGAATGGGACAACCCAGATTACTAGGATAATGGCGAGGGTAATGTGGGCAAAGGAACGATTATACATGACCTGCTAAATCCTTAGTGTTCAAGCTGCTTTTGTTCGCGGCGGATACGCCAACCAAGAAAAATCATATGGGGAATAACTGTTAACATTAGCATGATCGCGATGGCAGCGAATAAATTATCTACATTATTACCACCTATAGACCAAGTATTCATTGCAGCTTCCATCATAGTAGCAAGCAAAAGCTTGTCATCATCATTAGCAGACAGGGCATAAGGAATATCGAAAACTTTTAAAACATCCGTCACCAGATAAGTCCATACAACTACCACAGTCGAAAAAATTTGTGGTAGCTTTACTCGAAAAAACAGCTGTCTGGGATTTGCTCCGTCAATTATTGCCGCCTCGACTGTCTCTTGCGGCACACCTCTCAGTGCCGCAGAAAAAATAACCATCGCAAAGCCGGTTTTTATCCATACCATAATCCACATAAGGTAGAAATTACCCCAAAATTTAAGATTATACATAGGTTCATTATACTCGGGCGTGTGCCCTAATAGAGCCTTTAAAAGTCCTATTTGATAGGAAGGTGTGACGCCATTTATTGCTTCTTGTGGCTCAATGCCTCCACCAGCGAATATATTCCGCCAGATCACGGCTGCTCCAACAAATGAGATGGCTAAAGGTACAAAAATAAATGTTTTTGCAACGACACCCCATTTTACAGAGTCGGATAAGACAGCAATAAGTAACCCAAATATTATACAAAGAGATGGTACTAAAATTAGCCACATTAAGCTGTTTCTCATGGCAAGCCTAAACTGTATATAACCCAAAGCGTTCGGATCCCATAGGAATGAATAGTTATTAACTGAAGCTGCACCGCCAGGTTCTGTAAAAGAGATTTTTAATGTTGTAAGAGCTGGAATTAGCAAAAATAGCAAGAGAAGGATCAGTGCTGGACCCACAAATATCCAAGGTTGAATGGCTTCTACGATTAATGATCTTTTGCCAATTGACCTACTTGATCTAAAATTCGCCAGACCAAAGTTGAGCCAATTTGTGATCCAATAATAAAGGAATGAAATAAATAAAGCTATTATGACTGATCTAAGCGCAAATCCTACTTTTGCAAACCTTAGTTCAGTAACAAAAGTTGCAACAGACCAATTATATTTGTCGTGCAGCCAAAGACCAAGGTTAGCAAAAACATCATCTATAGGGGCAGTCAGCGAGAAAATAAAAACAGCAGTAATTGGTAACACGCAAATAATCGTGAGTAAGATAGCTAAGCTATTGCTAAAAATTATGGACTGTAGTGATCGCATTTATCGGGTTTACCCATGATTAATAGAATAAGAGCACAGGATTTCCCCTGTGCTCTTAAGGTTTGTTTGTATCTATTATTATTTAATAGCGTCCCATGCTGCTTGAATATTGTTAGCAGTTGTTTTTGCATCTTGACCGTTTGCAAAAGCTGTCATTTCGCTCCAAAAAGCGCCGGCGCCAATTGCACCAGGCATCAAGTCAGAAGCATCAAATCGAAAGGTTGTTGCATTTGCTAGAATTTCACCCTGCTTTCTAAGAAGTGGTGTTGCGTAAGCAGATAAATCAGCGCCTTTGTGCGCAGTTAGGAATACACCTTGCTGCATCCAAGCTTCGTGTGCTGAGGCTTCTTGCAAATATTTAAAGAATGCTCTCGTAGCAGGAGAATCTTTTGCCATAGTGTACAAAGTTCCTGCACCCAGAACAGGGTTGCCTAAATTTCCTGATGCAAATGGAGGAAAGTAGAAGGCATCTGCTTCACCGCGCGCAACTTCTGCGCCCTTATCAGGGAAAAAGCCCGTAATAAATGAAGCTTGACGGTGCATCATACAGCTTGGTGGTGAAGTAAAAAGACCCTTTGGAGCGTCTCCAAAAGATGTGGTTGCTACTGAAGAAGCTCCACCTGCTACGTAGTCGTCGTTTCGAGAAAATTGACCATAAAGGTTCATTGCGTTAATGACTTCAGGGCTATTGAAGGCCAAATCGTTTGAAACCCAACGATCGTAGTTTTCTGCTGAAGTGGTGCGTAGCATGATGTCTTCCATCCAGTCTGTTGCGGTCCAACCGGTTGCATTACCGGATTCCACACCTATACACCAAGGAGTATTACCGTCGGCAACCATCTGATCAGAAAGCTCAATTAGTTCCTCCATTGTTGAAGGAATTTCATAGCCATTATCTTCAAACTGCTCAGGTGAGTACCAAACTAAAGATTTCAGATCCATTTTGTAAGCAAATCCATAAAAATGCTTATTGCCGCTGGCATCTGCATAAGTTCCTAGATCGACCCATGAAGAGCCCGCTCCATAATTATCAGTCATCCAAGCAGCCGCTTCGTCGCCGATTGGAATTAGATGGCCTTCTGCGGCCATATCAGCTGCAAGACCTGGCTGTGGAAAAATTGCAATATTAGGCGGGTTATTTGAGCGCATGTCGGCAACAACAAGGGCTGCAAAATCGCGTGAACCAGAATATTGAACTGTTGCACCAGTTGCTTTTTCAAAGCAGCTTATGGTGTTTTCTAACATTTCTTGGTCAGTGCCTAGCATTGATCCTTGCATAGTTATGACTTCGCCGGGAAAACTTCCCATGTCACCTAGCTTTGATGGCGTATTGCAAACATCGTGAGAGCCCGCGATACCCATTGAACCGAAGCCCAAGGATAAAGCAACTGTGATGCTTAAAGTTTTAGTCTTAAGTTTCATTCTTTTCCTCCCAAGAGTTGAAACATTTCAGTTACGTTAAAATCAAGCCGTAAGAAGACCCAATTTGTAAAATTTAAGCGCTAAAATTTGCACTGTTGATAGCGCTACCAAACTCTAAAAGTTGACCAAGGTCAATTATAAAAGTTTGGTGATATAAAAACGAAAAAAAGTAAAATCTATTCATTTTTTTTGTCTTCATATTTCGGAATTAGATAGAAAATCAAAGTTTTGTGTAAGCTCCCCCCCAATAGACTAACGGTTTATGGTCCGTCGTTTCAAACTTTTTTACTTCCCCTAAGATGATTGAATGATCTCCTCCATCAAAGTGATTATACTTTATGCATTCAAAGCGAGCAGAACAATTTTTGATGAA
This sequence comes from Paracoccaceae bacterium, assembly GCA_045564975.1. Classification (GTDB taxonomy): domain Bacteria; phylum Pseudomonadota; class Alphaproteobacteria; order Rhodobacterales; family Rhodobacteraceae; genus Salinivivens. Next base: position 34,940 of record JBJLGF010000050.1, read on the forward strand.
AGCCTCACCGTCATTGTTGAAACCCCAATTTACTGCATCTCCGCCATCAGCACTTTTTGAAAAGCTTTTGCAGAGCTCAATTTGGTCTTCGCTAGCAATATGAATAGTAAATTTTTCAGCCTCTAAAAAGGTATCATGCCTTTTGGAAGCCTTTGCTGGTGACCATAGAACTAATGGAGGTGATAAAGACAAGCTTGAAAAGCTATTAGCCGTAATGCCTATCGGACCGTTGTTGCCATTACAGGTAACAATTGTAATACCTGTTACGTATTTCCCTAAAGCAGATCTGAAGTCATCTTGATTAATCATTTAACTCGGCTTCCACAGTCACTAAGCAACTTCGCGTCCAAGAGCGGTTGTGTAAATTTCAAACCAGGTTTGCCTATTCAATTTTATATCTAAAGCCTGTGAAATTGTTTCTATTCGTGACAAAGAATTTGTTCCTAGAACGGGTAAAATATTGGCAGGGTGTGCGAGAAGCCAGGCTACTGCTACTGTACTTGGTTTGACACCAAATGTATCTGCTATATTACTCAGATTATCTAAAAGCTTTTCATTTGATTTTAAAAATAAGTCCCCTCCAGCTAAAGGAGACCAAGCCATAATAGGAGTATTATGAGTTTGGTGAAATGCGACATCGCCATTTGTAAAGCCCTCATGTGCTAGCACACTTAATTCAATTTGATTGGTAACAAGTTTACTCTTCATTGCAGCTTGCAATAAGTTCCAATCCCAAGGCTTAAAGTTGGAAACACCTACATTTCTTACTTTGCCAGATGCAATTATTTCATCAAGAGCGGCACCGGTTTCAAAGTGATCCATCAATGGGTCTGGCCTATGGAGTAGCAGTAAGTCGATATAGTCGATGCCCATCAGCTTCAATGATGCATCTACTGATTTTAAAATATGATCTCTTGAAGTGTCATAGTATTTTACTCGAGCACCCTTATACCTGCCTACTGGTGCTACAATATTGCACTTGGTAACAATCTCCATTTCTTGACGGAGATTTGACCCTTTGAGTGCATTTCCCAAAATTTCTTCAGCTTCATAGCCACCATATATGTCAGCCTGATCAAAGGAGGTTATTCCTTGATGCAAACAACTCGATATTTTATTGCGCACGTGATCAGCCGATGTGTCTTCGTCATCACCCAATCTCCACATTCCATAGACCAAACGTGACATTGTAAGTGATGAGCTGATTTTAGTTCTCTGCATTAGTGTCGCTCTCCTAGCCCTAGTGGAGTTGAAGGTGTACTTTTAGGAACTCGTCCGTACTCATGCGGTAAAGAGCAAGTTTTTATATTTGGCAAGACTTTTGAGCCAAAATGTTTGCATTCATCAAGGTGAGGATACCCAGACAGGATAAAAGAACGGATTCCTAATTTTTGATATTGTTCTAATTCACTCATCACTTGATCGGTGGATCCTACAATAGCAGCGCCACATCCAGATCTTGCTCTACCAACTCCAGTCCAAAGATGAGGTTCGACATAGCCGAATTCATCAGCAATTTTTCTATTTTTCGCTTGGTGTGAGACTCCCAATGATGAGCTATCCTGAGCGCGTTCTCTTATCTTTTTTCCGAAGTCATCCTCTAGTTTTGACACTATATATTCAGCATACTCTTTTGCTTCTGCTTCGGTATCTCTAACAATCATATGAACGCGCAGCCCATAATCGAGGGTTCTTCCATATTCTTCAGCCACCCCATTAACAGATTTCATTCTTCCAATTATCTGTTCTTTAGGTTCTGGCCACATCAGATAGACGTCACAATGCTGTCCGCACAATTCAAGGGCTGGTGGAGAATATCCGCCAAAATAAAGTAA
>JBJLGF010000051.1:0-35353 GCA_045564975.1 Paracoccaceae bacterium
CATTTTTAAATGGGATCACCCGCCAAACAGTAATTGATCTTTTAAAAGAAAAAGGCATTTCAGTAATTGAAAGGCATATTATGCCTGAAGAATTAGAAAGTTTTGAACAGTGTTGGCTTACTGGCACGGCTGCAGAAGTGACACCTGTTGGTCAGATTGGGGATTATACATTTGAAGTAGGTGCGCTTACCAAAGATATATCGGATACTTACGACAAATTGGTTAGATCTTAAAGGATCCCTAGAAGTTGTAACTTACGCCTAAGTTAACGGCATTTGTTAAGAGTTTAGTGTTTAAAGTGCCACCATTTCTTAGTGAAACTTTGTTGTCTGACGCTGTAAATTGATATTCGGTGAAAATTGAAAAATCCTCATTTAACTTGCGTGATAAACCTAAAGCTGCTCTCACAGCGGGCCCGGTATACTGATATTCAAATGTGTGCAGGCCTCCTGAAGGTAGAGCATCTACATGCGGCATAGCGATACCTAGCCCTACTAGAGAGTAGGTTTTAAAATCACCTAATTCCCAACTTCTATTTATATTGAAAGTTATGATATTGTGGCCATCTGTGAATTCTAACCGATCGAATCCGGCGTTTTGTAAAGCTTTACTGGGTGCGTAAGCTTTTGAGTGTGTAAATTCTGCACCATACCCCAGTGTATCATTATGCCAAAAAGTTGTTCGGATACCATAATAAATGGGAGCATCGAAAGACTTTCCTTCCCATCCAACCAATTCACTATACTGAGCCCCTGAAGTGCTATGTTTGCCAGTTATTCGGCTATGCGGTGAAGACTGAACACCCCCATAAATACCTATTTCTACAGATTGCGCATTAACGTCTTGGGTCGATGAAAAAATCGACAAAAATAAAAAACTGAAAATAAGTCGAACCATCTTCATACCTCTACCAAATAATTTCAGTAGATCAAAGCTGTTGGTTTCAGAGTTTTTTAAAAAAATGCCGCGACACATTAACGCTTAACGGAATAAATTGCACAACAGGCGGTTTGAAAGCTGGACTATAGTTGCATGTAGGGCTACATAACCGGGCATAATTAAGAATCCCTGGAAAGTGCTAACGGGATCGCGATCGCCACGTAAATTTTTTGGAGCTAGCTAGTGTCACAATCTGAAGAAAAAGGTACTCGCAGAGACTTTTTGTTTTATGCAACTGGAGGGACAGCCGCTGTAGGAGCTGGAGCAGCTGTTTGGCCGCTAATTAATCAAATGAACCCCTCTGCAGATGTCAAAGCTTTGGCATCGATTAGGGTAGACATATCTGAGATTGAGCCTGGTACACAACTGACTGTGAAATGGTTGGGTAAGCCTGTTTTTATTCGTCGTAGAACTGAAACAGAAATAGAAGAAGCTCAAAATGTTAACTTAGACGAGCTGCTCGATAATACCGCCCGAAATGATAACATTTCGGAAGCATCTGCTGACGATCAGAACAGAAGTTTAGATGAAAACGGTGAATGGCTAGTGATGATGGGTGTTTGTACTCACTTAGGTTGTGTGCCTCTAGGAGACGGTGCCGGTGAGTTTAACGGTTGGTTTTGTCCATGTCATGGTTCTCATTACGACACATCAGGGCGAATTAGAAAAGGTCCAGCACCTGAAAACCTGGCGGTACCCAAAGCCGTCTTCGTTGATGATACCACTATCAAGTTAGGATAAGGATTTAAAGCAATGGCAGGAATACCTCACGACCACTATGAACCTGGATCAAAGGGTGAAAAATGGTTGCATAGAAGACTACCTATAGTCGGGTTGCTTTATGACACTATAATGCTCCCAACCCCAAAAAATTTGAATTGGATGTGGATTTGGGGCGCTGTTCTTACATTTTGTTTAGCTTTGCAGATCATAACAGGTATCGTTCTTGCGATGCATTATACGCCTCACGTAGACCAGGCTTTTGCTAGCGTCGAACACATTATGAGAAATGTTAATGGCGGGCATATGCTTCGCTACCTCCATGCCAACGGTGCTTCCCTGTTTTTCATAGCTGTGTATGCTCATATTTTTCGGGGTCTTTATTATGGATCCTATAAAGAACCTAGAGAAGTTACGTGGATCATTGGAATGCTAATTTATGTTCTTATGATGGCGACAGCTTTCATGGGCTATGTCTTACCTTGGGGACAAATGTCATTTTGGGGTGCAACGGTCATAACTGGTCTGTTTGGAGCGGTACCATTTATTGGAGATGCACTTCAAACGCTTTTACTGGGCGGACCAGCGGTCGATAATGCGACCCTGAATAGGTTTTTCAGTTTACATTATTTATTGCCTTTCTTGATAGCTGGATTGGTGATTGTACACATTTGGGCGTTTCACACTACTGGAAATAATAATCCAACGGGTGTGGAAGTGCGAAGAGGGTCTAAAGAGGAGGCAGAAAAAGACACGGTTCCATTTTGGCCTTATTACATAATAAAAGATGTCTTCGCTTTAGCAGTGATTATGGTTATTTTCTTTGCAGTTGTTGGCTTTATGCCAAACTATCTTGGGCATCCTGATAATTATATTGAGGCTAACCCTCTAGCTACTCCAGCTCATATTGTTCCTGAATGGTATTTTCTACCTTTTTACGCAATTCTACGCGCATTCACAGCTGATGTTTGGGTGGTTCAGATAGTGAGTTTTTTAACAGGTGGAATTATTGACGCTAAGTTTTTTGGCGTCTTAGCGATGTTTGGAGCAATTCTTGTGATGGCAATAGCTCCTTGGCTTGACACTTCTTCTGTTCGGTCAGCCCGGTACAGACCGATGCTAAAGCTTTGGTTTGCTATATTGGTAATCGACTTCATTCTTCTTATGTGGTTAGGAGCAATGCCAGCTGAGGAGCCATACGCTTCGCTGTCTCTGATCGCATCAGCTTACTGGTTTGCTTATTTTCTAGTTATTCTGCCGCTGCTTGGTGTGCTTGAGAAGCCCCTTCCGCAACCGATGACAATTGAAGAAGATTTCAATAAGAAGCACCCTCCTAAAGAAGCTAATGCGGGTGCCTCTCCAACCGAAGTACCTGCTGAATGAGCTAAGGATGATCAAAAGTATGTTTTTAGGAAAATCAATTCTAAACTTTTTTATTGTACTCTTTTTGACAGCAACCTGTACTTTTGCTGCTGGTGGTGGCGATAATTATGTTAAAGATTACAAGTTTTCATTCGAAGGCCCACTGGGGTCTTACGATCAAAACCAGCTGCAAAGAGGCCTAAAGGTCTATACGGAAATATGCTCCGCATGTCATGGTTTAAAGTATGTTCCAATCCGCACCATAGGGGACGAAGGCGGTCTAGGTTATTCTGAAGACCAAGTTCGAGCATATGCAGAGAACTACGAAATCTTTGACCCAGAGCTTGATGATTACCGTCCTGCAAAGCCCACCGATCACTTTCCAGAAGTTGTTGATGCGGGCGCCCCTGATCTTTCTCTAATGGCAAAAGCCAGGGCTGGATTTCATGGTCCTATGGGAACGGGCATAAATCAATTTGTAAAAGGAATTGGTGGGGCTGAATATATAGCATCCCTACTAGCTGGCTACACGGGAGAAGAAAAAGAAGAATTTGGCACGGTATTTTATGAAAATACTGCTTACCCAGGCCGCTGGATAGCAATGGCACCACCGCTTTACGGTGAAGATGTAGATTTTGATGATGGGCACTCGAATGAGCTAAAGTATGAAGCTATGGATGTTGCGGCCTTTCTAACGTGGGCGGCTGAACCCAAAATGATGGCTAGAAAACATGTTGGTTTGCGCGCCGTTTTGTTTTTAATTCTATTATCTGCATTGCTTTATGCCACAAATAAAACTTTATGGGCTCCGATAAAAAAGCGAGCTGCTTAGCTTTTTGTGATATCTCGGCGAAACTAGATAGAAATTAGTCATTATCGGACAGCCCTGCGCCGGCTCCACTAAGTCTACTTTCATCTGTAGCAGGTGCGTAAGTTTTATGGGCATGTTCGTTTAATATTTTGAATTGTATTTCACTAAGGCAGGCACGAAATGATGTTGTTTGCTTTACTCCATCAATAATTAGCTCCCGTCCATTCCACTCATAGCTATCCAATTTTACATTGGTATCGGGTTGCACGTAGACTGAAGCCGCTAAATCAAAAATGTTATTCAGTTTGTTACTGCTGGGCTGATCTATTTTTTTACAATAATCTATCCAAAAAGGTTTATCTTTTAATCGATCAATCCAGTTGTCGAGCTTATTTACTCCACAAGACATAAACCAAGCCCCACAAGCGGCTGCATCTTCTGCAATTCCCCAAGGTAAACCCGAACCTACCGCAGCCTTGTTAAGAAGAGCTTCATATTCATTAAGAGAAAGTTCAATTCCCTTTTTCAAGGTGCCCAAATCCAATTTTCTGGATCACTTCCAGAGGACAATTCATCTGGAAACGGTGCCCCTTTAAACATGTTAATCCTTACCCATCGGTCAGAACGAGGATCAAAATGACAAGCGCCAAAAAATGACAACTTTGCTCTCAACATATCAATTGGTAACATCGAACTGTCTATTGTGTTATCTCGAATTTCTGAAAATGGTAGTTCACCGCAAGTAAGACAGCGTCTCACTATATGTCTATGTCTCGGATATGTCCTTAAAAAATCTGCTATGGTGGTGTTTGGTTCAACTTCACATAGATCTTTATATGCCCTGGCTACATCTCGACCTGGCTGAAGCGCTTGTTCATACTCGTTTAATTCTGGCATCTCGTAGCGTTCGCCTAAGCGCGGCTCCAATTTTTCTTCTGAAGTATACCATGCCCGAGCATCACAATTAGGATCTTCCCAATCAATTTCTAGAGCCCAGCCATAATTTTGCTCAATGACCGATTTTGCAGTTGCAATAATCATATCGCCATTTATCGCGAATAGCTTAGCCTCGTCACAAGACATTTCATCGCCAAAAGTATCTACTAGATGTCCATAGGGTTCCAGAATAAGAGAGTTTAACATCTCTTGGCCTTCTATACTTAGCTCAACTTCTGACCAGTCACATAAAAGCTTCCAAGGAGATCCTATACTAAAACTGAAGTTTTCTAATTTGGTCTCTAGTTTTTCAATATCTTTCTCAAGCGCCAGATTTTTCTCAATTTGTATAGGGTGTTCTGACTGCCAAGCTTTTAAATGTGGTTTTAGTCTTGTTACTAGTTCTTTAAATTTTGATATTTCAGTTTGTGTTGCAGTTTTTAAATTTTTTACTGTCGCGATAGCATTTTCTTTTGCTTCAAACCAATTATGAATTAATCTGGGGTGGTTGACCAAAAATGGAGCCATTCCAAGACCTGTTGAATTACCAACTCCAAACGAACGCCTTATAGCGCTATCCAATTTTACCGCACTATTCGGATTTTTTATTTTTGCCAAGTGCTCAATTAAATCCATTACAAATGTTCTTATTAAATACACAGTCATCATTTCTAATTGGAACGGAGAATTCGCTTCTTCCCGATTTTCGACAACTCGACGGTCAGCTGAACCGAACTTACCTGATCCATATACCGCTGTTGTACGCATCAAATATCCAACATCTCTGACGCGGTCTAAGTCGGGCTGGTTGCCATTTGAAAGACAGTCTAAAACGTAATCCCAAAGTCTAACAGAGCGGTTTGCTCGAGACAGGCATAATTCATTTTGTGTTAGCCGACCCTCCTCTTGGTAAGGCACATGCTTTTCTAATCTTTTTAGATCATCAGGCGTAGGCCTTCCATCATAAAGAGTAAATGTAGCGTCCCAAGCTGAGGCTATGACGCGATCGCTTCGCATTTCATCAGGTAAATCATGTGAAAAGCATATTAGCGTATAATCACGTAAAGGTGTGCTGAGCCTGTAGAGTGCTCTGCCTACACCATTAGCGTTAATTTCAAACAGATCTTTGTTAAACTTCCAGTTTTCTCTCGCAGCTCTTCTTAAAAATTGCCTTAAAAAAGACAGCCTAGATTGATGCATTGAGCCCATACGATCTAAGCTCATAACTTTCTCAGCAGACCTTTTAAGATCAGAAATTTCTACAATGCGATTAATCGGACCAACTCCCAAGTTTAAAATCTATTAGAAATTCATAATAAACTGTGTTTTTTGATTTTCCAAGGCCAGTTGATATTATAGTTTCGTCAAAAAGAAGAAAACTTAATGTTACAAGTATATATTTCTTTAGAGAAAATATGCTTTAGTCTTAAAAAAAGTTCTTGGTGTTAAAATTGGCAAGTTTATTTAAGTGGCATACCGACGCGCGTTACTCAACTTTACACTTAAAGCCATGCAGTTTTTCAGAGGCTATATTTGAAAATTTAGCAATAGGAATTTTTATTAAAAAGGTTTCTGAAGGCAAGTGCCCGCTTATCTCAGATTTTGATGAGGTCAAAACTGACGACACTAATAGTATAGGCGTTTTTAGAACTAAAACTGGTGGGACATCGAAAGACCCCAAATTTGTTTTGAGAACTACCCAGAGCTGGATTAGCTCATTTGACGTTATCAATTCATTACAAAAAGAAAAAGAAAACTATTTAGTATTTGGTGATTTAACACATTCGTTAGCACTATACGGAATGCTTGAGGCTTTACACTTAGGTCATAACGTCCATCACATTCAGAGACTGAGATCTGAAAGTGAATTAAAGGCGTCGGTTAAATTTGAGCCAACTTTTGTCTATATTACGCCCACACAAATAAGATTTATTTCTTCGTTTTTAATTACCCTACCGAGCACTTTAAATGTATTCATTGGGGGAGGGCGCCTTAATTCCGGAACTAGAGAAATGGCCAAACAAATTTTCCCTAATGCGATTTTGCATTTATTTTACGGATCTAGTGAAACAAGTTTTATAACGATTTCAGATGATTTTACTCCTATTGGATCAGTGGGGAAAGCTTTTCCAAATGTCGAAATCAAAGTAGAAGAAACTGGACCAAATATAAATCGTATATGGGTGAAATCGAATTACTTATTTCTGAAATATGCTGAAGGCTCTAACAAAAATTTAGTTTGGCGAGATGAATGGCTAACAATTGGTGAGTACGGAAAGATAGATAGAGACGGATATTTATTCCTACTTAGTGAAGACAACTCACGATTAACAGTCGCTGATAAAACTATTGAAAGTTACGAAATTGAAGACAAACTTAAAACGGCTGAGAATGTAATAGATGCTGCTGTTTGGAAAATTGACAATAAATTAAGCGACTATCGAATAATAGCTGCAGTAGCAACAAATGGTGAAGTTCCCTCAGACAGGCTCTACGAAACCTTGAAAGAGATAAACAAAATATTCAAACCTAAAAAGATTTATAAGATTAGTTTAAATGAGTGGCCCTTACTTGCCTCTGGAAAGACAGATTTAAGAGCTTTGAAAAGTCACTGTCATGGGTAGTGAACGCGTTTTTATAATTGCGGGTAAGCGAAGCGCGGTGGCTCCACGTTTTGGAGCATTTGCATCGCTGACATATTATGATTTGGCAGCTCAGGTTGTGATTGACACCTTAAAAGACGCTAAAATCGATAAGCTTGAAGTTGATGAGCTTATTGTTTCTAATGCTTTGGGTGCTGGTGGAAATCCAGCTCGAATGGTTAGCCTTGAAGCAAAACTGAATCTCTCGGTAGGTGGAGTATCAATTGATCGGCAGTGTTGTGGGGGAATGGATGCAATCAGTATCGGGACAGATCTTATAAAAAGTGGCCGTGCAGAAGTTGTAGTTGCTGGAGGAGTGGAAAGTTACTCTACGCGACCAATTAGACTACACTCCGAAAATTCAGACCAGCCACTAGTTTCTTACGATAGGCCAGCTTTTGCTCCAGCTGGTTTCAAGGATCCTGATTTGGCTGAAGCCACTGCAAAGTTGGCTACGAAGTTTGGGATTACTAAAGAAGAACAAGATAATTGGAGTATTAATAGCCACTTAAACGCACTGAAATCCAAGGAGATACTAAGATCCGAAATAACTCCAGTTTTAAATCAAACAAATGATTTATTTACGCGAGAACTTAATCAAAAAATTTGTGAAAGAGCACCCAAATTATCAGATACCGTTACTCATGCAAACTCTGCGATAGCGGCTGATGCGGCTAGTTTTGTTGTTTTGGTGTCAGAGCTTTTTTTAAAAAATAAAATGCGCAAAGGAGTTGAGGTTTTAGGTTCTCGGACAAGTGGGGTTATTCCAGAAGAAGCGCCATTGGCGCCAGTTGGAGCAATAAAAGCGCTTTTAGATCAGACAGAAATAAGCTTATCAAATGTGGCGTTTATTGAACTCATGGAGGCTTATGCGGCCCAAGCAATAATATGTACTCGTTTATGTGGTCTTGATTTAGATAAAGTAAATATAAGAGGAGGGGCTCTTTCTCGAGGTCATCCAATTGGTGCTTCGGGTGCAATACTGGTAGTTCGTTTGTTTAATGAACTTATTAAAACACCAGGAGCATCTGGAATGGCGGCAATAGCTGCGGCTGGAGGTATTGGTTCTGCTATGATGTTAAAATCTTAAAGTCTCGTTAAGACACTATTCGGACGCGCTTTTAATATCGCACTAGTAACTATAGTTGCTAGTATCACCTTTAAAATATCACCAGGTAAGTAGATCGAAACAGCTACGATTGCTGCATTCAGAGACATCCCAGCATTAATCATCATACCAATAAGCCCAGGAATATAGAGTATGACTATTCCTCCCATTATGGAAGATAGCGAGACAGAAATTAGAATATCTACAGATTTTGTCTTCTCCATAAGCCAGCCAGTAGTATAGGCCGCAATAGGAAATCCAACTATGAAACCCGCGGATGCTCCTGCGAGAAGGCCAATCCCTCCTCTTCCACCTGCCAATAAGGGTAAACCTACCAACGTCAAAATCACAAAAAATAATGCTGCCAAACCACCTTTTCTAGAACCTAAAATTGTTCCACACAGCATAATGCCCAAACTTTGTGCGGTTATTGGAACTCCAGAAGCTAATGGAAAGGCGGGAACCAATCCAAGTACAGTAATAAGAGCAGCAAATAAAGCTACCAGAACACTTGTTTTTTCCATCAATTTTCTCGCTTTTTTATCCCACCTCTAGCACGAAGAGCTTCTGATACATGATCGGCATCGTCTAAAATTGATAATGCTAGTGGTATTGAAATTCTCCAAAAACTGCGTTTAGTTGATCTAGCTGATTGCGCAAGCATTAAATTTTTAGCGCGTTGGTTTAATATTGGAATTGACCTTATAAACAAACCTATCGTTATAGATACGGCATGGGGGTTTATCCCAAAAATCTTGAGGTGTGATGAGTATTTCTGAATTGCTAAAATTATATCATGCATTTTGCTGGTTAGTAAAAAAAGATTTGCGATCAAGAATGCTGAAATAAGACGAAAAATAAGAGTTAAGCCTTTATCTAAGTGGTCTAGATAGAGATGCCAAACAGCCAAAATGATAACAAAAGGGACAGTAATTTTTAGGTGATACAATCCTAACCCTAGAAATCTTAGCCCACCGGCTAAAAAATAGATTAGCAAGAGCATTAAGAATATACCGAACATTACAAGTGGATTTTTTATAAAAAATAAAATTGCTGCAGCAGAGCAGCTTAGAACGATCTTTTTTTGAACAGATACTTCATCTAGTGTGGTGCTATACGAAGACACGTTAGTAAACATTAAATAGTCTTTTCGTTATAATTTTTCATAGCAGTTCTATACTTTTTTATGACAGTTTTTGGTGTGCCGTCAGCTTGAACAACACCTTCATCTATCCAGATCAATCTTTGATAATCTGCGAATGTTTCCGGCATATGGGAAACGTGAATGATAGTTTGCTTTAGAGAACTTAAGTAATGTTCTAGTTTTAGTTGCGTGGGTATGTCTATTCCAGTAAATGGTTCATCCAAAAGTAAAACTCGAGGTTTCATTAATAAAACTGAGAGCAGGCAAACTAAGTGCTTTTGACCTTGCGATAGAGTAGAAATAGATCGTTCAAACCAGTCAACTTTGTCATATTTTTTCAAACATGCGATAACTTTTAAATCAGCCTCATTTTTGTTCAGACCTAATTGAGTGAGCCCAAACCGAAGCTCTTCGCCAACAGTTGGAAAAATGATTTGATGATCGGGATTTTGAAAAATTATCCCCACCTTTTTAATGGCCTCTTTTCTTTTTTTTGCTACTTCGGTTCCATCTATTAAAACTTTTCCCTTATTCAATTCTTGTAAGCCGGCCAAAATGCGTAAAAGGGTAGTTTTGCCTGACCCGTTACGCCCGATAAATCCAACCCTTTGTTCCCTAATGGATAGGCTTACGTTTTCTAAAATTCGCTCTTTTCCAAAAAAAACAGAGGCTGAGCAAATTTCAATTTCTGTTGGTTTATCTTGGCTAATTTCCATTTGTCCATCGTATTAGAGTGGAAAACAAAATATCGAATTAAATTTATTACTAATTTTGACTAAAATTTGCGTTTTTAGATAACTAGAACCTGCGTGCCAACTTCCGTCATAGCGAATAACTCTGCAATATGTTCATTATAAAGACCAATACATCCATTCGATGACCGACGTCCTATTTTTCGCGTATCGTGAGTTCCATGAATTCGGAAATACGTCCAACTTAAATAAAGAGCATGGGTGCCTAAGGGATTTTCTGGGCCTGGTCCTATGAAATCTGGCCATTCGGGGTTTCTAATTTTCATAGCTGGTGTAGGGCTCCAGCTAGGGCCTTCAACCTTTTTGGTAACTTTTGTTCTCCCAGTTTTTATCAAATCATCAGACATAGGAACTGAAGATGGAAACAAACGATAAGTTTGTTCATCAGATGACCAATAATGTAAAGCTCTGGAAGAGATATCGACCAAAATTGCACCTTTTCGTAGATTTTTAAAGTATGGCTTCCAATTTAAAGCTCTAAAACTAGACACGTTGTGTCTTATATTTTCCGAGATTTCTTTTTCTATTTCTGTTGTGTTGTCTTGGTTGACATTCGATAGAGCAAGGCTTGGGGCACATAAAGATGCACCTGAGCCTCTCAAAAAATTGCGACGATTAAATTTGAACATGGAAAAACCTTAATTGTGTTCTGTATATTTTAATGCAAGAACGTTATAGGCTCAATTAGAAATATTAGGCTAATTTGCCATTGTGAAAAAGCATGGATATGGGACGTAATGCTAAAGACTCTAATTTCGATTTTAATTTCAATTATTCTAGTAGCTTGTGCTCCTCAAGAAATACAAATGGCGCCAGATGGCAAGCCTGTCCCTAAAATTTATGATATGAGAGCCCAATCGACAGCCCAAATACAATTCAGGATGCTTGATGCTGTTAATGTTTTACGGTCTAGCCGGTCTTTGACCAGCCTCCAGTTAAACGCTCAACTAAATGCAGCAGCCGCCACCCATTCCCGTGATATGTCGGTTCAAAACCGCCCTTGGCATTTTGGTTCAGACGGGTCGTCGCCTTTGGATAGAGCTGGACGTCTAAATTATTCTGGAGAGTTTCGAGGAGAGGTGATTTCTGAAACATTTGAGAACGAACTGGATACACTTTCTGCATGGATGGAAAATAAAAATACTAGAGCTGTAATTCTAGATCCAAAAGCGCTTGAGTTAGGTTTTTCATGGTATCAAGAGCCCAGTGGGAAAATTTGGTGGACACTAGTGGTAGGCGGAAAAACTTAAATATTTATGGGAGAATAAAGATTGGAGTGCCAATATCTACAGCACTATAAATTTCGTCCATTTCATGATTTCGTATCGCTATACAACCGAACGTCCAATCACGCTTCCACCATTTTGGTGACTTATCGCGGCCGTGAATAAAAATATCACCTCCAGGTAATTTTCCTAGCTTTGCCGCTTCTTTCTTATCGCTTTCGTTTGGGTAAGAAATCCCTAAAGACAGATAATACTGACTATTGGGGTTTTTACGGTCTATGTAATATTTACCTTCTGGTGTTTTGCCGTCACCTTCAAATTTCTTATCCCCTTTGGGTGAAAACCCCAGCCCAATACGATATCTTCGTAGTACTTTTTCACCACTGAAAAGATACATTTTTCGGTCTGATTTTTTGACAACAATAGAAGTAATTGGTTGGTCGATGGCTGTAGTATTATTTGCCCAAGACGATACAACGCTTAAAAAAGTAAAGATGACTGTAATCAGAAATATTTTCATTTTATACTTTGACTGCTCTTTTTTTTACCTTGTTACCTTAAATATTTAATTTTCGGCAACAAATTTTTGATAAAATTTACTAAACTTTCCTGCTTACACTTAAAGTCTTTAGTTACTCAGATTTCAAAAATCCACCAGACTGATGATGCCAAAGTTCAGAGTACAATCCGCCCTTTGACAAAAGGGACATATGATCTCCATCCTCTACAATTTTACCATTATCTAGCACAAGTATTCGGTCCATTTGAGCAATCGTTGACAATCTGTGCGCGATTGCAATTACTGTCTTTCCATTCATCATATTTTTTAAAGTATCTTGAATTTGGTTTTCAATTTCGCTGTCTAGTGCACTTGTAGCTTCGTCTAAGAGCAGAATAGGAGCATTTTTTAAAATGACCCGTGCTAACGTTATTCGCTGGCGTTGTCCTCCCGACAGCTTAATTCCGCGTTCTCCAACGTGGGCATCGTATCCTTTTCTTCCACTATCGTCCTGCAGGTTTAAAATAAATTCATGGGCATGAGCCTTTTTTGCTGCCGCGACGATTTCTTTTTCGGTTGCATCCAATTTTCCGTAACAAATATTTTCACGAATGGACCTGTGTAGGAGGCTACTATCCTGCTGAACAACACCAATATTTTCGTGTAGACTAACTTGGGTAATCTTTGAAATATCTTGACCGTCGATATAAATCGCACCAGCTTCCACATCATAGAAGCGGAGAATTAATTTTAACAATGTAGATTTCCCAGCACCCGACCTGCCAACTAAGCCAACTTTCTCATTTTCTCTAAAAGTCACACTTAACTTATTTAAACCGCCCCTTTTAAGCCCGTAGTGATGACTTAAACTTTTTACTTCAATTCTGGCTTTTGTAATTTCTAGATTTTCTGCATTTTCTTGATCCTTTAGTTTGATTGGATCAGCCAAAGTATCCATGCCCTCCTGTATCACACCAAGTTCTCTAAAAAATGAAGATATTGCCCACATTATCCAACCTGTCATAGCATTTAATTTAATTGCTAGGGCTGATGCAGCTGCTATGCTTCCGGTAGTAGCTTCTCCAAGATACCATAGATAAACTGACATGCCTATCAGACTAGTTATCAATAAACCGTTTAAAATATTTAGGCCAAAGTCCATTATAGTATAAAGGCGCATTTCACGGGCAAATGTTTGACGTGTTTTTTCAATGGCTGATTTGGCGCTGTGCAACTCTTGGTTTTGATGAGCGAATAATTTTACCGAATGAATATTGGTATAAGTGTCTATGATTTGACCATTTAGACTGGATCGTGCGTCTGAAGATGCTTTTGAGGCTGGGCTGATATTCTTAATAACCCAGACAATTAAAACAAGGTATAATAAAAACCAGATTGCCATAGGCAGCATTAATCTAAAGTCTACGCTATTTAATAATAACAAGCCGCCAAAAATATAGGCAAGGGAGTATCCTAGAGCATCAAATACTTGGAATACTACTTCTCCTGCAGATCTGGGTGTTTGCATTACCCTATTGGCAATCCTGCCTGCGAAATCATTTTCGAACCAGCCAATTGATTGCCGTAAAACATGTTTGTGCCCACGCCACCTAAAAAGTGTGGCGACATTAACCATTAAAGTATTGTTAATTAATAATACATCTATGGCAAAAATAAGTGGTCGAAGAATAAGAATAAAAGCTACCGCCCAAATAAAATTATTTGAAAAATTAGTGAAAACGTCTTTTGGATCACCGCTTACAATATCGATTATCCAGCCCAGTAAATAAATAAGGTAAATTTCACTAGCGGCAGCTAGTGTGGCTACCAAGCCAGTTAAAATAAATATACCTAGAAAAGGCTGTGTATAACTCATTAAAAATGAGCGAATGTTTTTTGGAGGATTATCTAATTCGCGGTAGTTGGAAAATGGATCTACTAAATTTTCAAAAAAACGGAACATTTTTTTTATCTTTCGTTTCCTAAATGGCGAATTATTCTTTCGGCTATCTGACGCTGACCACCAACTTTTTTTTATTTAGTGTAAAATCAGATTCAATCCATTTTTGCTCTAAATATGCGAGCATTTCACCTAATTTTGGGCCGGAAAAATATTCTGTTAAGTCAGAAGATTTTACTGGAAATTTTGAAACAGATCCTAGTTTAATTCTACTAAAGACGTTCTCACTAGGTTCTGTACCGTTTAAGCTAGACCTCACCAATATACTATCCAAAGCTATTTTCTCGTTATACCGATAAGAAAGTTCAGCGGCGTCTTTTTGACTTTTTGCCTCTTCTCTTAAAACTTTATGAGCTTTTACTAGTTTGTTTGAAAATCTTAGGTTTGATTTTAAATCATCATCTGTATAGGCAGCTAAACGCCTTGTTGCGCAAGGGGCGACCTCAAATCTGTCTTCGAACTTTTTTAAGTTGCTAAGACTCTCATAATCGTAAGCATCAAAAATTTTTGAACTAATGTTGGCCTTTTCCATTAAAAAAATAGAATATTCTAGATTAGGCGCTGTAAATAATTTTAAAATTTCATCACTTTTTCTTTCTGCTGATACTGTGTCCAATCCATCTTTTAAATCATTTAATGCAGCAATTTCGATTTTATGGGTTTCATCTTCTTTACCAAATAACGCTAGAAATCGAAAAAATCTTAATATACGCAAATAGTCTTCTTTTATTCGTGCATAGGGGTCTCCTATGAATTTTATTCGTTTTTCAAAGATATCAGCGATCCCATCTAGCGGGTCTACAATTGTTCCGTCTTGCTCAGAATAAATAGCATTAATACTGAAATCACGTCTTTTAGCATCTTTTAAAATGGACTCAGAAAATTTGACCTTTGCTCTTCGCCCATCTGTCTCAATATCCTCTCGAAGAGTAGTAATCTCATAGTTTCTTCTGTCGGCAACTACTGTGACGGTTCCATGTTTAATTCCCGTGGGTAAAGCTTTTAGCCCCGCGCTCTCCATAATTTCCGAAACTTTTTTGGGATGGGCACTTGTAGCAATATCAATATCTGTAGCTTCAGTATTTAAGAGAGCATTCCTGACGCACCCACCAACAAAGTATGCTTGATATCCTCTAGAAACCAAGCTTCCCATTACTAATCTAGTTGATGGTTTATTTAGCCAATCAGCAGATATTTTCATCGGCTTAAGGCCTGTGATAAATTTAATAATATTCTCGCAGTTGCACCCCAGACGTAATAGGGGCCATAGGGAATTGCATAGTATTTTCTTTGCGAGCGATTCCATTTTCGTGTTTGGATGGAAAAATTCTCTTCGTTTAAAATATGACTGAAAGGTACAGTAAAAATCTCATCAACCTCACCACACCGTAATGTTTCTTCGAAGGGTAGGCTAACTGCACCGATGTACGGCTTAATTATAAAGCCAGTGGCGGTTTTATGTGTTGGAAGAGATGCAATTATATCAACTAGATGCGGGCTTAGACCAATCTCTTCTTCTGTTTCTCTGAGAGCAGTTTCTATCGGGCTACTATCGAATTTTTCTTTCTTACCTCCTGGAAACGCTATTTGTCCTGGATGGTTTTTAAGATTAATCGATCGCTTTGTTAATAAAATCTCAAGATCTTTTTTAAAAGTTAAAACTGGAATTAATACACTAGCCTCAAGAAAGTTTGATTTTTGATTAATAGCCATATCTGGGTTTAGATCAAAATCTGAGGAACAAGATTCATATTTTGAAAGGTTAGACTTAATATTATTAATTAAATTATTTTTATGACTTTCCATTTTTATTGGCCTGAAATCCTACCGTCTCCGGGCTTAAATCATAATGTGCTCCGCAAAATTGGCAATCAGCGGTTACAGTGCCTTCCGGTGTCGTCATCTTCTCAATATCTTTAGCTGAATAGATAGACAAAGACTGGCGAACGCGTTCTTCACTGCAAGTACAACCAAATTCCACGCTTTGTGGTTCAAAAGCTCTTGGAACTTCTTCGTGAAATAATCTAATAAGAAGGTCTTTTGGTTCTACTACTGGGCCCGTAAGTTCAACTTCTTCAACTGTATCCAATAATATATTTACACGGTTCCAGTCATCATGATCAATGCCGGTTAATAAGTCTGATGCAACCATGAGCCCGTCTTCTCCAGAACCGCCGTCACCTGATACTTCAATTGACGACTTAGGCATGTGTTGGACCATTATGCCACCTGCACGCCAGTGTTCCTTTCGATCTGCTTCTGTAGATTTTCCAAAACTAAGCTTAAATCGTGTTGGAAGTTGTTCCGATTGAGCAAAATAGGCTTCAGCACAAGAAGCTAATGATCCGCCAGCGAGTGGAGTAATTCCCTTATATGGCTTCATGCCTTCGCCTTGATCAATTAGGATCGCAAAGTAGCCTTCACCAAGCTGCTCAAAATAGGGCGCCTTACCTAAACGTTTTTCATCAAAACTTGCGTAGGCTCTTATTTTTGCGGGCTCCCCTTTTTTAGATGGTCCATAGTAATCTGTTGCAATCATTCTGACTGCACCTTTTGACTGGATTTGCAAGGATAGTTTCCATCTAAGCTTAATACTTTCGCCAATTATTGCGGTTAAAAGTGCCATTTCTGCCACCAATGCTTCCACGACAATCGGGTAGTTGTGTTGTTTGAGTACGCCGTCAAGAACTCCGTCTAATCTTGCTACTCGGCCTCTTATATCAGATTTATCAAGTTGAAATGGAAGGACTGTATCATCCCAAATTCTAGCTGAAGAGTTCATGACATGCTCTTTTTAATTTCACTAGCGACACGCATACCCTGTCTATATAATGGCTACAAGATAACTTAAGTGAGAAATTAATATGCGGCGTTTTGGAAATATTCCTGATTTAGAAAAAAAATATGTAAGAAGACCAGGCGTTTATGCAATTTTAACTCGAGGTGATCAGATTTTATTAACCTACCAAGAGGAACCAGATTTTGAGTTCCAACTACCTGGTGGTGGTGTAGATCAAGGGGAAAATTCTATACAAGCTCTACATCGTGAGGTTTTAGAAGAAACAGGATGGCTAATTTCAAAGCCTAGGTTTTTGGGTGTATACAAGCGCTTTGTTTACATGCCTGAGTATAAAATATATGCTGAGAAAGTATGTAAAATTTACCATGCTATCCCTTCGCTTAAGACAAGTAACATATTAGAAAAAGGGCATTCAGCCCACATTATGCATGCGCATTTGGCACTTCGCTTATTACATGGTGGTGATTTACATTTTTTAGAAAATCATCTGCAGAAAATTTAAACTAGATGAAGTATGTCCAAAGGTTTTGCTGACCCTCGTTCTGCAATAGACTTCTTTTTTAATTTGCGCATGCCATCAATCCAGCGATCGTAATCTGACACTTTATTTGTTAAATACTTTTGGATTTTTGAATGGGGTAAGATTAAAAATTCTTCGCGACACATCGCTTCATAAACTTTGTTAGCAACTATTTCGGGTGATAGTAATCCCTCGATAGCTTCAGCATCTGAGGGATTACTAAATCCCAATAAATTACTTGCAACGTACTGCGGACATATAACGGAAGATCTTATGCCGTCATCACCATGTGATATTGCTATTCCTTCTGAAAAACTTATTGCAGCTGCTTTACTGGCGCTGTACGGGGCATCGCCTATTTGATAAAGGAGGCCAGCGGCCGAAGCCATATTTACTAGATAACCGTATTTACGGCCCAACATCCCCGGTAACAATCTTCTAGCAGCATAGACATGTGCCATTACATGTAAATTCCAGCTTAACTCCCACGTTTTGTTTGAAGCAGATGCCACGTGGTCTGGATCAATAAAAATCGTTCCTGCGTTTGAAATGAAACAATCAACTCCACCAAGCTTGTTCTCGGCAAAAGTTATAAAACTATTAAGTTCTTCTTCTTTAGTTACATCACACACAAATCCGAAGCCACCAAACTTTTCTGCTATATTAGGAGTGTCTTTACGTTTGTCCGCAATTACAACATTAGCGCCTATAGTGGAAAATTTTTGGGATAAAGCAAAGCCTATACCTTGGGCTCCACCAGTAATCAAAATTGTCTGGTTTTTGAAGTTCATTAAATTACAAACTGCGCTAGTGTTTCATCATTTGTAATATCTGAAAAAGTTATGCCTGCGTTTGACAGTTTTTTAAAAAAATCATCAAAATGGTTAGGATCTTTAGTTTCTATTCCGATTAGGATCGATCCAAAATTACGAGCAGATTTTTTCAAATACTCAAACCTCGTAATGTCATCATCTGGTCCCAAAAAATTCAGAAATTCTTTTAGGGCACCAGGGCGTTGTGGCATTCTAAGAATTAAATATTTTTTAACTCCTTTAAAACGTTGTGACCTTTCTTTCACCTCCGGCAAACGCTCAAAATCAAAATTCCCACCCGTGGTAATACAAACCACAGATCTTCCGCTTATTGATTGTCCTAAATCCTGCAAAGCGTCTATAGACAGTGCCCCGGCTGGCTCAAGAACAATTCCTTCGACATTGAGCATCTCTAACATTGTAATACAAACTCTGTCTTCTGGCGCTCTTAAAACGTTAGCTAAACCAATTGACTTCAGTGTTTCGAAAGGCTTGTTGCCAATTTGGCCAACAGCAGCACCATCTGCAAATGTGTCAACTTTATCTAGAGGTACTGGCCTACCAGCAATTAATGCCGCCCACAGGGATGCACCTCCTAAAGGCTCAATCAAAGAATATTGCGCACTATTTTTAAAATAATTTAAGACACCAGCCGAAAGTCCTCCGCCACCTACAGGCATAACTATATGATCAGGGCAAAAACCGAGTTGTGCTTCGATTTCGACAGCAACTGACGCTTGGCCTTCAATAACATCAGCGTCATCGAAGGGAGATAAAAAATGTCCATTGTTTTTTTTGCAAAAACCTTGTGCAGCCTTTAGGCAGTCGTCAAAATAATCCCCAACTAATTCAATTTGAATGGCATCGCCTCCAAAAATTTCAGTTTTTTGAATTTTTTGCTTTGGAGTAGTCACAGGCATAAAAATGGTACCTTTAACACCAAAGTGCTTACACATGTAAGCAACACCTTGAGCATGATTTCCAGCGCTTGCTGCAACAAAAAGCTTATTTTTGTCTTGTTTGCGCATAGCATTGAAAGCGCCCCGTAACTTGTAAGAGCGCACAGGGCTTAAATCTTCGCGTTTCAACCAGATGTCTGCACCATAAATTGCAGAAAGGTGCTCATTTTTTTGAAGTGGTGTTCTTTCAAAGACTCCACGCATTGCTTTTTCGGCTTCTTTTGCCGCTTTGTTGAAGAGTTCCATGGCATAGCTTTGCATTAAGTTTGAACATCTTACAAGCACTCAAAAGATTTAAATACCTGCGTTTTTTCGCATATAATGAGAAAATATGTTAGCTTGCCCATCAGATTAAAAAACGTTATCGCGCTGAACTTAGAAATGTAGAGGATTGCATAATGTCCAAACCGAAAAAAGTTGTTTTAGCCTATTCCGGCGGTCTAGATACATCTATTATTCTGAAATGGCTCCAAAGTGAGTATGCCTGTGAGGTTGTAACTTTCACAGCTGATCTTGGCCAGGGTGAAGAGCTAGAACCAGCTAGAAAAAAAGCTGAATTGCTTGGTATCGAACCCAAAAATATTTTCATTGAGGATGTTCGTGAAGAGTTTGTTCAAGATTTTGTTTTTCCAATGTTCCGAGCCAATGCAGTTTATGAAGGGCAATATCTTTTAGGAACCTCAATTGCGCGTCCATTAATCTCCAAGAGATTGGTTGAAATTGCTGCAGAAACCGGTGCTGATGCAATTGCACATGGAGCAACTGGAAAGGGTAATGACCAAGTTCGATTTGAGCTATCGGCCTATGCTTTAGATCCAAATATCAAAGTTATAGCCCCTTGGAGAGAATGGGATTTGAGCAGCCGAACCAAGTTGCTTGCCTTTGCAGAGGAACATCAAATACCAATAGCAAAAGATAAAAAAGGTGAAGCTCCGTTTTCGGTTGATGCAAATTTACTTCACACATCGTCAGAAGGAAAGGTTTTAGAAGATCCTTCAAAGATTGCTCCTGAATATGTTTTCCAGCGTACAGTTAATCCAGAAGACGCGCCGGATGAACCTGAGATAATTGAAGTCGAATTTGATAAGGGTGACCCGGTGGCAATTGATGGAAATAAAATGTCGCCAGCTACGATCTTAAATTCTTTGAATCAGTATGGACACAAACATGGAATAGGGCGGCTAGATTTTGTAGAGAATCGTTTTGTTGGTATGAAATCGCGCGGCATATATGAGACGCCAGGTGGAGAGATTTTGTTAGAGGCGCACCGTGGAATTGAACAAATAACTCTTGATAGTGGCGCGGGGCATCTAAAGGACAGCCTAATGCCCAAATATTCGGAATTGATATATAATGGGTTTTGGTATTCACCAGAGCGGGAGATGCTTCAGGCTGCAATAAATCTTTCACAAGAATTTGTATCAGGAACAGTAAGATTAAAACTTTTCAAGGGCTCTGTCCGTACGATTGGAAGGTGGTCAGAAAACTCTTTATATTCTGAGGCGCATGTTACTTTTGAGGATGATGCTGGAGCTTATGATCAAAAAGACGCCGCGGGTTTTATTCAGTTGAATGCTCTTCGACTGAAGTTACTCTCAGCTCGAAATGCGCGCTCTAACGAAGGGTAAAAGTTAATTTTATCCGTTTAGGTCTACAGTTACCGAAGTTCTCTTTGATTTGCGTTCTTTTTCTGTAGCAGATTTGAGTTGACCACAAGCCGCCATAATATCCTCGCCCCTAGGCGTCCGTATTGGACTGGCATAACCAGCTCGGTAAATTATTTCTGCAAACGATTCTATTTGCTTCCAATCTGACCTTTCAAATGGTGACCCAGGCCATTCATTAAAGGGTATCAAATTTATCTTGGCTGGTATCCCTTTTATTAATTTCACCAACCGGCGAGCATCTTCATCAGAGTCGTTTATGTTTTTTAGCATTACATATTCGAATGTTATTCTTTCCGAATTTGAAACTTTTGGATAGTGCTTAAGAGTTTCCAACAAATTGGAAATATTCCACTTTTTGTTTATCGGAACCAGTTTATCGCGAATTTCATCAGTAGTGGCGTGAAAAGAAATAGCCAGTTGGCAACCAATCTCTTCAGCTGTTTTTGCAATTTCTGGAACAACACCAGATGTTGAAAGCGTAATTCTTCTTCTTGATAAAGCAATTCCCTCTGGGTCCATCGCTATTTTCATAGCATCACGAACATTATCAAAGTTGTATAAGGGTTCTCCCATGCCCATTAAAACGACATTCGATAGAAGCCTAGGTTCGGTTTTAGGTATTCCTTGAGTTGGCCATTCACCCAAGTCATCTCGTGCTACTAAAATTTGCCCTACAATTTCACTAGAAGTTAAATTTCTAACTAATTTTTGCGTACCCGTATGGCAAAAAGAGCAGGTTAAAGTGCACCCTACCTGGGAACTTATGCAAAGAGTTCCTCTATTCTCTTCGGGAATATAAACGGTTTCTACTTCATGCCCACCATCTATTCGCATTAAATACTTTCGTGTTCCGTCTTTGGAAATATTTTTTGAGATTATTTCGGGAACTGAAATCAGAAAGTTTTTTTGAAGAGACTCGCGATAAGGTTTGGCCAAGTTTGTCATTTTGCCAAAGTCACGTATACCTTTCTCGTATATCCACTGCCATATCTGTCCAACACGCATATTTGCCTGTTTTTCTGGAGTTCCAATTTCGATAAGAACTTCACGTAAAGACGATCTAGTAATACCAACTATATTTAAAGGTCCTTCAGGCGCCTTTCTCGGAACTGTTACAAAATTATGTGTTAATATTTTTGATGTTTGAGTTTCTTCAGTCAAAATATTTCCCAGTCAAATTTTGTATTCGCCGATTAATTTTTACCTAATTAATTCGATAATATGGAGCTTACTTACAGCGATTTTCGGCATCTTCAACTGCTGCCGTAAAGCCTAATAAAGAAAAAGTATCTTGCGTTTTGGTTCCTCGGGATGATCTCGCCGTCAAGATAGCTTTAGCACCTTTTTTCATAGCTTTAATTATTTTAACGTCGTCCTCGTCAGAGCGGGCCCACGCCCATTCACCCTCAGTAAAAAGGGCATAATTTGTTCCATCTACATTCAATGTTACATTTGAGCCATCTGCGAAGGGATATCCACCAGTGAATGTTAATTGGCCATTCACCTTACTTTCCGGCCGGAAATTTACGAACAAAAGAATATCACCTCTTTTCACACTTACAATTCTTCCATCCCTTGTATTAATTGTCTCTTTAGGTTTAGACACGCTCCAACATTCTTTTGGATTATCTTCCATAAAAATGCTCCAGTCGGTCTTATCCGCAACTTTGTTGCTGCTAGTTTCCTGTGAGATAGCCTGTGTTGAAAGAGTTATGCCAATAAAAGCGATAATTGTTTTTACTGATATTAATAGTTTCAAAAATTTCATAAACAACTGCTCCTTTATCATCAACACCAATGCTAATGTAGATTTTTTCTCTATTTAGTCATGCTCGGTTAAATAGTATAGTACGTTGTCAGAACCCTAGCCTAAAATATGCTTCAGTTGAAACCCCTGAGAAAGTTAATTTTTTAATAAAAGGTATAAAAATTTATGAAACCACAAATTATGTGCGAAATATGGCGCGGTTCATATTTAGAGTCTGTACATACTGGCATGGCTGTAATTTGCGATAAAGAAGGTGAAATAAGCCATCAATGGGGTGATCCAAACGCATTAATTCTACCTCGAAGCTCTGCAAAGATGATGCAGGCTATTCCTCTTATCATTTCAGGAGCTGAGCAAAAATTTTCCATTGGGGATGATTTACTAGCTCTCGCTTGTGCTTCGCATAATGCAGCGGAAATTCATTTATCAAGAGTTGTAGGCTGGCTTTCTCATCTTGGTTTTAGTGAAACTGATCTAAGATGTGGGCCTCAACCATCAAAGGATCCGCATATTAAAAAAGAAATGCTTGAAAAAGGACAGTCACATTGTCAAATTCACAACAATTGTTCTGGGAAACACGCTGGTTTTCTATCTGTTTCGCGTCATTTAAATGCTGGTCCCGAATATACAGACCCAGACCATCCCGTACAACTTTTGGTCATGGACGTATTTCAGGAATTAACGGAAAATAAAGTTGATGGAATTGTAATAGATGGATGCTCAGCTCCCAACCCTGCAATGCCTTTATACTCTCTTGCTAAAGCTATGTCCTGGTTTGCAACAGCGCATAAAAGGGATGATCAGCTAAGCAAAGCGGCCTTTAAATTAAGAAATGCAATGGTAAATTACCCAGATTTGGTGGCCGGAGAGCAGCGTGCTTGCACAAATTTAATGAAGGCTTGCGAAAAGAAAGCAATTTTAAAAACTGGAGCAGAAGGTGTCTTCGTAGCAATTTTACCTGAGTTAGAAAAAGGGATCGCACTTAAAATATTTGATGGTGGAACCCGAGCCTCAGAGTGTGCGATCGTTTCACTGCTTATACAGTTAGGTGTTCTTAGCCCTAATCATCCAACTGCATTAGCATATACGCATGCGCCGATATTAAACTGGCGAAACATCGAGACTGGGATGATGAAAGCAAGCAATTCATTCAAAATATGATTATTTTATTTAATAAGCCGTTTAATGTCCTTTCTCAATTTACTGATAAGTCAAATTTTGCAGAAGAAAGAAAAACACTTTCGCACTTCATAAATATGAAACAGGTTTACTCTGCAGGAAGATTGGATTTAGACAGTGAAGGTTTATTGATATTGACCGATGACGGCAGTCTACAATCAAAGATATCTTCACCTAAATTTAAAGTTGAAAAAACCTACTGTGTTCAGGTTGAGGGAATACCAAAAGAAAAGGATTTGGATAACCTCAGAAAGGGTCTTGAATTGAAAGATGGTCTTACAAAGCCTGCGAAAGTTCAAATAATAAAAGAGCCAAAGTGGCTTTGGGATAGAAACCCGCCCATCAGGGTACGTAAGTCTATTCCTGACAGCTGGATTGAATTAAAAATTAGGGAGGGAAAAAATAGGCAAGTTCGGCGAATGACTGCTAATATTGGTTTTCCAACGCTTAGGCTTATCCGCACTTCGGTTGGAGAATGGAAATTAAGTGATTTAAAACCTGGAGACTTTAAAGTTCTATAAACTGGAAAATATACCTTTAGGTCATATCGATGAAAAACCATAATCTAAAGCATCTAAAATCCGGTCTATTTCTGCTTCTGATATCACAAGAGGTGGCGACATTAAGATATTGTTCAGCCCGAGCCGAACCATAGCCCCTGCTTCATAAGTTTTTTGATGCAGCTTTTTCATTTCATCCATACTTATTGCAGTTTTTTTCTTCTGATCGCTGACAACTTCAATTGCTGCCATTAGGCCCTGACCTCCCCTTACATCACCTATAACATCAAACTTCTTTTTTAGTTTCAGTATGCCATCGTAAAGTTGTTTGCCCCGAATTCCTGCATTGTCTTTTGTACTAATTCTTTGAGTTTCAGAAAGGCAGGCACAAACAGCTGCAGCGCCGACAGGATGAGCTGAATAAGTGTAACCGTGGAAAATGCCAGCCTCAGGACTACTAGAGTTTTCAAACACATCTGCTACTTTTTCACCCATCAAGGCGGCCCCGACGGGGAAATAACCTGATGTAATGCCTTTAGCCATACTCATCATATCTGGTTTCACATTCCAGTGTCTTGCTCCCGACCAGGATCCGGTCCTACCAAAACCGGTTATTACTTCATCTGAAATCAATAGTATGCCATTCCTATCACAAATTTCCTGCATGAGGCCCATGAAAGAAGGATCTGGAACTATTACGCCACCTGCTCCCTGGATAGGCTCCATAATAAAAGCGGCGATAGTATTTTTATCTTGGAAAGCGATTTCATCTTCGAAAGCCTGTGCAATGTTAAGAGCCAATTTTTGGGCATCTGTTTCATTAAATGGGTTTCTGTAAGTATACGGACTTGGTAAGTGAAAACAGCCCGGCAACAGAGGTTCATATGCTATTCTAAACCTATTATTCCCATTAACGGATGCACCGCCAAAGTGCGTTCCGTGATACCCTTTTTTCAAGGATATGAATTTTGTTCTCGTAGGTTCTCCCCGCAACCGGTGATATTGCCGCGACAACCTTAGGCAGGTTTCGACTGAGTCTGATCCACCTGATGTGAAAAAAACTTTCTCCATTCCATCAGTTTTAAACATTTCTTTGACCATAAAAGACGCCTCAATAGCAGCTGGATTAGTGGTTCCCGCAAAACCAGAATAATAGGGTAAATGATTGAGTTGCTCTGAAATGGCTTTTTTAACTATTTCATTTGAGTAACCTAGGTTTACACACCAAAGTCCCCCAACAGCATCAACTGTGGTATGCCCGTCTATATCGCTAATCTGGGATCCACTGGCGTTTGTAATGACTTTAGGAGGATTATTAATCGAGTCGCTTGGCGCTCCCATTGGATGCCACAGATGTTTTGCATTGTTTTCGATGATGAAATTGTTGTCTCGCATTTTGTCCCCCTATACTCAAATTTAAATTTAATAATGTTTAAGTATCCTGTCGATTAAATTTTTCTGTAAACTTATCGTTTTATGGACAATAATTATCAGTGTGTGTAAGCGACTAATTTATGAACAAAGCTAAAGCAGATCCAAATTATAAAGTTATCGCAGAAAATAGGCGTGCGCGATTTGACTATGCCATAGAAAGCGATCTTGAATGTGGGGTTGTTTTGCTTGGATCTGAGGTTAAATCACTGCGAAATGGTGGTTCAAATATCGCAGAAAGTTACGCTCAAATCGAGAATGGCGAGCTTTGGTTAGTAAACTCTTATGTGGCTCCTTACGAACAGGCAAAAACCTGGGGGCACCAGGAGCGCCGAAAGAGAAAGTTACTGGCAAGCAAAAAAGAGTTATCTAGGCTGTGGAATGATACTCAGCGCAAAGGAATGACGCTTGTTCCGTTGGTCATATATTTCAATCATACTGGACGTGTTAAAATTAAAATCGGGATCGCTAAAGGTAAAAAAATCCATGATAAGCGAGCAGATGAGGCAAAACGGGATTGGGGAAGGCAAAAACAAAGGCTTCTTCGGCAATCTGAATAAAGAAGATGAATTTTGGGAAACCAAATGATTTATTATGCGCCAAATTTAATTCATGTTGATGCTTGCCCTAATCATTTTGAGATTGTAGTCAGCTATTTTAAGTTAGTGGAAGAAATAAATGGAAAACGATCCGCAGGTTTTAGTTTCAACTGATTGGCTTTTTAGCCGATTGTCTGACCCTGAAATTCGCATCTTGGATGCCACTTGGTACCTCCCTAATATTGATAGAGATGCACGGGCTGAATATGACGAGTCTCATATTCCAAACTCTAGATACTTCGATATTGATGATATTTCTGATCATCGTTCTGATTTACCCCATATGGTTCCACCGGTTGAAAAATTCATGTCTAAAGTCAGAAAGCTTGGCGTTGGGGATGGGCACCAAATTATAATTTATGACACTCATGGGCTCTTTTCAGCGGCTCGAGTAAGATGGCTATTTAATGTTATGGGCCAAAGAAATGTTGCCGTTCTTGATGGTGGGCTTCCTAAATGGAAGAGAGAGGGACGACCCGTTGATGGCATTCCATCTCTAATAAGAGACAGGCATATGTTTGTTAAATACCGCGACGAAATGGTCAAAGACGTTACGCAAGTCTCGTCGGCTTCAAAGTTGGGTAATTATGAAATTATTGATGCAAGATCTGCTGGACGATTCAGAGGAGATGAGCCCGAACCCAGACCGGGACTTCGGTCGGGGCACATACCAGGTTCAAAGAATGTTTTTTATGGTGATCTTTTGAATGCTGATGGTACTCTTAAATCACAAAATGAGCTGATCAATCATTTTAAAGACAAAGATGTAAACTTAGAAAAACCTGTGATAACCAGTTGTGGATCTGGTGTTACAGCAGCAATTATAAACTTAGCTTTGGATCGAATTGGAAAATCAGACCATTCGCTTTACGATGGAAGTTGGACTGAGTGGGGTATGTATCCAACTGTACCTGTAGAAACTGGGGATACATAATGTTTAATTCTTTACAACAACAACCTGCAGATAAAATCCTAGCTCTGATGCAACTATATAAAGAAGATCCTCGAGAAAATAAAATTGATCTTGGCGTTGGTGTTTACAAAGACGCGTCAGGGCAAACTCCAATAATGCAATCAATAAAAAAAGCCGAACATTTATTGTGGAAAACGCAAGAAACAAAGTCATATGTTGGTTTAACGGGGACCCCTGAGTTTTCCGAAGTTATGATCAATCTTCTTTTGGGAGATAAATTTGACAAAAGCTTAACAGCCTCTGCAGCGACACCCGGTGGAACTGGAGCTGTACGCCAGGCTTTTGAGCTAGGTAAAATGGCAAACCCCAATCTTAGGGTTTTCGTTTCGGATCCGACTTGGCCAAACCATCTATCAATTCTAAAATATCTAGGAATTTCAGTCGAACCTTACCGGTATTTTGACGCTGAAACACGATCAGTTGATTTCTCCGCAATGATGGCTGATTTAGCAAATGCAAATGAAGGTGATGTTATTTTACTTCATGGTTGTTGTCATAACCCGACAGGCGCTAACCTAAAGGCCCCGGAGTGGGATGCGGTAATTGAGCTTTTGCTCAAATCTGGGGCGACGCCAATGATAGATATTGCCTATCAAGGTTTTGGCGATGGTTTGGAAGAAGACGCTGCTGGAATCAGAAATCTCGTGAGCAGTGTGCCAGAAACAATTATTGCGGCTAGTTGCTCCAAAAATTTTGGTATTTACCGTGAGAGAACAGGTCTTTTAACTGTTGTATCACACAACAAAGACGCCCGTAATTTAAATCAGTCGACACTTGCTTTTTTAAATCGGCAAAATTTTTCTTTTCCCCCAGACCATGGTGCTCGTCTGGTAACAATGGTTTTATCGGATCAAGACCTGAAAAGTAATTGGATGGCGGAGCTTGAGGCGGTTAGGAAGTCGATGCTTTCACTGCGTACACAATTAGCAACTGAATTAGAAAATTTATCTGGCTCAAATCGATTTGGATTTTTGGCCGATCACCGTGGTATGTTTTCAAGACTTGGAGCTTCTTCAGAACAAGTTAGTGCATTGAGAGAAAAACATGCCGTTTATATGGTAGGTGACAGTCGATTGAATATAGCGGGATTGAATTACAGTACAGTCCCGATACTTGCTAAAGCAATCGTTGATTGTGGAATTTAGATTAGTTTTTAATCTTCATTGAATAGACTATCGGCGAGTTGTTTTGCTGCTTCCGTTAAGATATCTTTACGAGCCAAAGCGTTTTCTATTGAAATCCTCTGTGTAGGTCCATGAAATGCAAGGGCAGCAGCAAATCGTCCCCGATTATCATTTACGGGTACAGCAATAGCCACCATATCATCCATAAATTCTTCTTGATCTAATGCATAACCTTGTTTTGAAACTTGTTTTAGTTCTGATAGTAAAGTTTCTTGCCTGACATGCGTTCTTTTAGTATGCGCTTTCAGATCCATTGCCTCTATCATAGTCTTTCTTTTCTTTGGAGTTAGGCTGGCTAAAAAGCATTTGCCGCTGGCGGTGCAATGAAATGGTACGTTGGTTCCTATCGGAAGTTGGATCCTGAAAGCCCAGTCGGTTTCAACGCGATCTATGTAATTCATACCAGAAGCTTCCGGTATCACAAAGTTTACTGTCTCTTTTACTTTATTTGAAATATTTAAAAGAATTTGACGACGTGCGATATGGTCACGAGAGTTATATAGTAAACCCATTCCCAAGTCTCTTAATCGTCGTGCTGCTTGATAACGTTTTGTATGACCAACTCTTGTAAGAAAACCATTCTCTTCCAGGGTGTTGCACAACCGATGTACCGTTTGTTTTGGTAATTGTAAGAATTCATTAATTTCAGTGGCTGTCATAGCTCGATTATTTTTGCCCAGTACTTCTAAAATAAGGAGTGTTCTTAAATTTGTAGGTATCCTTTCTGCCTCCATCATAACACTCTTCAAATAAAACTATTGCGTTCTCTAAAATTAGTTGTAACGTATTATTTTGCAATAATCGAGAAAAAAAGTCTCATTTTTTGATTTTGGGTGGATTAATGGAGTTTGATTACGTTGTTGTAGGCGCTGGATCTGCAGGATGTGCAGTTGCAAATCGCTTATCGCAATGTGGAAATTATCTTGTTGCTCTAATTGAAGCTGGTCCTTCGGATAACAGTCCGTGGATACACGTTCCGGTTGGATACTATCGAACAATGGGTAATCCTAAATCTGATTGGTGTTACGAAACACAATCAGATAAAGGGATCGCAAATAGATCCATACCCTGGCCAAGAGGAAGGGTTATGGGTGGATCTAGCTCGATTAATGGTCTTCTTTACGTTAGGGGTCAGCCTCAAGATTTTGACGTTTGGTCTCAGCTTGGGTGTACTGGTTGGTCTTGGGATGGAGTCTTACCATATTTCAAGCGGTCAGAAAGTTGGGGTGGTATTGATGAAACCGGATTGAGGGGGAAAGACGGTCCTCTTTCGGTACAATCGGCTCGATTGAAACGGGATATAGTAGACCATTGGGTCGATGCTGCCGTTGCAGCAGGTTATCAACGCAATAATGACTACAATGGCTCCACGCAAGAGGGGGTGGGTCACTTTCAATTGACTATGAAGGGTGGTCGAAGGTGTTCATCATCAGTGGCATACATAACGCCGATAAAAAGTAGAAAAAATTTAAAAATTATTACAAACGCCCAAACAAAGAAAGTAAATATTGTCGAGGGAAGAGCAACATCTATCGACATAATAATAAAAGATAAGTTGGATAAGATTTCAGCAAGAAGAGAAATTATTATTTGTGCTGGTGCAATAGGTTCGCCGCAAATTCTTATGCTTTCTGGAATTGGCCCTGGGGAAGATCTCAAAAAATTGGGCATAGATGTCGTAAGTAATTTGGTGGGCGTTGGTAAAAACTTACAAGATCACCTTCAGGCTCGGCCGGTCTTTAAAACTGACTTATCTACCGTAAATACGGAAACAAGTAATTATGTAAAAAAGGCTTTAATAGGGCTTCAGTATATACTAACTCAACGAGGTCCCATGACTATGGCTGCAAGTTTGGGAACAGGTTTTATAAAAACTGAAGACCATCTAGAGACACCAGATATTCAATTTCATATTCAGCCATTCAGTGCTGATATGCCCTCTAAGGGTGCTCATACTTTTTCTGCATTCACTGCCTCTGTTCTACAATTAAGGCCAGAAAGCACAGGGTATTTGACGTTAAAGTCTCCAAACTATTTAGACCATCCTGATATCCATCCAAACTATCTATCAACGGTTACGGACTGTAAAACTATTGTAAAGGGAGTTCAGATTGCTCGTAAAATCGCGCAGTACGAGCCATTGAAAGGCCACGTCTCAGAGGAGTATGCGCCAGGCTCAGAAGTACCTTTAGATGATGAAGAAAGAACGCTGGACTGGGTTCGACGGACAGCTGTTACGATCTACCATCCAACGGGTACATGTAAAATGGGAACCGATGAAATGTCGGTGGTTTCGCCAACATTAAAAGTACGAGGTGTTGAAGGTCTGCGTGTTGCTGATGCCTCAATCATGCCAAAAATTACGAGCGGGAATACGAATGCTCCAGCAATAATGATTGGTGAAAAAGCAAGTGATTTAATTTTGAAGGAGGCTTAACAGCTGATGTCTTAATTAGAATAAGGGTGCAAGAAGCATCTTTAAACAAAGGTCAAGATAAGTCTCCGGCTTGGCTGTTATCTTTAAACTAGGAGGCTTTGAACTATGGGAGGAGATTCATGTTCAATTTTAAAATTTTAACCGCAGGGGCTACATCCCTTGCTCTCTTGGCTTCGGCAGCAATGTCTGAAACCGTCATTCGTATTCAATCTGTTCTTGGAAACTCGACTGATGAGGTGCGAATGGTTGAGGCTTTTGCAGCAGATGTTTTGGAGCTGACTGGTGGTTCGGTAAAAATCGAAATTTTACCAGCTGGCGCGGTGGTTGGTCCACGTGATATTATGGACGCTGTTGATGCTGGTCTTGTTGAAGCTGGTTTTGCTTGGACACACTATTGGGGCGGTAAGCACCCAGCAGCTAACCTTTTTGGTGCACCAATTGCGGGTGCTGGCGTCGGTCTAGACGCAATGGCATTTTTATCTTGGTTTCAGTACGGTGGTGGTAAAGAACTTTATGACCGTCTCTGGGATGAGATGGGTGTTAACGTAAAAGGTTTTATGTTGCAGCCAGTTGGTCCAGAAGCTTTGGGTTGGTTCCCAGAAAAAATCGAGTCTATGGATGATTTCCGTAAGCTACGTTTCCGTGCACCTCCAGGTATGGTCGGCGCTGCCTATAATGAGATTGGTGTTGCGGCTGTTGCTATGGGTGGTGGCGATATTTTGCCAGCGCTGGAAAAAGGAGCAATTGATGCTGCTGAATGGTGCTGCCCTAAGCCGGACTCTGTTTTTGGTTTTCAGAAGGTGCTTAAGCATTACTATCTACAAGGCCTACACCAAGTTGTTGTGAATGCTGACCTTTACATAAATGGAGATGTTTATGACAGCCTTTCAGCGACTGAAAAGAAAGCTCTAGAAGTTGCAGCAAATGCTTCTCTGTCTAAGTCAATGTCCTATCGTATTTACGAAAATGGAAAATCATTGAAAGACTTAACAGAAAATCATGGTGTCATCTTAGAAGATACTCCTGCTGATTACTTTACAGAGTATATGGCTGCAGCCAAAAAGCTTCTTGAAGAAGCAGCAGCAAATAACGAATTCTTTGCTGAAGTATGGCAATCACAAAAAGATTTTGCTGATATAGCTGTTCCTTTTTGGGCTGGTGCTCAAGCATCGAATGCTGGTCTAGGTAAAGCACACGCAGATACTTTAAAGTAGATTTATAAACCTTTCGTGGAGCTCATTGGCTCCACGAATTTTCTCTATTAATAAAGTGCTTAAAGCTTTTTTTTAATTGAGAAAATCTTCCTTAAAAATAGGAAGAATATCTAAAGGGGAGATTCGAACATGGCGGATGAACAGATTCCAGATGATTTGGAAACAGCAGATGAGCTGATTGCTGAGCGCCGAACAGAAAGACCAGGAGAAACACCTGCTGATATGACGTCATGGCAGCGGCCTATTACTGGTTATATCGACCTTTTGAACGATTTTGCTGGTAAGGCGCTTTGTCTTTTAATGGTTCCTCTTATTGGTGTCGTTGTTTTTGAAGTCATTTCTAGGAATGCTTTTGGAATAATGGCTAGTTATGATTGGGATGATACAGCCCGTGCTTTAGGTCTAGGCCCCACATTATTTGCTTACGATATTAGCCGAATGATCGCTGGAGTTTTATTTATGGGTGCAGCCGGTTACGGATTGATGCGAGGTGTCCATATTCGTGCTGATTTTCTCTATCGCAATTGGAGTAATAACACCCAGGCGACAGTAGATGCTGTTCTTTACATGGCTTTTTTCATACCATCTATGTTGTTTTTCACCATTATTGCAGCACAGTATTGGGAGCTTGCTTATAGAACTGGCGAAACCGCGTTTGATAGTCCTTGGGAACCCTTGTTGTGGCCAGCTAGATTGGCTATGCCAGTTGGTGGCTTGCTTCTTATGCTTCAGGGTTTCCCAGAGCTATTCAGAGCTTTCCATAAAATGGGTAAGGAACGGGAACGATATTTTATAATAGCTTTTCCAATTTACTTAATCGCTCTTATTTGGTTAGTGATGGCTGTTTTTCTGCCGGATATGATACCTGGTGGAGAGGCCTTCACCGATCTCATGTCATCACGGCCTGGACTTTCTAAGCCAACGATTGGTCTGATTATGTTAGCCGCGATGATATTTGTAATTTTTATTGGTTTTCCAATATCATTCACACTCATCTTTTTAGCCTTTGT
This sequence comes from Paracoccaceae bacterium, assembly GCA_045564975.1. Taxonomy (GTDB): domain Bacteria; phylum Pseudomonadota; class Alphaproteobacteria; order Rhodobacterales; family Rhodobacteraceae; genus Salinivivens. The sequence continues at coordinate 33,153 of JBJLGF010000051.1, forward strand.
TTTTGGGATCTGGGGATCCAATTTTAAGTTAACAACACTGCTTATGACTTTGAATACGAATTCGACAATGTTGAACGATCAACTGATGGCAGTACCGTTATTTATACTTATGGGTATTGTTATGGAGGCGGCAGGATTGATGGAGCGGCTCTTTGCTTCAATTCAGATGATCATGGCGCGCGTTAGAGGTTCACTTTACATCGCTGTTTTGATTGTATCGACTATATTTGCTGCAGCAACAGGTATTGTTGGTGCGTCGGTTACGCTTTTGGGGATTATGGCTGGTGCGACTATGACGCGCTCTGGTTATAATGTTCAATTAGCTGCCGGTACAATTACCGCTGGGGGTACTTTAGGGATCCTTATACCCCCATCAATTATGTTAATCGTTATGGGCCCCGTACTTGAGGTATCAACACTAGATTTGTTTCGTGGAGCGTTTATTCCTGGAGCTTTGCTAGCATCACTTTATTTGTTTTATACTTTGGGGAGATGTTGGCTTAACCCAGAACTAGGCCCAGTGCTGTCAGAAGAAGATCAGCCAAAAACATCTGACTACTATGGCGCTGAAATTGCATTAATTTCTTTGGGTGTTCTTACAATCTGCCGTGTTTTTGGCTTAGGTATTAACGGTACTTTTGCCAGTATTATTCCCTTCAGTGGGTTAATCGTTTTACTCGCAACGGTATTGCTTGCCTTCCGAGCTTACCGAAATTTAAGTATACTTCGCTTAGCCCTTCCAGTGGCAATTCTTTTTCATCTCTATTGTCTTTTGACATCATGGGGCGATAGCACTCCTTGGGTTTCTCTTGTTATGTTTCTGTTTTCTTCTTTCCTTAGCGTTTTAAGTTTGCCTATTTACAGAAAAGATGCTGCTGAACGGTTTGAGTTCTCAGAACTATGGGATGAGTTTTTCGCAGGTTTAATGCCTCCCACAATTTTGATTTCATTTGCTTTGGGCTCAATACTATTAGGTTTTGCTACACCAGCAGAAGCCGCAGCTATGGGCGCCTTCGGAGCAATTCTTCTTTCCTTAGGATATGGAAAATTCACTATTCCTGGTTTCTTTGACAATCTAGTCAAATCTCTTGAGATAACCGTACTGATTATGTTCCTTGTGGCAGCATCAAATTTCTTTGGTGCCGAGTTCTCATCTCTGGGTACACCTAAGATGATGACAGAGATGATGCTTCAATTGGATGTGTCCCCTTACTTGATTTTAATTATGATAATGGCGTTGATATTTCTACTTGGTTGGCCGCTTGAATGGGTACCTATTGTGTTAATTGTTGTTCCGATCCTTTTGCCTACCGTAGCTGCTTTGGATATCCATGGATTAAATTCCTATGATCTAATGGTTTGGTTTGGCATTTTAGTAGCTGTAAACCTTCAAACAGCTTGGTTGTCTCCACCGGTGGCATTATCTGCATATTTTTTGAAAGGTGTTGTGCCAAACTGGGATCTGAAAGATATTTATTTTGGAATGATGCAATTTATGCTGATCCAACTTATAGGTTTGATACTAATTTTTATCTTCCCACAAATTGTACTCTGGTTACCAAACCAAGTCTTTGGACAATAAACTTATGTCAACAAGAAGATCAGTAGTTTCCTATCTTAAGTGGCCGCTAGTTGTCACATTCGTTGGTTTGGTTTTGTCAGCTTGGTTGGGCTGGGAGACAGAGAAAACACTAAGTGCAGTTTTTTCATTTTTGCTAGTTGGAACAGTATTGGCCGCACTGGAGATTGCTCTATCTTTTGACAATGCTATCGTGAATGCCAACAAGTTGGTTGAGATGACCCCTGTTTGGAGACAGAGGTTCTTAACCTGGGGAATACTAATTGCAGTTTTTGGTATGCGCATAGTTTTTCCCGTTGCGATTGTCGCTACTTTTGCCTGGATAAACCCTTTTGCAGCAATTCATTTGGCACTATCAGATCCAGACGAATACTCTCACATTATTCACCAATCACATAGTTCTATTGCAGCTTTTGGGGGAACCTTTTTAATCATGGTATCGCTCAAGTTTTTCATAGATGAGGATAAATCAATTGATTGGATTGTTGGTTTAGAAAAAAACCTAAGAAAGTGGGGATCAATACGAGGCTTCGAAATTGCCATTGTCCTATTAATTATTTCAATCATGTCCCAGGTGGTTAAAGAAAACCAACAGGCTTCATTTCTTCTTTCAGCAATTTCT
>JBJLGF010000052.1:0-35205 GCA_045564975.1 Paracoccaceae bacterium
GGGTCGCGGTCCGTCCCGACGGTTTAATTAATGAAGAAGAAGTGACAGGTTATGAGATATTCGAGTCCCCAACTCGGAGCGCGATATTTGACGCTGGAACTACCAGTCGTATCAATGTTGCTAATTTTATGGCCAAGCTGATCAAGTCCGATAAAACGTGGAACACATGGGTAGGCAAAATGCCAGTCATTTACAACTCGTCGTAAAATTGGATCACTTGCTACAACCGTAGCAAACCAAGTGACTCAAATAAATAACTTCTCACATAGGTTATTGCTTATGTTGGTACCTGATTGTTCCAGAGTATGCTTTGCATACGTTCTCTTCATCAAAACGCTCACATAAATGTTCTATAAGCTCAATCATATTGTGAGGTCCATTCACATAGTTCATAAAATCATCCATAGAAGCCCACTCATTCACAACAAGTAATTGTTCTTCATGTGTATGTACAATATTGTAACTGTCCAGCCCCTCAACACCGTCTTTTCTACTCTCAACAATTAAGTCCATAATTTTATCCGCTGCTCCTTCTTTAGGGGTAACAGCTATTACACTCATCATTTTCATAGACACATTCTCCTCTCAGACAGGCTGACCTGCTACAAGCGTAGCAAACCAATTGACTCAAATAAATAACTTAGTGAGTGAATGGTAAGTAATGTCAGTTGGGGTAGGGTTACTTTGTGGAGGTTGTGGAGGTTGTGGAGCTTTACTGAGAGTGCAGGGCTCTAAAAACCCAAGGGTTGGTATTAGCTAGCAACTGAATTACTTGGAGCCACTAAGCCCAATTCAGATGCTGGCTAATCATGCTTGGAATGGGGAAAAATATTCAGAATTTTCTGATATTTTTTTTTGGTTATTGTTCAATTTGAGCACCGCGTTTTTTCCATGCCCCGAATCCACCCTCCATTTCGGCAATGTTCTCAAATCCCATGTCCTGTAAGGTCTTTACGGCTAGTGCTGACCGCCAGGCGCCCGCACAGAATAAAATTAGCTTTTTGTCCGTGTTAAATTCAGGTTTATGATAGGGGCTGGCAGGATCCAACCAGAACTCCAGCATACCCCTTGGGGCGTGTAGAGCGCCAGGTATGCGGCCTTCTCTTTTCAATTCACGGACGTCACGAATATCTATAAATTGCGCAGTGCCCGCTGCAACCTGTGCCTCGGCGTCTTCTTGCAAAAGTGTTTGTATCTGTTCCTTGGCCTGAGCGACAAGTGTCTTTACTGGGGTGATTGCCATCGATCATTTCCTACTGCTACACCATGCAAAATTCTAATTTTGGTCAGGCCCTTTTGCTAAACTACGCCATGAGAAAAATGAAAGAATGGCAACAATGCCAGTACCTACAATTGGAGGTGCTGCTGATATTTTTCCTAAAATCTGCAATATTAGAGTGGTAATACAAACCACGCTGAACGCCAAAGTATAGCCTCTCATTACGTGCGCCTGGAAAGCTTGCCCTTCAATATTCCGCAAATGATAGGTTATGATTACTAAGGCCATAATTAAACTTGCGATTGCATAGCGGACGGTAACAAGATCTGTGAAACCTTGACCCTCTGCGTTTGGAAACTGCTCGCGGGTTACAAATTCTGGTGCAACGAACATTACCAACGAAAAAACCAGTCCGATTAACCCTGTTATAGTCAAAGTAGTTTTTGGTTTCATAATTCTCTCCATGTCCTAATTCAGCTTAACTCAAGGTACAAAACATGCAAGGCATGACGTCATAGACTTAGCAAACCAAGTGATCCAAAAGAATAACTTGTTGAGTAAATGCCGAAAACTAGCTGCGGTTAGGTTGCTGAGATATTGCTCTCACAATTTTTGATAAAGGTATTCGTCTTTAGCAATTAATCTTGATAGGTGGCAGGATGAAAATTCTTTAACCCTTTTGGAGTTTTTTATGTCATTTAAAATAATTATTCTCTCAACATTAATCTGTACTTTTTCTTTTTTTCAATCTGCTTTTGCAGGTGGTCATGGTCAAGCTAATGCATTTGGTTTTGCACTTGTTGTGCCCGCTGATGAAGTGGAAAGAGTAGAAACTCTTTTAACGTCACACAAGAACTTTATGGAAAATACCCATTCTGTGACTGGTGACGCATCAACCAGATTAAATTCCTATTCTGTTATCAGAATGCCTGAGATGGTGCAATTTGGTGATCCCTCAAAGGGCATGACTGGCAATATGATTTATATCCTGAGCGAGCATTACGAAACCCCAGAAGGGCTAGCTATGCACTTGGCTGCAGGGAATGAGTGGGCAGACATATCAGAGATGCAGGAACTTATGTATAAGTATGGAGTGGCTTCAGGAATTGGAGAAAAAATTTCTTCAATGAATAGATAGTCTTTACTGCTCAAAGTTTTTAGCAAATTCAGGAAGCATAGGGTTATGCGCGCTTTCCTCCCTGTGAACTAAGCCCTCACTTTCTAGTGGGGGTTTTTTATACGTACCTTACATCACGATTGTTTCAATTGACCTTCATCGATCATCTGTTGGAACATTTCTTTAATAGAAGTTTCAATATAACGATATTCAATTCCAAGTTTTTCTTTGCTCTTTGAATTATCTGCCCGCCAGCTATGCCCCATATTTTTTGAAATTATTTTTCTGGTCATCGTTTTATCTAAAAATGGCCCCACCAACCATACTAACCATTTTGGCAGCTCTTTTTTCGGTAATGGATAGTCTTCACCATATTTTTCTTGCAGCATTTTAGAAAGTTTTAATGGTGTACAGCTCTCTTTAGATACAATGTGTCGACCGCTTGCCCCCGAAATATAGGCTGCTCTTATGTGCGCTTCAGCCACATCTCTGACATCAACCATACCAATTTGAAAGGGTGGAGCACCTGCTTTCATTGTGCCATCTCCCATCTGAAGACAAATGTCATGGCTAGCCGATGTTGATTTTCCAGAGATAGTTGGTCCCAATACCAGCGAGGGATTAATAACAACTAATGACCACTGATCTTGAGCTTTTGCTAACTTCCACGCCTCTTGCTCTGCAATTGTCTTAGAATAGGAATACGGTTGATGGGAAACTGAAGATGTAGTATTCCATATTTCTTCATTGAGCGTCTTGTTTGGAGCAAGTTCACATTCATTGGCATCGCCGTAAATGGCGGTACACGAACTTGTGAGAATCACTCTTTCTACTGAGGCCGTTGAATTAACAGATTCAAGAACATTTTGTGTTCCCTTCAAAGCGGGGTCTATAAAATCCCTCACAGGATCATTGAATTTAAAAACAAATGGTGACGCAGTATGAAAAACAATACTGCAGTCCTCTATTGCCGCATCGAAGCTTCCAGTTTCTAAAAGGTTTGCTTTGAAAAGTATTACTTTACCTGGCCCTTTTTTTGATAAATCTAGCAAATGACTAACTTTATCAACATCACTCGGGTCTCTAACAGTAGCGTGAACGCTTACTCCTGCTTCTACTAACTGTTTAATTATCCAGCCTGCAATAAAACCTGTACCGCCAGTAACCAGTACTTTTTTTTCCTTAGCTATTTTGAACTTCACTTTTATAAAACCTCGACAAATTAATTCATCGTCACATAACAACTTAATATGGGTTTTCAATATGCTCATTTCACATTCTGCCCTGCTTTAAGCAGATTAAGGTATGGGGGGCAAAAACTAGCAGCGGTTAGGTTACTAAGATACTGCTCTCACATTCTTTTCACATAGAGTTTTGTCATTCTTGAATTATGATAAAGAAAGTTCTTTGATATATAGAAGTTGGCAAAGTTAAAAAATGGGTAACTTGATTGCTAGTATTTGGAAAAGATTGGTAAACAAGTTAAAACAGCCGGCATGATCAGGGAGTGAATTAAGTGGCAAGAATATTGGTTATAATATTTGTGTTGTTAGCCAATAAGGTCGTTGCTGGTTATCATGTAGCGTTTGATAAAGGATTTGCTGAATTTGCCCAACAGCAGGGATTTAATGACTTTAATGATTTTCTTTTAAAAAGAAAAATATGTGGAAGTTTAATTTTAAATTCGAATAAAAATTTTAATAACAAAGAAAACGATAATTGGGTCGGTTTGTTTGTTGATCCTCCAAGTGGCTATCATTGGATGGATAATAACGGAATTTTTACCTTAATGAAAAACCCAACTAGTGGGTATGTAAAGCACCCTAATTCAAGCATAACCATTAAAGTTCCTCTTTACCCAAACTTTTTGCCAGAAGCCCAAAAGTCCGTCCAAGATACTGGTGACACATTAGAAAAAACTTTAGAAGTTGATCCACCGATTGGACATCACTGGATGAGTAATGGTAAGAGCTACAGCTTAATGAAAAATCCTATCAGTGGATATGGTCCTCACCCAGGGTCAAGTCTAAAAGCAAAGTTCAGCATCTTTTCAAGAGCAAGCGTCAATGTAAACGCTGTTGATACTGAGCTTGTTAGTGAAAAGGACATTGCCAACAAAGTCAGCAATTTACTTTTTGAATTACTTTTGAACCAAAATACTAAATCTTTATCAGATTTATTTGTGAAGATAGATAAAGACCAATGGAACGCAAATAATTGCAAATTGGCAATGTTTATAGAAACGAATATTCTTACGAATATTTTGGAAGCAACTTTAACAGGAGCTAAGACCACCGGCTCTAAAATCAAAAAGCCAAAGCCAAAAAATGATTATGGCTATGGATATTAAAGCGCTTTTATTGCCTCATCCGCACTACCACAGTAAAAAGCTTCCAGATAACCTTTTTTACCTCTGATTTTTGTTTTTACGGAATTTAATTTAGTTTTATCAAGCTCAGCATTTTCTGCAACTGTAGTGGAAAACATGAGCTGGCAGGAATAATCTTTCGTCAGTTGTTCCAGACGGCTAGCTACATTTACTGTGTCGCCAATTGCTGTATTAGAGGATGCTTCTCCATATCCCATTTTTCCAATTATAGCATTGCCACAATGAATACCGATCCCTAAGCGGAGTGGTTCAATATCCTCATTAGATAGCTCATCGTTTAAGTCATTTAAAAATGTTGTTATCATAGCAGACCCTCGAAGAGCATTTTTGCAATTTTTTGATATGGTTGAATCTTTATCAAAAATTGCCATTACCCCGTCACCAATGAACTTATCAATACGCCCTTTATTTTCTTCTACTGCGTCGGTTACAAGTTTGAAATATTTGTTCAAAATAAATACTACATCAAAAGGCATTTTGCTGTCAGATAAGCGTGTAAAACCCCGCAAATCACAAAACATGATAACAGTCTCTTTTTCTATTCCCGATAAATTCTCCTGATTAGAAAAACGCAAATTTTGTTTATCATGATTTACTAGTTTTATTAGTGGGTTAATCTCAATATCTGTTTCTGGCCTGAGCTGACATGCCAATCTCAAACTTTGATCAAAGTTTAACCGATTTATGACTGACTGCTCGATTTTATTTGGTTTAGGCAGTTCCCCTAAACTTGATGTGACTCTAACTCTGCAAGTTGTACATCTACCTCTGCCCCCACAAACAGATTCATGATACCTCCCAGCTTTGTGACTGGCCTCCAATAAAGAGCTTCCTCTGCTTACGTTAATACTTGTACCATCTGAGTACTGGACTTGTATCGAATTAAATCTTTTTTCTAATAGGTTTCTAATAAAGTAAAACGCTACGAATAAGCAGAGCAGAATTGGGTAAACCAAGAATTGCAAAAGGTCAGATAAAGATACAATTTTTTCTCCGATCTCAGCAGTAAAATTTGAATTTGAAATTAATTCAAGAATAGTAATGGGATTGCTTTGGCTTGCTTCTGACAATTCAATACTCGCCCTGATATAACCGCCGTATGCTATCAAAGGTAATCCAAGAATTAGCCCTTGGATCAGTCCTCTACGTTTTGAATAAAATTCTCTAAACTCAATAAGCCCGATGATACCAATTGACCCATGCGTCCATACCAGCAAGAGCATTAGGCCAAGGATGATATATCCAAATGGATCGAAAATATATGTTGAGATTATCATAAAAGCGTAACTATCGTTCAACCCTAAAAACCTAGAGCCCCATAAAGTTACAGATAAGTGGCTTGCTAGAAAAAAGGGAATCAAAATGGCGCAGAAGTTTCTTATCCATTCCTTTCGGCTCATTCGGAAACTTCGCCGCCTTGCGAGTGCATAAACCCCAAGTAGAAAGTGGATCGATAAAGCTCCATAAAGCATATAAAAGAGAACACCATGTCTCCAAAACTTTAAAAAAATAGCTCTACCTTGTTCCATCGTGTCGAGAGAAATTAAGCCAAGGCTGTGATTTAAAAGATGAGTAAAAACATAGAAAAATAAAATACAGCCTGAGATCGTCCTAGAACGCCTTACTATGAGTGCTACATCAATCAATCTTCATATCCTTTGATTTTTTATGGCAAACAAATTTATTTAATTGAACGTTAGCAAATTGATTGCAACTTACACGCATTTTTAAATTTTTGTGAAATAATATCTCAAATAAATCGTTCCCCGATAACGAAATGATCTACTTTTCAGCATATTTAGGGGTGGGGCCAAAAACTAGCAGCGGTTAGGTTGCTAAGATATTGCTTTCACATTTTTTTGCCTGAGACGCAGAGTAACTCTTTCAAAGGCTGACTAAAACAATCAAACTTTGAAGCAGATAGTAATTTGGAAAGGCTCAAAATGGCTGACGATGGTGTAAGACTAGTAAAGCCTGGTATGAAATATGAAGGTGCTCAAGGTGTCACCTACGATGCTGGTGTCTCAAGAAATACAGTTGGGGCAGAAAAAGTTTGTATGAATATTTTGCCGATGCCTCCAGGTGTTAAATCAAAGCCACATATCCATAGGGGCATTGAAACTATAGCCTATATGTTAGAGGGCGAATGTACCTTATTTCATGGTGAGCAGCTTGAAAACCAAACTTTAATCAAGCAGGGTGAACAAATTTTTATTCCAGACAATGTTCCTCACGCACCTTATAATCTTAGCGACAAAAAGTGCGTTTGGGTTGTTGTACATTCATCAGGAGATGATCAAGATGAATTAGTTCGAACAACGGAATTAGACTATATTTTAGAAAACTTTGGAGGTTGATATGAAAAAAGGGTATTTAATGGCTAATCTAAGAGTAGATGATCCTGAAATTTTTAAGCAATTTTCATCGGTGGCTCTTCCATTAATTGAAAAATTTGGTGGGAAGCTTTTGGCAAGGGGGCCAGATGCAGATCGCCATGAGGGTACTGTAAGCGGTGTAGTAACGCTAATAGAATTTGAAAGCAAAGCTGCCGCTGAAAACTTTTATTTCAGCGATGAATACAAAGCAGCTAAGGCAATTAGGGATAAAGGAGTTGATACTGACCTTATGATTATTGAGGGACTGTAAATTAAGAAAATGCCTTAATTGAAGAAACAAGGCCCTTACTTTAGCGTGGAGGTCAAAAACTAGCAGCGGCTAGGTTGCTAAGATACTGTTCTCACATTTATTCTGTAAAAGGTATTTGTGGTTGGTTACTACCAAGTATCACTTAGTGTATAGCCAGATAAAAACGGATCGGATTGATCAATAAGAAATACGGTTTTGCCGTATATCCAAGCTCGACCTCGCATGGTTGGTACAATAGCATCTCGTGAACCACATTTTAAATGCTTTTTTGTGTTGGCAAAAAATTGACCACCAATAATCGACTCTGATGTAATTTCTTGATCACTGTTTACCTCTCCTTTAGCGATGAGTGCCGCCAGCTGAGCAGAGGTGCCAGTTCCACAGGGCGAACGGTCAACGCGTCCTGGATAAAGAATTGTAGAAGTCTTAATTTGTGGCAATGATTTTTCCACAAACATGGTATATTCAATACTATTTAATTCATTAAATTCTGGGTGCTGCACTGTTATTTGTTCAGAGGCGGCTTCTTTTATTGCTTTTCCCAGAGACACTAATTTTTCAGCATTCTGATTACAAATTTCAATTTGAAGTTGTGCGATGTCCACTAGCACAAAATAGCACCCGCCGAACGCCACATCGACTTTTACCTTTCCTATTCCATTAACGTAAATTTCCAGATCGGAGTGTTCTAAGAAACTTTTTGGCATTTCTATTTCGACTGAAGTCACCTTTGCATCAGCGATCGTTGCATTTGCTGTTATTAAACCAGAGGGAGTATCGATTGGGACACTGCACACTGGTCCACTGCTTTCTACTAATCCAAGTTCTATGAGTGCTGTGGCTATACACATTGAGTTTGAACCAGACATAGAATGAGCACCATCTGGCTGCATGGGTATAAAACCGTATTTAGCAGCTGGATTTTTTGAGGGCAGAAGCAAGTTTACGGTCATCTGTGACTTTCCCCTTGGTTCATGCAAACAAAATTTCAAAATGCTATCGTCAATTTCATTTATAAACTGCATTTGCTGAAGTAATGTATCACCTGGAATAGACGGCGCACCTTTGGTCAAAATTTGTCCAACTTCGCCTTCGGCATGAACTTCTAATATTTCGATTGAATTCTGTTTTCCCAAGTTCACAATAATAATCTCCAACTTCCCAACGTCTAGCAAATAAACCGATCTCAATAAACGGTTTTGTCGTAAGTCGTTAATATTGTGTTGGTGGTCAAAAACTAGCAGCGGTTAGGTTGCTAAGATACCGCGCTCAATTTTTTTTCATAAAGTTTTGTTGTTCTTGCAATATTGTCCATTTAGATCTCTTATGTTTTCAATTTTTCAATTGAGGAAAAGAGATGGCGCGAAAAAAGTATATGGCTATTCACACGTTTAATAGTGATGAGATGAAATAATAGTGATGAGATGAAAAAAGCTTTCTTTAGAGGTTTGCATAAAAGTGAATTAACTGACTTTGAATGGCGAGATGGCTACATATTTGAAAAATGCCAGTGTACAGGCACATGGGTTGGCGATGATGATTTTTTCTTTTGCCAGTGGGAAGCTGAAAATGAAGAAGATGTACTGAAAGCTTTGACTTCCAAAGGAATGGATAAATACATCTTCACTGCTCTTTATCCAATTGATATGCACATTGATATTAGAAACCTAACTGGGAAAGTTCCTTACGGTCCAATTTTTTACTTAGACGATGAATATAATCCAGAAAACTGATCCTAATTTGTTAACTATTCAAAACCGACACAGAACTCTCCTACTTAAAATAGCGATCTCTCAACATTAGGAAATACCCAATACATGGCAATTTATCTAATTAGGCAAGCTCAATCAGCCTTTAATGCCGTTTACGGCCCAAATAAACCAGACCCTATGATATTTGATGCACCTATCACAAAATTGGGAGAAACTCAGGCTACACAGGCGCGCAAAGAAGTTGAAAAACTTGATATTAAAAACGTCATTGTTTCGCCATTCACGAGGACATTGCAAACAGCTCAATTAATTTTTGAAAATAGATTGCCTTTTCAGATTAACGCGGAAGTGCGAGAGCAACTCGTCAACAGCTGCGATGTAGGAAGCCCACCTCATAAACTTGCTGAAGATTTTCCCCACCTAAATTTTAATCATCTAGATGAATGTTGGTGGCATGAAGGAGAAAAAGATTACCGTGGGATTTCAGTAGAGCCTGAAGAGGTTTTGATGGAGAGAGCGAATAGGTTTGTCGATTATATGAAACGTGAAGGTATTCAATCCACAGCAATTGTCTCACATGGTAATTTCATTCGCGCGGTGACCGGAGTTAAACCCCAAAACTGTGAAATTATACAATTTAACTATAGCTAGAGTAAGCTTGTAAGGTTAAGTTTCTTGCTACGACCGTAACAAACCAAGTGACTCAAATAAATAACTTAGTGAACGAATGATAGCTTGCTGCTAATACAGGGGCAACTTTGAATTGCTGACCCTGCACTGTTTTTTTAATTGACTTGCACCATGCCAAATGAACGGTCCAAAGTGCCCAGCTTGGATGCTTCGACGAGCATTTTCTGAAACTTTTCAGTCATCCCAACTTGATCTGTGCCTTTTCCGAGTGTTTTTAAATCTGGTGCAGAATAAACAACTAAAAGTCTTTTCATGTCCTCCGCAATTACTGGAACCCACATTGTAATATTTACATTATGACCCTTTAACATGTCTTGAATACCTGGAACCATGTCAGCTGCTTTACTCAAATTTTCTCTTGGTATCACGTACTCACGCACCATTGCTGCAGTATCATTTGGATCGGGCTCTCCTGCGAGTATCCGTGCAAGTTCTGGACCTGTAACATGAGCAGATGGATTTAACTCACGTTCTTCGGCTAGTTTTGCCCATGCAGTATCATTTCTGAGATTATCTGCAACTTCCATGCTATGCTCCATAGATTTAAAGTACGCATAGAGATGAAAGGTTCCAGCGCCATAACCGCCACCAACCTGAGTAATTTCAACGTCAGTAGCGCCACAGTTTGAGATTATTTCTGCAGCAGTTCTCATCCTACTCAGCGCCATTTCACGTTTTCCAACAATAGGGGTACTTATTCTTCTTGAGGCAAACATTTTAAATTCCTTTCAATAAAAGTTAAATTGAGCACTCAAGGTAATGAAAATTTGTAACAAAGAAATTAAATGTTGGTGTGACGTTAAGTTAGTTCACAGAATTTAAAAATTTTGCCTACTTAGTGAGCATTCTACATGACTGAGCGCTATCAGAAAAATTTTATCCAGTCGTTAGTCACCCTTAAGTTGTTTGGTTTAGCTATCTTTCTTTAATACAAAAGCTAAATTGTTTGCGGGCATTTCTACCTTTTCAAGGCAAGATAGACCTGATTTTGAAAACAACGTCAGCATGTCTAAATCATCTTTATAACCTATATCTGGATCAGTTTGAGTTAGACTGATATGAAAATTTCTATCGCCTTCACTGGTAAGCTCGCCATTTCGCATAAATGGGCCGTAAATGAGCGCAATTCCTTTTGTTTTAAGGGCTTTAGATAGTTCATCAATTAAAATCTCGGTCTCATTCCAACTAATTAAATGCAATAAATTTACGAGCAAGATAAAATCAGACTGAGGGAGGCTCTTGGACCATCCCATTTCTGTAGCATCAAGGTAAAGGGGTGGTTTAATGTTTGATAAATTTTCAGCTTTGATCCAAGCACTAATACTTTTTATCCTCTCCTCCTCAACCTCGGAAGGTAACCATAATAAGTTGCGGAGGGATAATGCTAATTTTACAATGTGTTGGCCAGTTCCACTTGCAATCTCTAAAGCCTCTCCAGTTTTAGGTGCAATCTGTTTAGTTAAATTAATAATAGGTGTACTATTTCTCTCGGCAGAAGGGGCAAATAGACGTGCATCACCCTTTGAATTTGCAACACTTGCTGTTTCTGGAAGTTTTGTACGATAGACCATTTACTAAATATTCATATTTATAATGGAGTTTTATTTCAAACCGTAATTTTTAGTCAGGATTATGTTTTGGAGAGTATAAGCAATCCGGTAATGGTCGTGAAGGAGGTGAGATGGGTCTACACGATTATCTTACGACAAAACTTTGCGTGGCTTAATAGGTGAATGATACGAATGAATTTATCATTAGAAACAAAAGCAAAATATGCATGTCTTTATGCTGGAGCTGTTTGGGGGCTTTTTTGGATTCCCCTCCGCGAGCTTGAGGATGCTGGATTTCAGGGCTTATGGATCACTGTTGTTTACTTTCTTATTCCTGCTCTCTGCCTTTTTCCTGCGACGATTTGGCGCTGGAAATACGTAAAAAGGGGTGGGCTCCAATTGCAACTTACTGCCATTATTTCAGGTGGCGCGTTATTGTTATATTCTACTTCAATTGTATATACAGACGTTGTTCGTGCCATTTTGCTTTTCTATTTAACACCGGTTTGGGGGATAATATTAGGGCGCATCTTTTTAGGTGATAAAATTAGTACACCTCGAATTATAGCTATGATACTGGCGATAATCGGGATGTTAACCATTTTTGGATTAGGTGCCAAATTTCCTTTACCTCAAAATTTAGGTGACTGGCTTGGTTTATGCTCAGGCTTTATGTGGGCTATTGCTATGGTTCTTATTAATAAAAACAAAAATCATTCAACTATTGAATTAACTGTAGGTTTTTTTCAGTGGTCATTAATTCTTTCTTTATTTGCAGCAGTTCTGCTATCGCCTGGCAGTCTGCCTAGTTTTGATAAAATAGTGCCAGTAATTCCACTAATGCTAACCTTTATGGTTCTTTTGATTTTACCTGGTACTTACGCATCACTGTGGGGGCCAAAATACCTCAACCCAGGCGTTGTAGGTCTTTTATTTATGACAGAAATTGTTGTCGGGGCCATATCTGTTGCCATTTTGGCTGGTGAGCCTTTTGGTATTCGTGAGATAACAGGTGTATTATTCATCGCTGGAGCAAGTATGCTAGAGCCTCTATCGCAACTACGAAATGCAAGTATTGATAACAGATGATGCTAATCAACGGTTCTTTGGTGCCCCTCAACGTTGCTAAGATACTGCTTTGACATTTTAAGAAAAGGGCGCGCCCCATTTTTCTCCATGCCTTAGCGCTCTAAATTTACCAGAGGGAATTCGTTGATCTGTTAGGCTCTGGAGTAAGCGCTCTGGCGGCTCGTCCATTCGTTCTGTCGTTAGCTTGAATGTTCCCCAATGGACAGCAACTCCATATTTTGCCTCCAAATCTTTAAATGCCGTCACCGCCTCTTCTGGGTTCATGTGAGCAGCTTTCATGAAATCGCGCGGCTCGTAGGCACCTATAGGAATTACCGCAAGTGTTGGGCTGCCTAGTCTTTTGGCTGTTTCCTTAAAGTCACCTGAATATCCACTATCGCCTGCAAAGTATAATGAAAAATCATCCCATTTCATCATCCATCCAGCCCAAAGTGATTTATTACGATCAAACAAAGAACGGCTCGACCAATGCTTTACTGGAGTTGGCTGTATTTCTACTTCCTGAAAGTTAACAGCTTGCCACCAGTCCAATTCTGTTACATCGACAGCGCCCCATTTACGAAGCGTCTGAGCAAGGCCCAGCGGAACCATAAATTTTATTGACGGTTGATGCTTGATCAAATCTTTGACGCTTGAGCGATCTAGGTGATCATAATGGTTATGGCTTATTAAAACGACATCAATATCTGGTAAGTCTTCTATCTTAAACGGTGTGGGAGTTACTCTTTTTGGTCCACCAAAAAACAGTGGTGATGCTCTATTTGAAAATTGAGGATCGGTTAGAACCGTCACGCCTTTATGGTTCAACAGTATTGTAGATTGCCCTATCCACATTACACTTTCGGAAAATGTTGATATTTCATCCTGTTCTGAGAACTCAACTGGAAAACCGTCTTGTTCAGATTGATCGTATTTTCGTTTAGAAAATTCTCTCATCACCGCAAAAAGTTCAGATGGTTTTTTATTGCCTGGGTCACCATCAGGATGCTGAAAGCGATCTAAGCTAGAATTGAAATTGGGTGAATGATGATAATCCATTGAAGCGCCGCAAGCATTTAAAGCAGAGATTAATGTGACTACGATAAATCGGTACATTTTGATCTGTCTTATTTGATTAATGTAAAGTTAGAGCGGTTCGTAAAAATTGACAGCAAGATCAAAAAATCTTATTCGGTTGTGACTTTAATGGCTACACATGTAGCAGATAACCTGATCCAAATAAACGACTTCGTAAATGAGCAGCGGTATTCTGGCAGGGGTCAAAAACTAGCAGCGGTTTGGTTGCTAGTATACTACTCGCACACTTATTTCGATACTCCAGTACTTCCTAAAGTCTAAGTTTCCTTTGGTAGTCTTTGACAAAGAAACTCCATGAGAGCCAAGATAAATTGTAAAAGAGATCATAATAAGAATTAAATTTGAATAAAAGGAAGTTAAAAATGAATATAAAAAAAATAATATGTGCAGTAGCGTATGTTGGCCTTGTTATAGCAACATTCATTGTTGCAGGAGGACTAGATCAATATATCGACTTAAATTCATTTATTGTTGTTGCGGGGATAGCACTGTTATTTGCGTTAGGTGTAAACAATGATGACAGTTTTATTCAGAAATTTGGCAATGGTGCTGTGAGAGCAGGGTGGTTGGGTTCTATTATTGGAATTGTTGCAATATTTGGGTCAGATATCTTTGCTAGTGGCGACTTACCAATGCTGGGCGCTGCAATGGCGGTCTGCTCGTTAACTGTACTTTATGGTTATTTCATTAAACTAGGTGCAATGATTTTAGATTGATTAATAGAAGTCGTATTTTTATCAATTATAAATCCATCGCTCATAGTGAACTCAAACTAGCAGAGGAGGCCGTAATCAGGGATTTAATGGCTAGGAAATACGCTGGCTCTGGGCGCTGCGCTCACGGAAAGCAATGAAGAGGCCAGATGAGAAAATCACGGTTGCTCCAATCCAAGTGTAAATATCTGGGATCTCTGTAAAGAACCAAGCTCCTATCATTGCCGTCCAGATCAATTTGAGAAAGTCAAACGGCATGAGCGCTGTTGGATCGGTTTCCTTGAGGGACTGGCTAATTGCCATTTGCGCAATTGAGCCAAAGAGACCTATCAAAACCATCAAACCCAGTGTTTGAGGCCCAAATGGCTGCCAAACCCAAAGCGCGGGAGCGATTGAGAAGATTCCAAGGAAAATACCCATATAGGCGACAATAGTTAGGCTCGACTCTGTTCGCGATTGGATCTTGATAATGATCATCGCCACAGCCCAAAGTGCTGCTGACCCGGTTACCAATAGCGCACCTGTATCAATGGCAACGAGGCCAGGCCGGAGAATAATTAGCATACCCACAAACCCCAAAAAAATCGCGCTCCACCGATAGATGCGAAAACGTTCTCCTAATACCAGAACTGCGAGAATGGCCATGAAAATAGGTGCCGTGAAACCCAGAGCCGTAACCTTAGCGATTGGAGAAATCGATAATGCGGTAAAAAACATCAACATTGCTGCCATGTTGATCACGCCGCGCAGCGCGTGCAAGCCAATCTGTTTTGTGCGCAGAACTGCAAATCGAGAGCGCATCAAAAGTGGCAAAAGAAAAGCTAAGCCGAAGATGTTTCGGAAGAATGCTATCTGAAAAGGCGGCAGGACTTCTGAGACGAAGCGAACCAATCCATGCATAATTGAAAACGCAACAGTTGACAGACACATTAAAAGTATCCCTCTCATTACGGGAGTTTGGCGTTTCCAAATTCTGCTTTCCACTTGATTGAAGTAACTCTTACTTGCCATGGCTCCTCATTTCCGTAGGGCCAATTAAGCCATTGAATCCCTGCAATTTGGCTCTTTAATTAAACACACTAAATGAACTCGTGGCTGATTAGTCAATAACTGTGCCATCAAAAACTATAGTCCCTTAAATATGATAGCCGTAAATTTTTTGCCGCTTCGCGGCAATTACTTGAGCTGACTGAGCAATTTGTCATTTTCATTTAAAGCCGTGGTCCTTTTAAAAATATTTATGTGCTTAACATAAATATGAACATTAGCATTTCAAAAACTGTATATAATGAATAAAATTCTTTAATTTTATTAAAAATACCTTAAATAGGAACAATATTCGTAATTAGAGGATATTTTAGAATGGACAGCATAAATATTAAACTAATAGAAAGGATGCAACAGAACGCTGATTTATCACTCTTGGAGCTTTCTAAAAGTGTTGGGATATCCAAAACTGCCTGCTGGAATCGCTTGCAACGAATGGAAGAAGAAAAAATTATTTCAGGTAGAAAAATACTCTTTAACAGGAATGCTATAAACCTTCCAATAGTTGTTTTTCTTTCGATAAGCGTGGGTAGACATTCTCCAGATTGGGTTGAAGAATTTTCAAAAATTATTGAGAAATTTCCAGAAATTACTGAAGCACATCGGTTAACGGGAGAGGGTGCAGATTATCAGTTAAAAATAATTTGCCCATCAATGGAAGCATATGACAAATTACAACAACAACTGATAAGTGAGATTGACTTTACTGCAATGGCGACAAAAATTTCTCTGAAGGAAATAAAAAATGAGCAAGCCCTTCCACTGTCTCACCTAAAGCCACCAAGGGGCCCTCAGTAGAATTTTAGAACATACGTTTACTGGCTTGGATACGAATAAAGTGAGTTTGATTTTTGGAGGTGGACGCTTGCTTTGCTGCAAGGATAATCCTTTAATCATAGCGAGGGACGATTGGGACAAGGTTTTTCTATCGCTTAAAATTTATGGCAATCGATTCCGCTTCAATTACCATAAACTTTCTGAACGCTTGGCCGCATCATGACTTGATCTGCGATACGCTGCACGTTTGGGAATTCATGTATTTCTGGATGTCCTCGTGATGTCTCAAGCCAAGTTGTCAGCATAAAAAGGTAGACATCTGCAGCACTAAACTGATCACCTAATATCCACTGGTTGTCACCAATTTGGTCATCGATAACTTGCCATGTCTCTCTCAGTCTTCGACATCCTCTCCGTTGTGCGCTCGGCTCATTTTCTGGTGTATCGGCAAACCTGTAAGCATGAAAATCTAGCTGAAAAGCGGTATGAATAGAGCTCGAGAAGTAAACTAATGTTTGAAGAAATAGGCTGCGCTCTGGCGCATTTATAGCCGGTGCTAGGTTGGCTTCGACATGTCGATCGCAAAGGAATATGGTTATAGCGGCACATTCATACATCGCGCTATCGTCCCAAAGAAGAACCGGAACCCAGCCATTTGGATTTAATTTCAATTGTTTGGCTGGACGGGGTTTATGTCTTTCCGTGGTTGTTTGTATCAACTCGTATGACGCGCCAATTTCCTCAAGCAAAACTCTGACCCCCATCGACGCAGTTCCATCCACATAATACAATTTATAAGTCACATTTGCCCCCAATTATGTATCTGTATTTTAGCCGCCATTAATGCTTTTACTTAAAAAGCCTTACAATCCTTTACTTGAGTTTTTTGTGATATTGGATTTTTCCAATTTTTGTCATCACCCGCAATAGAGTTATAAGTTAATGAAATTGGGAAATCATTTTCCATATCAAGCGTAACGAGGGTGTAAATATAAGCATCTTTTTGGAGTCCATCTTTTCTGCTTATACAAACTGGTCGTTCGGTGTAATTAAAAGGCAAAGAGGTGCAAAAAAACTCTTCTACTTCTCCAGTTGGAAAAATTTCTACTAATTTATTTTCGTATTTAATCATCTGCGCGTAAGGTTTGCCTGCATCAAGAAGAGAACATTCATACATAGCATTAGCACTAGCTGTGGAGGTTAACCCAAATGTTATTAATAAGATTATTAGTAGTTTTTTCATTCTTCATTCTTTCTCTTAGGCTTCGCTTTATTGTTAGGATTTCTACTAAATGACCTGCTAATTGGTCTGGGTAAAAAATTTCTATTCGGCTTATGACGCTTCGTTCGCATCAAAATGGCTACGAAAATAGCCAATGCTGAAAAGATTAGTAGTTGTGTCATAAAGTGGCTCCTAGCAGCCATCTTTTCTAAAAATCAGTTCCATGTAAAGCTGCATATGTGCTAATGTTTTTCCCGTCATTGAAAGCATTTGCACTTTCATTTTATTCGCGCCTATTATCATTCGGGAAACGAAGCCTATCCTAACTTAGATGTGCCCCCAGTCGTTGCTTACAAATTTCCTAATTTGGGTATCCATTAATATTTTAAGTAGATCGCAAGAAACTGTAGATTTTTTGGCTGAATATTTGCTAATTTGTGGGTAGTGGGAATTCTAGACATTTGTCAAAGTAGAGGTAAATGCCTCAAAAAATTAAAAGAGAAAGAATGAAAAATGAGTAAAGTTACAATCCAATTACTTGATGATATACAAGACGGGTTTAATCGCCATGATGTACCTGATATTCTTTCACGATTTACTGATGATGGCATTTGGCTAATGGCCTCCGGACCAATTGCTCCTGATGGAAGAGTATGCCGCGGAAAAGAAGAAATTGGTTCAGTTTTAAGTGCACGTTATGAGAAAATTCCAGACATGCGTTGGGAAGAAATCCAACATTGGATTGTTGATGATTCAAAAGCTATTAGCGAATGGATTGTAAGAGGTACATTTGAAGATAATTCAAAGTTGGACTGTTTGGGATGTGACCTATGGGAATTTAGAGATGGGTTAATTACCAAAAAAGATACTTACTGGAAAATAATCTCTGAATGATAGCGTTAAGTTTTTGCAAAAATAATTCAAATCAAAGTTAGAAGTGATCTGTTTGCAGAAATCTCAGAATGGGCGTGACGATAAATGAAGCGATTGCTTAATAAAAGAATTGCGATAGTTGGAGCTGGCTCCTGTGGGGAAGGAGTAGGCAATGGAAAGGCCATGGCAACCTTATTTGCAGAACAGGGTGGAAAAGTACTGTGCATTGATTCTGTCTCAAAGGCGGCACAGGAAACTGTTGACGAAATTTTAAAAAGCGGTGGAGATGCCGCAATACTCAACGCTGATGTTACTGATGTTGAAGCTGGTAAGTTAACAATGGAAAAAGCCAGTGATCTTTGGGGGGGCATTGACGTTCTAGTTTATAATGTTGGCAAGAGTAGTCAGGGAGGGGTATTAGAGACAGAGTTAAGTGACTGGAATGACGTCTTTGATGTTAATCTAAAGGGTGCATTTATGCTTGTGAAAGAAATTCTACCTTTCATGCGCAGCCAGAGACAAGGTTCTATAATTTTTATTTCTTCGTTAGCTGCGGTGTACTCTGCTCCATATTCTTATGCTCCGTATGAAATTTCCAAACTAGCTTTAATTAAATTATCGCAAACAATCGCGAGAGAAAATTCCCAATTCTTGATAAGGTCTAATTCAATTCTGCCTGGAATGATTGATACACCACATGCGAAAAAATTTATAAATACGGAAAAAAATTCAGATGATTTTTCAAGCGAACGAGCAATGATGGTACCAATGCAAAGGCAGGGCACACCAATGGATGTTGCTAAAGCGGCTCTCTATTTTGCGTCCGATGAGTCGGCTTACGTAACTGGCAACATCTTAAAAATAGATGGTGGGTTATCTCTGTAAAAAAGGTAAAACTTAATACCAAAAAAGACTTTCAAAAAAATGTAGCTTTTATTCAACTTTGATATTCTTATTTTTGTGGGGTTTTATTTTTTCTGTTTATCTTTGTGAAACTGACTTTCTAGCAGCTTTGCTATCTCTTTTCCTACCTCCGGGTGATCAAAGAAAGGAACATTAAGGCAAATTTCTGCTAGCCACTTTGGATCCTTATTAATCTGATACTGTTTCCAAAAGTTTTCAACCAAGGTCTGATTTTCCATAAACGACTTTTTGCTCATCTATTCATTCTCGTACAAAACAATACCAGAGAAAGCCTGAGTTCGACTGCCATCGTTATAAAGGTCAATCAATGGAGTAATACTATCTAACCAGTCCAAACCAGATGCAACATCTTCAGTTCTGTTTTCTATACTTTCATAAGTATTAATCGCCGCATATTCATTGTCACCTAAGCTAAGTACCTGCCAAGATTTAGAACTTGAGTTGTCAAAACTTCTGAGTTCTTCTATCAGTCTATTTTCTGAACCCGGTTTGGATTTGAATTTGGTTACAGTGGTTACAAGCTCACCCATATTTTTCTCCCTATTTCCTTTCTCAATTATAATTTAGGTTCAACTAACTCAAGTAAGTTTAATTCAGAACACACCTAATTAAGAAATCAAATTATTATAAATAATGGAAACTGCACAATTTTAATTCGGTGTGATACTGTGTGGGAGTAGGAAATTAAAAATCCCAGCAGTCCTTATGTGTTTAAGGTAAGGCAATAATGTAAATGGTATTTACTTAAACTTTAAGAAAGAGTTAAATTGGTCAAGCTAAATAATCTTTTTCAATCCCTTAGCATCCGGGGTAAAGAGTTTAAAAACCGCATTTTTTCTACCGGCCATATGGCGGTTATGCTTGACGATGGAAAACCTTCTCAGAGATTAGCGGCCTATCATGGAGCAAAAGCAAAAGGCGGTGCAGCACTGACGATTATAGAGGCTGCACGTGTACATCCAACTGGCGATAGTGGCAGACCTGCAATTCGAGCTTATGATCCTGCATGTGTATCAGGTTACAAAAAATTAGCCGATGAATGTCAGCCACATGGATGCCTTGTTTTTGGACAACTTACCCATCCTGGGAGAGAAATGGCGTTTGCTTCTGATGGTTCGCGGCCTGTAGCTTACGCGCCCGCAGCTATTCCAAATGAGCGCTTTCACGTAATGCCGCGGGCAATGCCGATATCTCTGATAAATGAGATTATAAAAGGCTTTGAGCTATCGGCGTCACATTTGCGCGAAGCAGGTCTGGACGGCATTGAACTTGTTGCTTCTCATGGGTATCTTTTAGGCCAATTTCTCAATCCAAAAATTAACTTAAGAACTGATAAATATGGAGGCAATTTTGAAAGCCGACTGCGTTTTTTAAAAGATGCAATTGAAGCAACTCGCCGAGGAGCCGGAGCTGAAATGGTACTTGGAGTGCGGCTTTCTGGTGAAGAAAAAGATTACACTGAAAATGAGTTGGATCAAACGCTTAAAATTTGTTCTATTTTGGATAGTGAACCAGATTTGGATTATTTTAATGTTACGGTGGGAACATCTGCTGGACTTGCTGGCTCAACTCATATTGTTCCACCTATGGAGTATGAAATTGGTTATACGGCACCAATTTCAGCATCTATAAAATCCGTTGTAACTAAACCTATTTTTGTGGCTGGCCGAATAAACCAACCGCAGATAGCTGAAGAAATTCTTAAGATGGGGCAGGCTGATATGTGTGGAATGACTCGGGCTATAATTTCCGATCCCATGATGCCTCTTAAAGCCGCTAATGGAGACCTAGATAATATTCGTGCGTGTGTTGCATGCAATCAGGCCTGTATTGGTCATATGCTTAATGCTTGTTCGATCTCATGTATACAAAGACCTGAAACAGGACGTGAATTACAGTTTGCAAATATATCAAAAACAAAACTCAAAAAAAGCATTCTAGTCGCGGGAGGTGGGCCTGCGGGTGTTAAAGCGGCTTGTATAGCCGCAGACCGCGGGCACAGTGTCACTCTTTGCGAAAAATCGAATTCACTTGGTGGACAAATTAACTTGGCGCAGTCACTGCCAGGGAGAGCTGAGTTCGGTGGAATTATTACAAATCTAAATAAAGAACTCAAGAAAACCACAGTAAACGTGCGCTTTAATAGTTTTGTGAACGTAGATCTAATTGAAGAACTTGCACCTGATGTTGTAATTGCTGCCACAGGTGCAATCCCTTATATGCCAGAAATTCAGGGCAGTGAGGACGCTCATGTCGTCAATGCATGGCAAGTCTTAGAGGGGAAAGCAAATGTTGGCGGGAGCGTCGTAATTGCTGATTGGCGATGCGATTGGGTTGGCCTAGGCCTGGCTGAATTGCTCGTGAAGCAGGGTTGTCGTGTTCGACTTGCAGTAAACGGTATGGTCGCTGGTCAAAATATTCCGCAGTACGCGCGGGATGCTTGGATTGGTAAACTGCATAACCTTGGTGTTGAAATAATTCCGCACGTTAGGGTAGTTGGTGTAGATCCAGAGGATGCTTATTTTCAACACACGCTCAGTGGAGAGCCAGTTATTTTAAATTCAGTTGATACCCTTGTTACTGCCTTGGGCCATTTTGCTGAAACGAAACTCGAGGATGATTTGAATAAATATGGTATTCCCCATCATATTATTGGTGACTGTCTCAGCCCAAGAACGGTTGAGGAAGCCATATTGGAAGGACTAAACGTCGGAATAAAAGTATAAGTAGCCAGTTTACTGGTATTTTAAGAATACTCTTTATTTCTCTGTTTTAATGAAGCTATTACTAATTTTGCCAAGTTGGCAGTGGATCATATCCTAACTGCAATAAAACATGAGGAACATCGACGAAAACCCAGTTTTCTACAAGCAGCTTATCTTCCCGCCGCCACCAGTCACATACTCGCATAAAAACTCGTTCATTTGATGGGCCTTGCCCTAAAAATGGTTTAACGTTGACCCCTGTTAGGGACGGCCACCCTCCTGAGCATGTGTAATTTCCATCTCCAAATCTCGTAAAATGTTTGGTTAGTCCATTGTTCTTTGATCCGCCTGACCAACCCTCAAACTGGGATTCAAAGGGTACTTGAAATGAAGCAAATTCATCCACCCCAACAAAGGATCCGAAAGCACCAGGTCCATACCACATCATATTATCATGCCAATAGGGGCGCCACGCCTCATCTTTTGTTGCCAGTTTAGCAAGCATATCAGTTACAATTTTATAACTTATTTGCCCCTCGTTAGGGTCAGAGGCTTCTGTTAGAAAACCGTCTCGTGTTGCGGGTCCTTGGATCATTCCTGTGTGTCCACGTGAGTTTCCAGGTCCCATATTTAAAGGCCATTGATTACAGGCAACCATGAGTTCTGGGATGTCGAGGTAAATGTAGCTTTCAACGGCTTGTCTATTCTCAATGCGGTGGAATTCACCATAACGCAGGTAAGATAGTTTTTCCGTTGCAGTCAGACCAATCCAATCTTTCGCAAATTGTCCAACATAGTAACCTGTTGAGCTAACCCACTTTTGTCCTTCGAATTCGCCAAGCATGAAGATATCGTCACGGCGATAAAGTCCTTTGAATGAGTCTTGGAGCGGTGATAGAAATAATTTCAGGTAGGCATTTGAACCCATCACCTGATTGAAAGGATGAACAATATTAATGTTTGCGTCCTCGGTAAAAAAATCTGTTACACTGGATGAGAATGCGCCCGGATGTCTTAAAGCTTTAGCATATTTTAAATAAAATGAACGACTTTCTGTAGACACGGATTCCAACCTTCGACTTTAATCAATTTAATAACGTTTATTTAAACTATATTGCAGCCCTATCAGCAATATGATGCTCGACAATAAACGGTTAAGTTTTTATAATCTAGTTTTGTAATTTTAAAACCTTCTGTTAGGTTTTTGATAGGAAATCTCTTTCAGGTAATAGGGCAAAAGTTAAAAATGAAAAACGCTGAGGGTGAAGAAATTTTAGTTCCTGAAGGGCAAAGTAAGATATGGAATTATCACCCTAATCTTCCCGTGCCTAACTCACCCGTTTTTAGTTGGCGTCCACGTATCTGGTTTATCTTAAATTGGTTTCTAAGAGGCTGGTTTGCGTTGAGTGGGGCAACGATCTGGGTAGCACTAGCATTTGGAGTTTTTACGTGGCTCCAACCATCATTAGCTCAATGGAGCCCGCAAGCCATCCTTCTAATGCTTATGAGGAATTTAGCTCTAATCCTTATTATAGCAGGCGGATTGCATCTGTGGCTCTGGGTAATGCGCCGGCAAGGTGACCGGTTGAAATTCGATAGCCGAAATATGATGCGCGATAATGGCACTTTCACTTTTCGAAATCAGGTCTTGGATAATATGTTTTGGTCCATTGCTTGGGGTGTGCCGATTTGGACATGCTATGAATTTATCTATTTTCGCGCCATTGATACTGGTCTTTCGCCCACTTTTCATTTCAATGATAATCCGATCTGGTTTGTTATATTTTTCTGGGTAATTTTGCTCTGGAAAGGTTTCCATTTCTACTGGGTTCATCGGTTTTTACACTGGCCACCCTATTATCGCGTTGCTCATTCAGTACATCATCGCAACATAAATACTGGACCATGGAGTGGGTTGTCGATGCATCCTCTAGAAACGTTACCTTATTTTTCTGGCCTATTGATTCATTTGGTTGTCCCATCCCATCCAGTTCATTTTTTATTTCATGCCTATGCTCTAGCACTAAACCCAGCATTTTCGCATTCTGGGTTTGATGCTCTCATAGTGCGGGATAAACGCCAATTGGAACTGGGTGAATTTTTTCATCAACTGCATCATAGGTATTTTGAGTGTAACTATGGTACTCCTGAAATGCCCTGGGATAAGTGGTTTTCAACCTATCATAATGGTACCGAAGAAGACACTCGAAGTACCCGTGCACGCAAAAAGAGAATGTACTCTGGTTGAAAAAATTCTTAGTGGTTATTTTAATATAAATTTTTTTTATATTGCCTATCCTTAAAATAGATTTTTAAAACAAACCTAGATCTGTAGTTGTGAAAAAATAATCCTCTCAAAAGGTTAAAAAGAACTTTTGGTAAATTGGAGCTGCAAATGCATGAAACAATATTAAACAAGCGTTACACAATTAAAGCGATACCTATTGAGGACCGCAGGCCGATCGAGCTCAGCGCAAATATGAAGCCACACCCTTTGTCCTTTATGGAACTTCCTTTTGACCCTGAGTATTCACTTTACAACAATAGGATGACGCCAGAACGGCTCAATAATGTAACGGATGATGAGCAATACTGGGCGATACGGCAGAAAGTAATTTTTCGCAATACTGGAGAACTGCCAATAGAGATATCTGGACCCGATGCGGAAAAATTTGCAAACCGCGTATTCGCTCGTGATGTCAGCCGAGTCAAGGTGGGCCGTTGTTCCTACAACTTCGTGCTATATCATCATGGTGGAATGATTACTGATGGTGTCATGTTACGTTTGGCTGAGGATAAATTTTGGATGGCACAGGCTGATGGTGAATTAATTAAATGGTACATGGCTAACGCTCATGGCTTCGACGTGACAGTTTCTGATCCAAATGTGTGGGTGACGCAGGTTCAGGGTCCCCGATCGATGGACGTGTTACGAGATGTTATAGATGGTGATTTCCCCGACCCCTGGCGCTATTTCGACATTGCAATTGTGTCGATTGCAAGTGAAGAGGTCATTATTACTCGAACAGGATTTTCCAATGAATTGGGGTGGGAGTTTTACCTCCGGCCAGAAAATAATGCTCAGAAAATTGGAAATCACATATGGGAAGTTGGTCTTAAATACGGAATGATATTGACGGGAACTCCGGTTTTTCGTGCGCGCCGTATCGAGGCTGGTTTGATGGGTACTACTGAGTTCGATAGCACAACTACGCCTTTTGATGCGGGTCTCGGCCATTTTGTTCAGATGGACAAGCAAAATTTCATTGGGAGGGAAGCCCTAGAGAAAGCTGATAAGCGGCCCCGTACTTTTGGTATGCGCGTGCTTGGTGGGATTGCGGAGCGTGGGCGGACAATCTCAATCGGTGATGATCTCGTTGGAATCGTCTGTTCCTCAACCTGGTCACCATATCAAGAATGTGGTGTTGCTCTGGTCCGCATGGATGATCCTGCGATGGGCCCTTCTACAGAGGTTAAAGTTACGGGTACAGATGGGAAAACTTATAATGCCAAGCTGTGCAGTCTGCCGATGTATGATTCCGAAGGTGCCATTACCCGGGGAAAGAACATAACTATCCCAAACGGTCCTCAGCCTTGGAAGGGATGACACTGCTAGAAAGTGAAATCTTTTATTTCTTTATTTTTGGGTAAGCGCTCTGATACTTTAAAAGTTAAAAATGTTTATAAGAATTGATCAGTTTCACGCGAATGCTTTATGAATATATCCATTGCCTCTGTCTCAGTTACTTTTTCCAGAACCCCGCTGTCAATTTCTTCTCTAGTCCACATCCAGCTCTGCACAGGATCATCTTTCATAGCCCAGTTTGCAAATAGGCGCCTTGTGCTCATTCCAGATTTTAACAGGTAAATTTCTGTATGCCGATCATCTTCAGTGATTTTAGAAAAAGTTAACTCTATTTCTTTTTCGGGGCCCTCTAAGTATTGAAGATAAAGATCATCCCGGCAGAACAATGCTCCCGTTATATCATTTTTATCATTGTTATATCTAGATTTTATCAAAATATGATCTAGGTCGCTTCTGCTAAACCCAAAGGGCGTAGATGCGTAGATGATATGCTTTAAATTGGTTGTCAAAAGACCTCATAAAAGCTGATAAATTTCTTTATACTAATTTTTTAGCATAGTTTTGTGATTTAGTACATTAATTTGGAAATAATACCTTTACTAAAAGATTTTAGAGGCCAAATGAAATTTGCTAGATGCAAATCATGTGTTAGCCTTTGACTTTAGCCAATGGCATCAGCCACAACTAAATTTATTAAAAGGTAAACGGCAAAACCAAATTGAGTTCTATGATGGCACCGCTTGAATTACATAATGGCTCACTGCGTGAACCCATCCCCAAGGAACTCTTAGGTTCTGCTGTTCTCGATCGGACTGGAGATTTCGAGGCAGGCAGTTATCAAAGCTTCATCCTCACATATACTGCTGGACGGTTTGGCATAGATGATAGTGGTAGTATTCGGGTTGTCTTTCGTTTTGCAACGGATCAAACAAACCCTCAGTTTGATGATCCCACAGCACCTGGATTTACAGAGGTCGTTGCTTCTAATAAAGCCGTTCTTCAAGCTCGTTTTGACCCTAAGGGCAATATCCGGCCATGGGATCGCACACTGCAGATCAAAGTTGTTAAAGGCTTCATGAAAGAGGGTGATACGATTACGGTGCGATTTGGTGTGACCGATCACGGTAGTGCTGGTATGCGCCTACAAACTTTCTGTGAAAGTAGATACGAATTTCGGGTTTTGGTGGATCCAATCGCTACCTACAATTTCCAGACTTTGCCCGAGCAACCATCCATCTCTATTGTTCCCGGTGCTCCCAAGAATTGGGTCGCGGTTGTACCCTCAACGATTACCTGTGGCGAACCGTTTTCGCTCAAGATAAAAGTGGAAGATGCATGGGGAAATCCGACAAACAAGGCATCTACAATGCTTGCAGTTAAGAGCAGCTGTCCAATCGAAAATCTACCCGAACTTATCGAAGTTAAGACAGGTGATTTCGCAACTGAAATATCAGGTCTTATTGCAAACATAACTGGGCCATTGGAAATCATGCTCCATACTCTGGATGGATCACGTGTTTCTGTCTGCAATCCCGCCTTTGTCTCCGACGCCCCTGGTTTGAAAAGTTATTGGGGAGATTTGCATGGTCAATCAGAAGAGACTTTGGGAACCAATAGCGCTGCTGATTATTTTGCTTTTGGACGAGATAGAGCATTTCTGGATGTATGTGCACACCAAGGCAATGATTTCCAAATGACAGATACTTTCTGGAAATATCTCAATCGGATCACGTCACATTTTAACGAAGATGGTCGATACGTTACTTTGCCGGGATATGAATGGTCCGGTAATACGGCTCTGGGTGGGGACCGAAATGTTTATTTCCCAGTTGAAGGACGGGCAATGCGGCGCTCATCTCATGCGCTTATTGAGGATCAGAGCGATCTTGATAGTGATTGTCATACAGCAAGTGAGTTATTCAAAGCGTTTGCTGATAATAAGGAATGGGACGTTATCTCTTTCGCCCACTGTGGTGGTAGATACGCCGATATTACACAAGCGCATGATGGTCGGTTTGAAAAATCGGTTGAGGTACATTCGGCTTGGGGCACTTTTGAATGGATTTTGCAGGATGCCTTTAAAAACGGTTACAGGGTGGGTATTATTGGAAACTCAGACGGCCACAAAGGGCGGCCCGGAGCCAGTTATCCTGGAGCTGGATGGTTCGGCGCGGTTGGTGGTTTGACCTGTTTCCTGATGCCTGAGCTAACGCGCAGTAGGTTTGTCGACTGTATCAATGCTCGTCATCATTACGCTACGACTGGAGGCCCAAGTGGGAGAATGCGTCTAGAGGTTTCGATCTCGTTTGATGAACCAGCAACGCAGTATTTGGATGATCCGTTATTGACTAAAAATTGTTTAACTAAGCCATGTTCTCAGGCAATGATGGGTGATATTGTATTCTTACCAGCGGGCGCGGCCTATCTAAAAATAAGCGTTGATGCGGCAGCACCTGTTCTTAGTGTTGATATCTTCAACGGGACTGATCATTTGGAATGCTATCACCCGTATGAAGAAAGCGACCTTGGTGATCGGATTACTGTTTTATGGGAAGGAGCTGAGTACCGCGGCCGCTTTCGCGCTGTGTCTTGGGATGGTTCAGCTCATTTTGACAAATCAACCATCACTTCGGCGGTTCCGGTAAACTTTTTTAATCAAGATAAAAAACTTGATATGGTCAGCAGCTCAGATCTTAGATGGCAGTCGGTGACCACCGGAAATTTTGCTGGTTTCGTTGTAAAGTTAAGAGACAGTAAATTAGGAAGTATTAATATAAAGACGCCACTGATCAATGAAAGCGTGAAATTGATTGATATTGGGTATGCAGGCAATTTACTTGACGCCTCAGACAGTTTGCCCCGTCGTATTCAGATATATCGACTGCCTAACGACAACCCACATACTTCGGTTAGAATTGAACGCAAACTGCAACCCCAGATAGGAAGGGATAATCCCTTCTATGCGCGTATTACGCTGGAAGATGGGACCCAGGCCTGGTCAAGTCCTATCTACGTTCTGCGTGAAATTGAAAATCAGTAAATTCGTAATAAACTAATCCAGTTTAAAAGTTTAAAAGTATAACAATATGTGATTGGGCGAAACATAAATTCGTTCTTTCCTCCCTGTTGACTGAAGCCCTCACATAAAGTTGAGGGCTTTTTTTTGGTTTTTATAACCGTTGAGCGTTTGTTGGCAATTTCCCACTGATTACGTTTGGTAAGCCTTGCTAAAAAAGTTAAATGAAGTCTCATTACGCTGTGAGTTAAAATAATTAACAACCAAATAAAAATTTGGTTCATAAGGAGAATAAAATTATGATTGTAATGCTAACTCAAGATCTTTCCAAAGGCTTTGTTTCATGGAAAGAAATGTATTTTGAAAATCAGGATGCTCTAGAATCTTTTGGAGCTAAACTCATCTTTGCAGGTCCACATAAAGAGGATGATAATAAGATGGTAGTTTTAATAGATTTTGATTCTCCTGATGCAATGAAGGCTTTTGCTACTAACGAAGAATTAAAGGCGAAACGTGCAGCAGCAGGAGCTATTTTAGAGTCCAATGTTGTGACAGTTATGGGCGACGAGTCCTTTACGAGCTAAACGCTATAAAAACTCAAAAGTTTTAAAGAGCCCTGAGTGATAACTTAGGGCTTCTTCATTGGACAATTAAATATTTAAATTTCACTAAATTTATTTTTTTGTATCAGCAGTTGCAGCGCTATAGAGCGAAGGACGCAAAAGTTCTAATTCCTCATCTTCATAACCTAAATCACTTGCGACTGCATCATTGTGTTCTCCCACCTCTGGCAGGTCTCTATAAAGACCTGGCCTGGCCCCGTTGTATTCTATGGGAAGAGTAGGAACCTGCGCTCTAACACCATTACTCAAAGTTACTTCGACCGTTGCGCCAGGGTATTTTACATGTGGATCATCGAAAAGTTGGTCTGGTCGCATGATCGGGGCGAACGGCAGACCAAAACTTTCAAGGATTTTTGTGACCTGCGAAAGATTATAAGTTTTGAAAATTTTATGTAAGCAAGGGATGAATTCTTCTCGACGTGCTACACGTTGTACATTTGTACTAAGTTCTCTATCTTCGAGTAGATCTTTAAGATTGAAGGCTTCGCAAAATTCAACCCACTGCTTATCGCTTACGACTCCAACAAAGACTTTTTCATCGTCGGCTGTCTGGAATACGTCATAAACTGCCCAAGACGCTTCGCGTTCTGGCATTGGGTCTGCAGGCATTCCAGTTTGGCAGTACTGTACCATGTGGTTAGCAACTAGAAACATGTTGCTTTCAAATAGGCCTGAGCGGACAAAGGTTCCTTCGCCCGTACGCTGACGTTCCAAAAGTGCTGCTTGAATGGCGACGGTTCCAAATAGAGCTCCCACCAAGTCATTAACTGAGGCGCCAGCACGCAGTGGGCGCCCTTTGGGCCCGGTCATATAGGCCAGTCCGCCCATCATCTGTACTACTTCATCAAGTGCGGCGCGATTTTCGTAAGGGCCGCTTAGAAAGCCTTTCAGTGCGCAATAGATTAATCGAGGATTAATTTCTTGTATTGCTTTATAGCCAAGCCCAAGCCGATCCATTACGCCTGCACCAAAGTTTTCGATTAATACGTCAGACTCAAGGATTAGATTGGTTGCAAATTTATGGCCTTCTGGAGTTTTCAAATTCACAGCTACGCTGCGTTTGTTACGATTGAATGCTCCAAAAAAACCAGACCCTGATCCGGGTAGTAGACGAGTTTTGTCACCACCAGGCGCAGGCTCAATCTTTACTACATCGGCACCGAGGTCAGCCAGAATAAGGCCACAGCTAGGACCTAAAACCATATGGCTAAATTCAACAACTTTTATACCCTCTAAAGGGCGGACTTCGCTAGTTATGACGTGCTCCTTTAAATTATAATTTTTAGCCACAGCTTGGCTTAATTTAAATCTACAATGAAATGTCGCATGCCAGAAGAAAATTTAGGCGTTTACGGTAGCGACCTCTAAAGGTAAACTTCCTTCTGAGCATAAATTCGAAATGGATTTGATTTCAACTGGGAAACGTAAAGTGACAGAAAAAATCGATGAATTTATCAAAATGACAGCAACCGAAGCAGTTGCTCGTCTACGATCAAAGGAATTATCCCCCCTGGATCTAGTTGATGCTTCAATACAACGTATTGAGTCTACCGATACAGAAGTTAATGCTTTGCCTATTCATTGTTTTGACCAGGCTCGTGATCAGGCGAAATCTTTTGAGATAAAAAGACACGCAGAAAACCCAAAATCACTTTGTGGCCTACCAATCGCAGTAAAGGATTATAATGACCTTGGGGGTGCCGTCACAACTTACGGATCTCCAATATTTGCTAACAACATGGCGCTAAAATCTGATGCCACTGTTAGAAAACTGGAGAGTAACGGAGCGATTGCTGTGGCTAAGTCTAATGTTCCAGAGTGGGCGGGTGGTCACACCTTTAACCCCGTTAATGGGTTAACCCGCAATCCTTGGAATATGGATAAAAGTGCGGGTGGATCTTCTGGCGGATCAGCGGCCGCTCTTGCAAGTGGGCTTGTTTGGCTGGCTACAGGCAACGATCTGGGTGGTAGTTTACGAACGCCAGCTGCCTTTAATGGTGTTGTTGGTTTGAGACCTAGCCCAGGGCGGGTTCCACGTGGGATCCGTCTACCGTCTATGGATACACTTTGGGTTGAAGGGCCAATGGCGCGAAATGTGGATGACTTGGCTCTTATGCTCGATGCTGGTGTAGGTCATCAAATTGATGACCCGTTGTCTTTTGATCATTCGGGCCCCTCTTTCGTTGATATTATAGAGGGCACCGATACTCCCAAGCGTGTCGCCTTTAGCCCAGATCTTTCCATTGTTTCAATGGAAAAGGAAATTGCAGAAGTTTGCGGTGGTGCAACAACATTCTTTGCCGATATTGGAGCTGAAGTGACAGATGAAATCCCTGATTTCACAGGAGTACTTGAGGCATTTCAAACACTCCGTGCTGTTTTGTTTGCTACCATGATGGAGCCAATACTGAAGCAGCATCGCGATAGGATAGCGCCAGAGATTATCGGTAATATTGAACGTGGTTTAAACATTAAGCCGTCTCAGATATTTGAGGCCGAACGGGTTAGAATTAAGCTTTTCAAGAAGATCTTAGTCTTTTTTGAAACGCATGATTTTCTAATTTGTCCTGCAGCTTCTATAGCTCCATTTTCGGTTGATCAGCGTTATGTAACAGAAATTGACGGTAAGCCCTGTGAAACCTATATCGACTGGTTTTCAATTACTTTTGCATTAACAATGACAGCTTGTCCCACAATAAGTGTTCCTTGTGGTTTTACATCTGAGGGATTACCGGTTGGTGTTCAAATTATGGGTAAACCGAGGGGCGAGGCTGCACTATTGGTAGCGGCAAAGCGGTTTGAGCAGGCTATTGGTATATCGACGCAGTTGCCAATTACACCGCAAAAACAAGATCTAACCTAGGATATTTATATGAATACGAAGATCAATCATAACAATAAAGTTATTATAACTTGCGCGGTTACTGGTGCAATTCATACGCCCACAATGTCGCCATACCTTCCTATAACGCCTGATGAGATAACTGCAGATGCAATTGCTGCATCAGAAGCTGGCGCAGCGATATTACATCTGCATGCACGTAATCCAGAAACTGGGCAACCGGATCAATCCCCTGATGGTTTTGCTCCTTTTCTGCCTCGAATAAAGCAGGGAACAAATGCGGTAATCAATATCACAACTGGAGGCAGCCCATATATGACGGTTGAGGAGAGGGTAGAACCAGCCGCTAAATTTCAACCAGAAGTTGCTTCACTTAACATGGGGTCAATGAATTTTGGACTTTACCCAATGTTGAATAGATTTAAGGAATTTAAATTTGATTGGGAGCGTGAACATTTAGAAGGGTCTCGCGATCTAGTTTTTAGGAATTCATTCAAGGATATCGAGCATGTACTGAAAACGTGTTACGGCAATGGTACAAGATTTGAATTTGAGTGCTACGATATTTCACACTTATATAATTTAGCTCACTTTGTTGACCGTGGATTAGTAAAAGCACCGTTTTTTGTTCAGTCAGTTTTTGGTTTACTTGGCGGGATAGGGCCACATCCGGAAGATGTAATGCACATGAAACGTACTGCAGATCGGTTGTTTGGGACCGATTACCGATGGTCTGTTCTTGGTGCTGGAGCAAATCAGTTTAGGATTGCAGCTCAGGCCGCCGCTCTTGGTGGTAACGTTCGAGTTGGTTTAGAAGACAGTATCTGGGCTGGGAAAGGTGAACTTGCAACATCAAATGCAGTACAAGTCTTAAAAGTTCGCCAGATTATTGAAAGTCTTGGTTTGCAAGTAGCGACGCCTTATGAGGCACGAGAAATTTTGTCCCTTAAAGGTGGTGATCAGGTTAACTTTTAATAATTTTTGTGTTTCCGAATGCAGCCACAACTCAAAAGCAAGCTCATCATAGAAAGTGAAATTCAAGAAAATGGATAAAATACCGGCAACATTGATAAAGGTGCTGCAGAATGTAGATACTCCGACTGTGTGCAATGCAATAGAAGTGGCTGAGGGCCGGAGAGGATTCAACCGTTTCACGCGTGGTACTATGCTACACTGTAGTTCTGGCATGCCTGCGATGGTGGGCCGTGCCAGAACCGCAAAGATTGCAGGGCAAAAGCCGCCAACAGAGCCCAGCGAAATTATAAAAGCGCGTAGGTTAGATTATTTCCGAGCTATGGCGCGTGGTCCAGGGCCAACGGTAGCGGTAGTGGAAGATTTAGATTACCCAAACTGTATCGCAGGTTGGTGGGGTGAGGTACATGTCGCTGTTCACAAGGGTTTAGGACTTAAAGGTGCGTTAACTAATGGTGTTATGCGTGATTTGGATTTAATTGATGATGGATTTCCAATATTAGCTGGATCAATAGGGCCAAGCCATGGTTTTGTTCATGTAAGAGAATTAAAAACCGAAGTCACTGTGAAAGGTATGCGTGTAAAAGAAGATGAATTTATTCATGCTGATCGCCATGGCGCAATAGTTATTCCTGAAGAAGTTATACCGCATCTTGAAAATGCAATTGCAACAGTGATCAGGAATGAAAATATAATTCTTGGTCCTGCCCGTGAGCCTAATTTCAATATAGAAAAATTAGAGGCTGCATGGGCAAAATTTGAGTCCGCGAGAACTTAGACAAAAGAAAGCAATGCTTTTCATTAAATTTAAGATTTTAATTAGATTAATATTAAGGTTTTTTATTTTAATTGTCCGGTGGCTCTATATTTATCCAGTTAAAATTGGTGCATTTGGCGTTTCTAGAGCTCAATATATCCTAATCCGTTCAAAAATACTGGACCTTACGGATAAGCATTGTAGATTTTGTGAAGGGATTTAAAGGTATCTAATAAATGACAATCGCAAAGCCGATTATATTTGATGGTCATAATGATGTGCTTTCAAAAATTTTTAATGAAGGTGGAGTGGCTAAAGCTGCATCATTTCTCAATGGGCGCGAAGGTGCAATTGACCTTAAAAAAGCAAAAGTGGGTGGGTTTGGAGGTGGGTTCTTTGCAGTATATGTACCGTCAAAATTTGACCTAGAATTTAGTTATAAAGAGATGGAAAAGGCAAGTTACAGTCTGCCTTTACCAGAACCTATTGAGTGGAGTGAGGCAGTTGCTGTAGTTGCATCACAGGTTACAATCCTACGTGAATTAGAAAGGCTAGGTGGTCTAAAAATTTGCTATAGCGTGTCTGATATTCGAAGCGCTTTTGAAAATGGAAAAATTGCTGCGATTTTTCACATTGAAGGCGCTGAGGCGATTGATCCAGATCTTCATATGTTAGAGGTCTTACATTCTGCTGGCTTGCGCTCTATTGGACCAGTTTGGAGCCGTCCGACGATTTTTGGAGAGGGTGTAACATTTAGCTTTCCATCATCTCCAAATATTGGTTCAGGGCTCACTGAGCTAGGCATTGCACTAGTTAAGCGATGCAATGAATTGAATATCATGATTGATTTATCTCATTTAAATGAGGCTGGTTTCTGGGATGTAGCACGTCACTCAAACGCGCCTCTAGTCGCGACACACTCAAACGCCCATGCGATTACACAACATTCTCGTAATCTAACTGACAAACAGTTGCGAGCAATTGCAGATAGTGATGGTATGGTCGGTCTAAACTTTGCAACTGCCTTCCTACGTGAAGATGGGAAAATGCTAGCAGACGTTTCATTAAGCCAGATGCTGAAGCATCTCGACTATCTTTTAGAAATTCTAGGTGAGGATCGAGTGGGTCTTGGATCAGATTATGATGGAGCAGTTATGCCTGAGAAATTGAAAAATTTATCTGGTCTTCCAAATTTGAGGCGGGCAATGAAACAGCATGGGTATGATGAAAAGATAATTAAAAAAATATGCCACGAAAACTGGTTACGTGTTTTGCAGAAGACTTGGGGTTGTTGAATTGGAACTATTAAAATGTTGAAACAAGAAAGAGCTGCGTTCATTTCTAAACGTTTAAATGAGATCTACCCTGAAACGCCGGTTCCTCTAAACCATAAAAATGCCTATCAACTGTTAGTTGCCGTTTTACTGAGCGCGCAGTGCACTGACGCTCGGGTAAATATAGTAACACCAGGTTTGTTTGCTAAAGCTAGCAACGCTCAAGATATGGCAGTCTTAGAAGAAGATGAAATATTGGAAGCTATAAAATCTTGTGGGTTAGCGCCAAAAAAATCTCGTGCAATAAAACGACTATCAGAAATTCTTGTCGAAAATTATAATGGAGAAGTCCCAGATGATTTTGCTTCATTAGAGGCTTTACCTG
>JBJLGF010000053.1:0-91387 GCA_045564975.1 Paracoccaceae bacterium
TCAGCTGGTTTTGGTAAATTTCCATATAAGAGAAGATAACAGACCTCTAAATAGTGTGAGTGTTCTGCAAGTTGGTCAATTGGATACCCTCTATGAAGGAGTTCACCCTTACCTCCGTCTATGAAAGTAATTGTGCTATCACAACTAGCAGTGGACGTGAATCCAGGGTCATATGTGAAAACTCCAGCTTCACCATAAAGCTTTCGTATATCTAGTACTTCAGGACCTGCCGTAGGAGACATAATTGGTAAGTCGTATTCCTTACCATCAAGTAAAAGCTTTGCTGTTTTTGAAGATTTTACCATATCAATTTTCTTTCTTTTTCAGCATCCATTTATCGCTGCAATATTTTTTCATTAACAGAAAGCTTTAACAACCCTAAACATTAGTTAGTCTTGCTATTGTTTCATTGCGGCCCAAAACAAGCATCATATCAAAGACGCTAGGAGTTTTCGTTTGTCCTGAAAGAGCTGACCTAATAGGTGACGCTAATTTCCCAAATTTTACTCCAAAACTTTCGGCAATATTATTGCAAATTTGTTCCAACTCTGTCCTGGCCCACGTAGCATTTTGCAAGTGCGGCGTCAATGCTTCTAACATTGCAAGTCCTGTTTCATCCAGGGTTAACCGAGCGTCGGAACTCATCTCAATTGGTCTGCTATCTAAAATAAAAGACGCTTTTTCAATTAGTTCAGATAATGTTTTAACCCTATCTTTTAGGCAGTATAGACCTTTATTCAAAAGTTGAATTTTGTCTTCAGAAAGAGATTGCTTCTTCACCTTTGTCAGAAATTGCAGAGTTTCATGCAGCAGTGCAGCATCATCTGAATTTTTTAGGTGTTGGCCGGATAAAAACTGTAACTTCTTCAAATCAAATCGTGCAGCAGATTTTCCTATATCAATTAGATTAAACCATTCTAAAGCTTGTTGATCTGTAAAATATTCTTCGTCCCCATGGCTCCAACCTAGCCTAGCTAAATAATTTCGCAGCCCTCTTGCGGGATAACCGCTTAACTCATATTCTTCAATACTTGTCGCACCATGTCTTTTCGACATTTTTTTTCCGTCTTCGCCGTGAATTAACGGAATGTGTGCATATACTGGGATATTCCATTCCAAAGCCTCATAGATTAAGTTTTGCCTAGCCGCATTGTTTAAGTGATCGTCACCCCTAATTACATGGGTGATACCCATGTCATGATCGTCTACAACGACTGCAAGCATATAAACTGGTGAACCGTCAGACCTTAGTAAAACCATATCGTCTAACTGATTATTTTTTATACTAATTTTCCCTTGAACTTCATCTTGTATAATTGTTTCACCTGTTTCAGGGGCTTTAATTCTTATTACATAGGGACTGTCAGGATGACTTGATGAGTCAGCGTTTCTCCAAGGGCTTTTAAACAGAGTTGATGCGCCACTTTTTAAAGCTTTTTCTTTAAAAATCTGAATTTCCTCAGAAGAAGCGAAACACTTGTAAGCTTTTCCATTTTTTAACAACTTCTCAGCTATTTCAACGTGTCTCGGTGCTCTTTCAAATTGACTTATTATATCTCCATCATAATCCAAACCCAACCAATTAAGGCCATTTATAATTACTTCATTTGCCTCCGCAGTTGATCGTTTTCGATCTGTATCTTCTATGCGGATAAAAAATTTACCATTTCTACCGCGGGCATATAGCCAGTTAAATAAAGCTGTTCTTGCAGTCCCAATGTGCATGAAACCAGTAGGAGAGGGAGCTATCCTAGTTACAACTTGCGACATTGTATAAACCCTTGATTGATTTAGTAATTCTTAACGCTTTTACAATTATAAAAATATGATAACAAGGCCGCTATAAGACAGTTCTTGTAAAATGCTGGTTGGACGATAGTTAAAAATAAATGCTAAATAAATATTCAAAAGGTTTTATTCAGCATTTGTTATATCAGTAAGTTCTTAAGAGGCCAACAAGACGACCTTGAACCTTAATTTTTTCATGTGGAAAGGTTCGTGTTTCATAAGCTGGGTTAGCCGCTTCTAAAGCAATCGCTTCGCCTCTCACGAAAAATCTTTTCAACGTTGCTTCCTGATCTTCAATAAGCGCTACGACGATATCTCCGTTCATAGCTCTGTTTGTTTCTTTAATTACAACTACATCACCATCATTTATTCCCGCATTTATCATTGAGTCTCCTTTTACTTCTAAGGCAAAGTGATTTCCTCCACCTCGAAGGATTTGACCTGGAACAGCAACATTATGAGATATTTCGCTTATTGCTTCTATAGGCACACCGGCAGCTATTCGGCCCATAACAGGTATTTCATTTGCATAAACGCTTTCAATTGGTGCTGTAGCGCTATTTGCACTGCCAACAGGTCTGGTACTAGAAGGCATATCAGATAAGGTGGTGCTTTGAAATTCTGGAGAATTAGGCATTTTTACGATTTCTATTGCTCTTGCGCGATTTGCAAGTCTTTTAATAAAACCTCTTTCTTCTAATGCCGTTATGAGGCGATGTATTCCCGATTTAGACCTGAGGTCTAGAGCTTCCTTCATCTCATCAAAGGATGGTGGAACCCCATTTTTTGACAAACGTTTTTGTATAAATTCTAGCAGATCTAGTTGTTTTTGTGTCAGCATGCTCAGCCTCATTTATCTAAGTACAACACTTTTGTTCTATATTAGTTCTTGTTTTGTGTCAACTTAGTAAAGTTAATCTAACTCTATATAGGTGATAAGATCGCCTTTTTTGGCGAATGGCTCATTAGGCTGCCTAATTACTAACGCATTTGCTTTTTGTAGAACGCTGAGCAAGGAACTATCCTGTTTTTTGGAAACTGCCAATTGCCCATTTTTTAAAAATGCGCGCATAAAATGTTTTCTTACTCCGTTTTCTGGAAGATCGTTTTGCAGCAAACCTTTTTTTTCAATATTGTTCAATTCGCTTGTTCCGAGCATTTTTCCAATAAGTGGTTTTAAAAAAAGGTGGGCGCATACCAAAGCTGAAACAGGATTGCCTGGAAGTCCTACAAAAATTGTATTATTATTTTTTCCGGCTAAAATTGGTTTTCCCGGCCTCATGGCTACCTTATAAAACGAGTGCTTTACTTTAATTTTGCTGAAAACTTCACTGACATGATCATGATCACCAACAGAGGCTCCACCTATCGTAATTACTAAATCGGCAGGAACAGCTAAGTATAAAGCTTTTTCTAAACTAGTTTTATTATCTCTAGCAATGGGAAGTATGTGGCTAATCGCACCCCATTTATTAAGTAGTGCTTTTAAACCATAAGTGTTTGAGGCGACTATTTGATTGTTTTTGGGTAAGTTTCCCGGAACTACTAGTTCATCTCCAGTAGAGATAATTGAAACTCTTGGCCGCCTTGTAACTTTCAAAAGGGGAAGGTTCATAGAAGCTAGTAGTGCTATGTCGAAAGAGCTAAGAATTTTACCTTTTTTAAGTAAAATATTACCAGTCTTATAATCACATCCTTTTTTTCTGATAAAATCGTTCTTTTCAACTTTTTGTCGTATTCTTATGAAACTATCTAGCTCTTCGGCATCCTCTTGAATTAAAATACTATTGGCCCCGCTGGGTATAGGTGCACCTGTAAAGATCCTAACGGCTTCTCCTTTTTCAATGGTACCTTTGAACGAGTTTCCTGCAGCTACTTTGCCAACTACTGATAATTTTTTATTAGGGAATTTATCTATTTTTTTGAGCGCATAACCGTCCATTGAGGATGCATCAAAGGGTGGTTGATCTCGAGAAGAGATAGCGTCATTCGCGAGTATTCGTGAATAAGCTTCTTCTAGATTTACTTCTTCAACGTCAATTTTATTTGCTAAGAACAGTAGTTTTGATAAAGCATGCTCAAATGATATCATGAACTTTCATACAGGCCCGATTTGCCCCCATCCTTAAATATAAGGCGTAAGTCTTTTATAATTATACTTTTATCCAAAGATTTAATCATATCGTAGACTGTTAACGCCGAAATACTCGCCGCTGTTAGTGCTTCCATTTCAACCCCAGTTGGTCCAGTGGTCTTTACTGTCGAGATTATTTCTATTCCTGGAATTTTGTCATTAAGATTTAAATCTAAGTTAATTTTAGTTAGGCTAATAGGATGGCATAGGGGTATAAGCTCAGAAGTTTTCTTTGCTCCCTGTATTCCAGCAATTCGGGCCACGTTTAAAACGTCACCCTTTTTTGCACTTCCACTGGAAATCATCTTTAAAGTTTCCAGCGACATCTGAATAGCGCAGGCTGCTTTAGCTGTACGAAAACTATTCTGCTTGTCGGAAATGTCCACCATGTGAGCATTACCATTATCATCAAAATGTGTAAGATCTGCCATCTACTTATGCTCAGTTGCTGTTTTTGAGATTAAATCCCGCGTCGCAATTTCTACATCGTTTTGTCTCATCAAACTTTCCCCTATCAAAAATGCAGAAGCACCATGTGACTTTAGTTCGCGAAGGTCTTCGGTTGAGTTTAGTCCCGATTCAGAGATCAAAAAACGATTTTCTGGAATTAATTTTGCTAGATTACGAGTTGTATTTATATCTGTTTTAAAAGTCTTTAAATTTCTATTATTTATTCCGATTAATTTTGATTTGAGATTTAAAGCGCGTTCTAGCTCGATCTCATCATGTACTTCCAAAAGAACATCCATATTCCAAAAGAATGCGGCGTCTTCAAGTTCTTGTGCTTGCATGTCAGATACAGAGGCCATAATTATTAATATGCAATCTGCATTTAGGGCTCTGGCTTCTGCGACTTGATAGATATCATACATGAAATCTTTTCTGAGCGCAGGCAAAGATGTCACACTCTTTGCTTCTTCCAAGTAGTGTTTAGCTCCTTGAAAACTAGGAGTATCTGTCAAAACTGATAGACAAGCAGCTCCGCCTGCCTGATATGCTTTGGCAATTTTACTGGGGTTGAAATTTTCTCTAATTAGGCCTTTTGAAGGCGAGGCTTTTTTTATTTCAGCTATGAGGCTGTAGACGCAATTTTTTGTGTTAGATAGCGCTTTAGAAAAAGACCGAACTTTGGGCGCAGATTTTGCAAGTGATTCAATATCTAATAATGACCTAACTTTCTTATCGTTTTCTATTTCAACTAATTTGTAAGCTTTTATTTTATCTAAAACAGTTAGGCTCATTCTAGCCCCGCAGTTATTTTGATTAATTTTTTAAGGGTAGATTTTGCTTTTCCACTATCTATTGACTCCTTTGCAATCTCAACACCACTCACCAAATCGCCAGATTTCTCTGCAACAACTAAAGCTGCCGCTGAATTTAATAAAACGGCATCTCTATAAGCTCCCTTCTTACCATCTAGTAGATCTATAAAAGCTTTGCTGTTTTCAATTGGAGTTCCACCTAGTATATCTTCTAACGGATGTACTTTCAGCTTTGCGTCTTCTGGATGAATTTCAAACTTAGAAACGCTACCATATTCTAATTTAACAACTGAGGTCTGGCCGGTTATTGTTATTTCATCAGTTCCATCAGATCCATGAACTAACCACGCTTTCTTACTGCCTAAAGATTTCAGAGTGTTCGCCATTGGCTCTAACAACTCTTTGGCAAATGCTCCTGTCAGTTGATGTTTGACGCCTGCTGGATTGGTAAGTGGTCCCAAGATATTAAAAATTGTTCTAGTGCCGAGTTCTTGTCTTGCCGGCATTACATGTTTTATGGCTGGATGATGCATTGGAGCCATCATAAATCCGATGCCGACCTCTGCTAAAGCTTTCTCGACGACTTGTTTTCCAACCATAACGTTAACACCGCTAGCTGACAATGCATCTGCGGCTCCTGATTTTGAACTTAAATTTTTATTTCCATGTTTAGCAACGGTGACACCGGATCCAGCCACAACAAACGCAGTTGCTGTTGAAATATTTAAAGTTCCTACTCCATCCCCTCCGGTTCCAACTATGTCCATAGAATTATCTGGTGCTTTTATTTTTATGCATTTGGATCGCATAACCGAAGCAGCTGCTGCATATTCCGTTACACTCTCACCACGCGTTCGCATAGCCATTAATAGACCCCCAATTTGAGCTAGCGTTGCTGAACCTTCAAATAGTATTTCAAAGGCATTAACTGCCTCATCATGAGTTAATGGACCGCTCGCTGCTGCTTCAATTAGTGGCTTAATATGCTCGTTCATCTCTTAACCTTTAACATATTTATGAAGTTTTTTAGAATATCGTGACCATATTGTGATGCTATCGACTCGGGGTGAAATTGCACTCCATGTATCGGTAAATTTTTATGGGATAATCCCATTATAATTCCGTCTTCCGTTTCAGCGGTAACCGTAAGTTCGTCGGGAAGTGTTGATCTATTTACTATGAGTGAATGGTATCGGGTAGCTTCAATCGGGCTCGGCAACCCTTTAAATAATTTAGAATTTTTATGCTTTATTATTCCCATTTTTCCATGAACTATTTCGTGGCACTTAATAATTTCTCCTCCAAAATATTGACCAATTGTTTGATGCCCTAAACAGACACCAAGTAGCGGTACTTTTGATAAACTGGCGGCACCCACAAGATCCAAACAAATCCCAGCTTTATCTGGATCACAAGGCCCTGGCGATAATAAAATTCCTGAGGGATTTAAATCAAGTGCTTGCTTTACTGTTATTTTATCGTTTCGTCTTACAACAACTTCTGTCCCAAGTTCGGAAACATAATGCACTAAATTATAGGTGAAGCTATCATAGTTATCGATAAGCAATATCATTATGTTTTTTCTTTCAATACAACAGAGGGGGCTAGCCCAACTACCAACAATAGGGTTATAAATGTTCAGGGATAGTCACCCGCGTCAAGAGTTGATAGACAAAGATAATGAAAAAAATGAATGGGTTTGATTAAATAAAAGGTTTTGTTCAGTGAAGGGAACTTTATCAGGATTTCTTTTCGGTTGTTTTTCTTTAGCTTTGGTTTCGATAATTGTAGGAATTATAGCACCAAAAGCTCCTGAAAGCGTCATAATAAAAGCCCCAGATGAATCAGAATTTACTAATCCTACGATTTACAACTCTTCAAATTCAGAATATTTGAATGAATTCAATAATAGTTCAACCGGTATCACTTTACCGAACACCAGCCGTAACCTAAACCCAGACAGTTCTATAGAAAGCACCTCTAAGTTAAATCCTAAGCGTCTTAGTATGAATTTTTCGTCAATTCTTAAAATTGATCAAAAAATGCAGGATGGCCCTTTGCAGCCCACATTTTTAAATGAAAATGCGGAAAGCTCCGTAAAAACCTCTAATTAAATTATCAGTGTAATTTATTGTTTTTTCTATCTAAAATTTAATAGTATATATACTAATTTTCAAACATTGCGGCATCAGCTGCGGCTTTTCTAATCGCATTAGATTTGTGAACCGTCTCCATATATTCAGCTTCTGGATCGCTATCAAATACAACGCCACCCCCTGCTTGTATAAATAACGTATCATCTTTCAAAACGGCGGTCCGCAATGCGATACACATATCCATGTCCCCGCCAG
Source organism: Paracoccaceae bacterium (assembly GCA_045564975.1). Lineage (GTDB taxonomy): Bacteria > Pseudomonadota > Alphaproteobacteria > Rhodobacterales > Rhodobacteraceae > Salinivivens. The sequence goes on from JBJLGF010000053.1 coordinate 7,536, forward strand.
AACTAAAATAGCCGACACCCCCACCATAAACGCCGCGTTTTTCAGGTTCCAATTCATCAATTATTTCCATTGCTCGTACTTTAGGGGCACCGGATACAGTACCCGCAGGCATTCCAGCAAAGAAAGCTGAAACGGCATCGTGCTCGTCGCTTAACTCTCCGACAACGTTGGATACAATGTGCATAACATGGCTGTATCGTTCAATGATAAACTTCTCTGTAGGTTTAACAGTTCCTATTTTGGCTACTCTTCCAACATCGTTTCTGCCCAAATCAAGCAACATAAGATGCTCTGCTAATTCCTTTTTATCTGCCAGCAAGTCTTCTTCAAACTCTTTATCTTCCTCTGGTGTATTTCCTCTTGGACGGGTTCCAGCTATGGGTCTGACTGTAACCTCGTTGCCAAATACGCGTACTAGGATCTCAGGGCTTGCACCAATAACCTGAAAATTCCCAAAATTGAAAAAAAACATAAAAGGAGATGGGTTTGTCCTTCGTAAAGACCTGTAAAGGGAGAAAGGAGAATAAGGGAATTTTTGTGTCCACCTTTGAGAGGGTACAACTTGAAAAATATCACCTTGATTTATGTATGCTTTAGCTTTTTTAACTGCCGATTTGTATTCTTCTTTTGTAAAATTTGACGAAGGTTCTTCTATCTCACCTGATTTACCTAAGTTTCGGTTTGTAACTATTTGTTTTCTCAATTCATAAATTGCATCTTCTATTTTTTTTAGCGCTTTTTCAAATGCCTGATTACTAGAAGTATTTTTATTATAAAATACAGGCGAAACTAAAATTACTTCGCCTTTGACCCCATCTAACACTGCTATTATTGATGGACGAATGAAAATTGCATCAGGTAGACCAATTTTATCTGGGTTAACATTTGGAAGGTCTTCAACGTGTCTTACCATATCATAACCAAAATATCCGAATAGCCCTGCAGAAGCTTGAGGAAGGTCTTCAGGTAAGTTGATTGCGCTTTGTTTTAGTAGATCTCTAAAAACATTAAGTGGATTACCTTTAATATGTGTAAATTCACTATTTCCTGAGCTAATAAAACTCCGATTGCCTTCGCACTTCCATATTAGATCGGGTTCCATACCGATTATGGAGTATCTTCCTCTTGTTTCGCCGCCAGTAACCGATTCTAAAATGAAGGAATTTTTTTTTGCTCCTGCCAATTTGAGCATAATCGAAACTGGTGTGTCTAGATCGGAAGTAAGCTTAGAAAATATTACTTGGTTGCGACCAGCCTCATACTCTTTTTTGAAGGTAGAAAAGTCAGGAGTTATGGACATATTCTAAGCTATTGAAAACTAGAATGAACTGCATTTACGGCTTGTTCATTAAGATCAAGCTTGGAATTCACTCTTGCCATATTAGCAAAGCTTTCAAAAAGGTCAGCGGAAAGACTGTTGCTTATTTGATTTTTTAATTGACTAATTAAAAGTTTTGCCGTGTCTGAGGATAAATCAGCATTCGAAACATTCTTCAGTCTTAGAATGAAACTTTCTTCATCTCCGCTAATTACAGTTCCTTCGCCAGTCGACAAATTGAAAGCTTCCTCTACTATGTTTTCGGGTAGTTCCGGCAAGTCTTTATCTCTGGTTATTTTATTAAAGTTTAAAATTTTCCCTTTATATTGATGCTTACTAAGCATGTCTTTAGCAATCTCATCCAATTTGTTTTGAATTTCCTGTTTTTGCCATGCGTTTGTAAGCTCGGTGCGGACTTCATCAATATTCTTTTGCCTCGCATCAACTGTTTGATCAACGCGCAGTGCAAATAAGCCACCGTTTGGCAACTCTTTAATTTCTGGAAAATCATTAACTTTGGCCGTTTGGGCGGTATCGAAAAAAATCTTATTCTCTAAAATGGGTACATTTGCTTCACTATTGAATAAAATATTTTCTACACTGAAACCTATTTCCTTATTTAATTCTTCTAAAGTTCCGCCAGCAGCTAGTAAATTCTGGGAATCTTCTATTCTTTCATCAATCAATTTAATGGCTTCTGACAGCTTATATTCTTTGTCTAACTCTGGTTTAGCTTCTTCGAATGAAGTAGTTTTTGCTGGAATGATCTCCCTTATTCTAAAAATCACTGGGCCAAGGTCAGTTTCAACTGGCCCAACGACTTCACCAAGGTTTCCAGCGAAAACTTGTTTTTTGCCTTCAAGTAATTGCTCTTCCGTGAACGTCCCATAAAGAACATCTTCATCAGAAAGGTTACGGTCTGATAATAACTTATCAAAGTCGGTTAAACTTTTTGTCACCTCGGCCATTACAGAATTGGCCTCGTCCATATTTAAGAAAGATAGTCGCTCTACAGTTCTTTGCTCTGGTTTATTATATTTTTGTTTTTTTTCATCATAAATTTTTTCTAAAATACTGTCATCGCTTTCCACGATGTCGATTAGCATTTCTGGTTTTAATACTGCATATGTAATAGCTTTGCTTTCCGGTACTGTGTAGTCATCAATATTTGTTTCGAGAAAACTTTTTAATTGCTCATTACTAGGATCTTTGACAGTAAAACTAAAGTTTTCAGGTTTTAAAATCTGAATATTGAAACTTCTCTCTTCAAGTAAAAAAGATGCCAATATTTCTGCCTGAAGCTTATTGATCATATTTCCCGACAAGATACTTTGTGAAAGTATATTACGGGCCGTTTCCGCTCGTATTTCCTCTTCAAATTCCGCTGAAGTATATCCGGCATTTTCAAGTGTATAATTATAAGCGTCCTGATTAAAATTTCCATCGGGACCTTTAAATGCATTCAACGAAACTATCTTATCTCGCACGGTTTTATCATCGACTGATAGTGAGAGTTTATAGGCCTCATTTTCAAGTAATTTATCGGTTACCAATCGTGCCAAAACTCGTTGTTGGATCCCAAATGCTTGGAGTTGCTGAAGTGTAAGTTGTTGTCCAAACTGCTGGCTTGTATTGCGTAGCTCAGTTTGAAGGGCTCGGACGTATTGGTTAACAGTGATGTCCGTTTCACCAATTTTTCCAATGGTTTTAATATTACCACTCAGATTTCCAGCGCCAAACCCTACTAGGCCCACAAATAGGAACCCAAGTAAAATCCAAACAAAGATTTTTGAAACTGAAGTTTTACTTTTTGTCATTACATTTTCCTGCAAAACAGCTATAGCATGTCTAAAGTTCTTATTGCTTGGTAGCAAGCAGGTAGTTTTAGAGCATTAATAATATATCTATTCATTTCCTCGATAAGGTTCGACATACTGTAGTGCCATGTCCCATGGGAAAAAGATCCAGGTATCCTGACTTACTTCCGTGATAAAAGTTTCAACCTGACCTCTACCCATCGGTTTAGCATAAATAGTAGCTACATGGGCTTTAGGCATTAATGATCTAACAGCTTCAAGTGTTTTTCCAGTATCAACCAAATCGTCAATAATTAGTATTCCAGTCCCATCTCCAATAAGTTCAGAGTTTGGAGACTTGATTATTTGGGGTTCTGATTGGGATTGGTGGTCATAGGATTTGACACTTATTGTATCTACTGTCCGAATATCCAACTCTCTGGCCACTATCATAGCTGGAGCCATACCTCCGCGAGTGATTGCCACAACAGCTTTCCAAGCTCCATTTTTAGGACCTTTGCCGTCTAGCCGCCAGGCTAAAGCTCTTGCGTCTCTGTGCAGCTGGTCCCAGCTGACATGGAAGCCTTTTTCATGCGGTAGTCTTTCACTCATTTTTCTGTTTTTCCCGTTACAACATCAATATCCGGAGCATCTACTGCTTTCATTCCAACAATATGGTATCCAGCATCAACATGAATTGTTTCACCGGTAACACCCGAACCTAAGTCTGATAGTAAATAGAGACCAGATTTTCCCACGTCTTCAATTGTGACATTTCTTCTCAAGGGGGAATTCAATTCATTCCATTTTAAGATATACCTAAAATCTCCAATTCCACTAGCTGCCAGTGTTTTGATAGGTCCTGCCGAAATTGCATTTACGCGTATGCCATCTTTTCCTAAGTCTTCTGCAAGATACATCACGGATGCTTCAAGTGCAGCCTTGGCGACGCCCATGACGTTGTAATGGGGCATGACTTGTTCCGCTCCGTAGTAAGTTAAGGTCAAAATAGACCCACCATTTTGCATAAGTTCCGATGCTCGTTTTGTGACGGCGGTAAACGAATACACTGATATATCCATTGTGTTTAAAAAATTATCTCTGCTGGTTTCAACATACCGACCTCTTAATTCTGATTTATCTGAAAAACCTATCGCGTGCACTACGAAATCAAGCTTACCCCATCTCTTTTCTATTTGTAAAAATAACTCGTCAAGACTTTTAAAATTACTGACGTCACACTCTATTAAAAAATCTGATCCAACGGAGTTAGCTAATGGCAAAACTCTTTTTTTCAGTGCGTCACCTTGATATGAAAAAACCAGTTCAGCGCCTGCATCAGCACATTGCTTTGCTATGCCCCATGCAATTGACTTGTCATTTGCCAAGCCCATTATTAATCCACGCTTACCTTTCATTAGCATATTTGACATTAGTAAAACTCCAGCGATACAACTTGAATTGCATTTAGTTTATTGTTTCATTTTCATCAAGGTATGTCACAACAATGACAACATTTTATTTTAATTGATAGTAAAAAGACAGGAAGAAAAATGGGTGATAAAAGAGATATTTTTTTTGGTGACGATCCGTTTCAAATTTTTAAACGTTGGTTTGAAGAGTCTGTTAAAACGGAGATTAATGACCCCGATGCTATTGCCTTATCAACAGTTGACTCAGCCGGAATGCCAAACGTTCGAATGGTCTTGCTTCGCGAAATTGAAGATGCTTCGTTTGTATTTTATACAAACTACGGCAGTGTAAAATCCAAAGAAATTTTTGATAGTCAACTTGCTGCTTTTGTATGGCACTCAAAGTCTTTACGGAGGCAAGTAAGAGTGAGGGGTCAGGTTGAAAAGGAAAACGGCGCGATGGCTGATCTTTATTATCAGAGTCGGTCGCTGAAAAGTAGAGTTGGCGCGTGGGCATCCATTCAATCACAGCCTTTGGAGTCAAGATCTCATCTTATGGAGCAGGTCGAATACTTCGAAAAAAAATATGGAGATAATCCGGATCGTCCGCCTTTTTGGGGTGGTTGGCGTATCAAGCCTCTGGAAATTGAGTTTTGGGCTGATGGAGAAGCAAGACTGCATGATAGGTTTAAATGGAGTAGGGAATCTATTAGTGGCAATTGGGATGTACAACGTCTCAATCCTTAAAGTTTAAAAATAGAAAATTAACTGTGAATATATTTGGAAAAAATAAGATTGTTCAGCATTCAGTTCTTGTATTACTTACAGTTTTTGGAAATTTAGTTAATGCAGGTATTGTAGCTGCTAAAGAAAACTGCACTCAATATACTAATGTTGTTTTAGACAGTAGGCTTGATAAAGGGCAAAGCGTCACTATCCAAGCTGAAGTAGCTGATGAGCCGGACGAAAGGGCTCTAGGGCTAATGAACCGGAAAAAAATAGACAAAAATAAAGGTATGTTATTCGTCTACCATTTTCCAAGTGCGCCAAAGTTTTGGATGAGAAATACTTTAATATCGTTGGATATTATATTTTCTAACTATGATGGAAGAATAATAAAAATTTTTGAAAATGTACCAAAAATGACTGAAAAAAAAGTCACAGCAGGTGATGGGGTTTCGTTTGTTTTGGAAATAAACAGTGGCTTAGTGGAGGAATTTGAAATTGATGCAAGCTGGATCATGAATTTTACAGATTTTTTTGAAACGACAAAACCTTTTTGTTGAATATTAATAACATGGAACTTTTATTCAAATAGGGTCTTTCCAAAAGTATCTTGTTTGTTTAGTACAAAAGCCAGTCGGGGCGTAGCGCAGCCTGGTAGCGCACCTGTTTTGGGTACAGGGGGTCGCAAGTTCGAATCTTGCCGTCCCGACCATAAGCAAAAGCTATAAATTTTGTAATTTTCCAAAACAATCTCAATAGAATCTTTTCATCAAGTGAGGTTCTTCGCCACAATCAATGTGCAAATGAAAAGATTATTTTAAAGTTTTTGAAAATATTTTTTACAAAATTTTATAAGAATTATTCTAAAGTGATTCACTTTAAATTTTGTTAAGTGAAAATTAACATTTGTTGCTAAGCAATCAAAATATATAGAAATTTTACGTTAACATGCTCTTTCTCATTAGTTAAAAATTTCAAGGGTTTTAAGGTCGGTCAAATCTTTGAATTTGGGTCAAGTGGAAAACATTAAATTTTTTTAAAAAAAAACGTTGACCATCACCATAAAAATACGCCAAGTTGTGTGGGCTAGGGGTGCAACCACAATATGTAGTGGTGGAGCGGTCATTTCCCGAAAGAACATCTAAACGATGTCAACAGCTGGTTGGGTACAAAAACCTTCACTGGGCAGGCCACTCTCTTTCACACAGAAATCCCCTTTATAAAATAATGCATGGGGCAGAAAAAAAATGAAGATAGAAAGAAAGTATACTAAGGCAGGCCAGGATGCGTACGCAGGAATAAATTTCGTCACGACCACGTCTGAGATTAGAAACCCAGATGGAACTATTGTTTTCAAGCTCGATGACGTCGAGGTGCCAGATAATTGGTCACAGGTGGCCAGCGACGTTATCGCTCAGAAGTATTTTAGAAAAGCAGGTGTGCCAACAAAAACCAAAAAAGTAAGAGAGAATGACGTACCTGAGTTCCTCTGGAGGTCAGCGAAAGCCTCTAGCACTACCGCTTTAGGAGGGGAAACGTCTTCGAAACAAGTTTTTGATCGTCTTGCCGGGGCTTGGACTTACTGGGGTTGGAGGGGTGGATACTTCACGGCAGCAGAAGACGCCCAGGCCTATTTTGATGAGATGCGCTTTATGTTAGCAACACAAATGGCCGCACCAAATAGTCCGCAATGGTTTAATACGGGTCTACATTGGGCATACGGTATAGATGGCCCGGGGCAGGGACATCATTATGTGGATCATAAATCGGGTAAGTTAGTTAAGTCTAATTCGGCTTATGAGCACCCGCAGCCTCATGCTTGCTTTATTCAGTCTGTCAGTGATGATTTAGTGAATGAAGGCGGCATAATGGATCTTTGGGTGAGAGAAGCACGTTTATTCAAATATGGCTCTGGAACAGGAACCAACTTTAGTTCACTTAGAGGGGATGGTGAAAGCTTGTCTGGTGGAGGAGCTTCTTCCGGGCTTATGGGCTTTTTAAAAATAGGAGATAGGGCTGCAGGTGCAATAAAGTCCGGTGGAACCACGAGGCGTGCCGCAAAAATGGTTATTTGTGACGCTGATCACCCTGACATAGAAGAATTTATAAACTGGAAGGTGAAAGAAGAACAGAAAGTTGCAAGCATTGTGGCTGGCTCAAAGATGCACGAGCAACGATTAAATGAAATCTTTTCAGCTATAAGGCAATGGGACGGCAGCAGTGAAGATGCCGTTGACCCAATAAAAAATTCTTCTTTAAAAATAGCCATTCGAGAGGCAAAGAAAGTAGCAATACCGGAGACCTATGTAAAAAGGGTCTTGGATTATGCGAAACAAGGATACGCTAGTATAGAATTTCCTACGTATGACACGGATTGGGATTCCGAGGCTTATGCATCCGTTTCAGGTCAAAATTCAAATAACTCTATAAGAGTAACCGACTCGTTTTTAAAGGCAGTTAAGGATGATGCAGATTGGGAACTTATTCGGCGAACAGATGGTTCAGTAGCCAAGACGATAAAGGCAAGAAAATTATGGTCTGACGTTGGGCATGCGGCGTGGGCATGCGCCGATCCGGGAATTCAATTTCACGACACTGTTAACGCATGGCACACATGTCCTGAAGACGGTGAAATCCGGGGTTCTAATCCATGCTCTGAGTATATGTTTTTAGATGATACAGCTTGTAATCTTGCATCCATGAATCTTCTTACTTTTCTGGTAGATGGCAAGTTCGACGCAGAAGGTTATATGCACGCTACTAGGCTGTGGACGCTGACACTAGAAATATCAGTTTTAATGGCACAATTTCCATCAAAAGAAATAGCTCAACGATCCTATGACTTCCGAACCCTGGGACTTGGTTATGCGAATATAGGCGGTCTTCTGATGAATATGGGTTTTGGCTACGACAGTGAAGAGGGTAGAGCTTTGTGCGGTGCCTTAACTGCAATCATGACCGGCACGTCATACGCCACGTCAGCTGAAATAGCGAGTGAGGTTGGTGCATTCCCCGGCTACAAGAAAAATGCAAAGCACATGCAGCGCGTAATTAGAAATCATCAATATGCAGCGCACGGCAAAACCGACGGTTACGAAGAACTTTCGGTTAAACCAGTGCCGCTAGATCATAAAAATTGCCCTGACAGTGACTTAATTAAATTGTCAATGAAATGCTGGGACGATGCTCGAAAGTTAGGTGAGAAGTTTGGGTTCAGAAACGCCCAAGTTTCGGTAATTGCACCGACAGGCACCATCGGTTTGGTAATGGACTGTGATACAACAGGAATCGAACCAGACTTTGCACTGGTCAAGTTCAAGAAACTTGCTGGTGGTGGTTACTTTAAAATTATAAATAGGTCTGTTCCAGCAGCTTTGGAAAAGCTAGGTTATGGTTCAGCGCAGGTTGAAGAAATCATATCTTATGCAGTGGGGCATGGTACTATCGGGAATGCTCCCGTGATAAATCACACTAGTTTAGCTGGTCACGGTTTTAGTAAAGTCGAGCTTGATAAAGTCGAGGGAGCTCTTGGGTCAGCTTTTGATATCAGGTTTGTGTTTAATCAATGGACACTTGGAGCTGAATTCTGCACTGATGTACTTGGTATTCCCGAAGCAAAACTAAACGATCCAACCTTTGATTTGCTGCGTCATTTAGGATTTAGCAAAACCGACATTGATGCTGCTAACGATCATGTATGTGGAACAATGACCTTGGAGGGTTCTCCGCATTTAAAAGAAGAACACCTTAATATATTTGATTGTGCTAACCCTTGCGGCAAAAAAGGAAAGCGATACCTTTCAGTGAACAGCCATATTTACATGATGGCCGCCGCTCAGTCATTCATTTCCGGCGCTATATCCAAAACGATAAATATGCCCAACGATGCCACAATAGAGGACTGTCAAAAGGCATATGAATTGAGCTGGTCTCTTGGAACCAAAGCTAATGCTCTATACAGGGACGGCTCTAAACTCTCACAGCCGCTTGCTGCGGCTTTGGTTGAGGATGATGATGATGCTGCTGAAATTCTTGAAACTGGTACAACTCAAGAAAAAGCGGCGGTATTAGCCGAAAAAATTGTTGAAAAGGTCGTGGTGAAGGAAATCGCCAAGGCTAGGGAAAGGATGCCAGAAAGGCGAAAAGGATATACTCAAAAGGCAGTGGTTGGCGGTCATAAAGTTTATCTTAGAACCGGTGAGTATTCTGATGGTTCTCTAGGCGAGATATTCATTGATATGCATAAAGAAGGCGCCGGGTTTAGAGCCATGATGAATAACTTTGCAATAGCTGTCTCAGTGGGACTGCAATATGGAGTGCCGCTTGAAGAATTTGTTGATGCGTTTACATTCACAAAATTTGAACCAGCAGGTATGGTTCAGGGTAATGATAGTATAAAAAACGCTACTTCTATCTTGGATTACATCTTTAGAGAGCTAGCCGTTAGTTATCTGGATCGAACTGATCTCGCTCATGTTAAACCTGAGGGAGCAAGTTTTGACGATTTGGGGCGAGGGCAGGATGAGGGTGTGAGTAACTTGCAAGAGCTATCGGAAAATGGAACATCTAAATCTCTAGAGGTGCTAAAGCAGATAAGCTCTACAGGATATCTTCGTAAACGTTTACCTCAGGAGCTTGTGGTTTTGCAAGGAGGCAATACTAATTTAGCATTAGATAACAGTAATTTAAAAGGTGATATTGAGGTTAACACTATAGCCCGAGCTCCAGACGGAGACACGACTGTAGTTGATGCTCGCACAAAAGCAAAAATGCAGGGTTACGAGGGTGATCCTTGCGGTGATTGTGGTAATTACACGTTAGTTAGAAATGGAACTTGTATGAAATGTAATACATGTGGCGCAACTTCTGGTTGTAGCTAACTTGGCACATGGAGAGGGTGCGCTCTCTCCTGACGCCGCTCAGGCCACAGGCAAAAAATATTTATCTCGAGCAGCATAACTAAGAGCTTGAATGGCGAAACTAAAAAGGGGGGTTTATCCCCCCTTTTTTTCCAAATATCCAAGTTACACGCCAATATTATTTTTTACTTCGATTATAAGACTTGACCAAAATTCTACATTTTGGGCGCCAGTTATTACATGTTGACCATTCAAAATAAAAGTTGGTACTGAATTTACCCCCATTTTTCTTGCGGCTTTATCCAGTTCAATTACTTTTTCAAGGTCATTTTTTCCTGCAAGTAATCTGCTAACTAAGTCTCCGCTAATTCCAGCATTGTGGGATATGTCAACCAATACTGCATTTTTGCCAATGTCCCTACCTTCAACGAAGTATGCTTTAAATAATGCTGATACGACTGCATTCTGCACACCTTCTTGCCATGCCCATAAAATCAGCCTGTGAGATGAAAGAGTGTTTGGAGTTTTTGCGATGTCTTCAAGTTTTAGGTTTAATCCAGCTAAGTTTGCATGCTCTAGTACGGGCGTGTAGGCCTTAACAGCTAAATCTCTACTGCCAAACTTAGTCTCTAAATACTTCTTTCTATCAAGCCCCTCAATATGCATTTCAGGATTTAATTGAAAGGGATGCCACTGAATATTGAACGGATGGTTACCTGCTTTTTCTAACGCTCTATCTAAATAGCTTTTCCCAATGTAACACCAAGGACAAATTGGGTCAGAAAAAATGTCAAGCTTCATAGCAGCGCTGCCTAAAATAATCGGTAATATGCATGTAAGCTAGTTAGCCTTCCACCAAACATCTGGAAAAAATCCTATTCGGTCTCCATATAATGGGATTTTTGAAGGATATCTTAAATTTGATTTGTGAGCTATTCGGCTGGGCCCGTTATGATAAATTGGAATAACATAACGTCCTGCCATCAAGATACGATCCATTGCCCTCGTTATTGACTGTAGTTCTTTCATTGATTTGGATTTCATTATTTTATTTAAAAGTTTATCCATTGTGGGTGATTTTAACCCCATCAAATTTCTAGTTCCCTCAACGTCAGCATATTCAGAAGACCAATATAGATGTTGCTCATTTCCAGGACTGAGTGACAAATCTCTGGCATATGGAACCATGTCAAACTCTAGCTTTTTAATTCTCTCCCAATATTGAGAGCTGTCAACTAATTCAATTCTAACATCAATTCCTAATCGTTTCAGTGCTGAGGAGTACATTTCGACAATTGATAAATATTCTTTTGCCCCCTGACGTAGTAAGATTGAAAATTTGAACTGACGACCCTGGTTATCTTGTAATTTTCCTTCGACAACTTTGAACCCTGCATCATTAAAATTTTTTAAAGCCTTTTTCATATTGGCTCTATTTCTCTCTGATCCGTTTGATTTAGGCAGTTTATACCCCTCGTAAGTACCTGGAAGTTGTATTTGATTAGAATTTTGTAATAATTCTAGGACACTATTCTTGGCTGCACCTTCCCTCATACCGAGTATTGAGTTTGAAAAATATGAAGTGATACGCTGCTGTCTTCCAGCATTTTGGGCTTCATTAATGTATTCAAAATTGAATGCTTCAATTAAAGCTTGCCTGACCTGCCAGTTAGAAAAAATTTCCTTCCTAGTATTCATTACTAAACCGCGCATTCCAGTAGGCCGTCCGTGGGGTATTTCTGATTTCATAATTTTCCCATTAACAGCGTTTGGAAAGTTAAATTGAGTTTCCCACTTTTCTGCATTCCCTTCTCTAAAAATATCTATTTCACCCGCCTTAAATGCTTCAAAAAGAACAGTAGAGTCCCCAAAATATTCAAGGGATATCTTATCAAAATTCAATGTTCCTTTTCTAAATGGTAAGTCATTTCCCCAATAATCAGGGTTTCGTTCCATCGTGATCGACTTACCTGGATCAATTTCTGAAATACGATAAGCGGCAGTTGATATGGGGATTATTTCAAGACTTGAATTTTCAAAATCACTATCATTCCATTGCAATTTCTTAAGAATAGGGCGCATTCCAGCTAGGAGTGCCAACTCTGGATTATCCTCATTAAAGGATATTTTTACACTTCTTGGACCAGTTTTTTCAATACTCTGTATTTTTTTCCAAAGACCTCTATATCGCCAGTGTCCTATCGTACCCAATGTCTTGTACGACCAAATGACATCCTCGATCGTAACAGGTGAATTATCACTAAATTTTGCTTCCTTTCTGAGTTTAAACTCTACCCATTCTCGATTCGGACCAGTTTCAATTGATTCTGCCAAAAGCCCGTAAAGTGTAAATGGTTCATCCCAACTTCTTCCCATGAGAGTTTCATATCCCCAAAAACGCAGTTGCCATGGTGAGCGACCTTTAACAATATGTGGATTTAGAGAGTCAAAAGATCCAACAGCCCCAATTTTTAAAGTACCCCCTTTTTTTGCATTTGAGTTGGCATATGGAAGAGACACAAAATCGTGTGGTAATTGGGGTGTGTCATACATAGAAATTGCGTGTTTTGGCTGTGAATGTGCATAATTAACAAAACAAAAATAACAAATGACAAAAAATAGGTTTGAAAATTTCTTGATTAGGGCAAGGAGCATAGTGGGGCCATTTATTGGATTTTATGGAGTCGTTTAAAAAAATATTAAGGTGTAAATTACTGTTTTACAAACTTTTTGCTTGGCGTCATCTGTAGAACGTTGTATACATTGATTACTGCTCGATAGGTTTCTTGCCTGTATGAAACCTGCCTCAATGACTTGGCGCCTGCTTTTGCAGGCGCTTTTTTTTATTTTCTTAATGATGTGTTGATAATGCCGAATCGATAACTACTAAGCTTTTTTGCTCGTTCGGCCTTTTTCAATGGTACTTTTCGAAGATGTCTTTTTTGTTGGTGGATAAACCAAACCAGCAGAGATCACTAATTTAGCGGCATCTTCAATCGACATATCTAACTCTACAATATCTGCTTTTGGAAAAAATAACAGAAAACCAGACGTAGGGTTTGGTGTGGTAGGAACGAAAACAGAAACCATAGGGCCCGCTGAAGAATTTCGTTCCGCGATTTCTCCCTTTGCAGTAGTGGAGATGAAACCTATAGCCCAAATGCCTTTTCGAGGGTATTCAATCATGCAGGCTTTTTCAAATGATCGTTCCTGCTGCGCAAATACAGTTTCTGCAATTTGTTTAATTCCCGAATAAAAAGAGCGCACCACTGGCATTCGATTTACTAAATTTTCAGCGTATTTTATAAACGAACGTCCAATTAAGCCTTTTGCTAGCCAACCCACCAAAGTTGCAAAGATCAAGAATACTACAACACCAACACCCCTAATATTTAAATTTAAGTCGTAACCAAAAAAAGTGTTAAGTATCTGCTCGGGTCTGTATGCATCCGGAACAAAAGGCAGAACAAAACCATCAAACCAGCCAATAACACTCCAAATCAGCCAAAGTGTTAGAGCAACAGGGGCAATAACAACGATGCCTGTTAAAAAACTTGTTCTTAGACGTGCGAGCATATTTTCGAGTTGCCAATCTGATTTCTAATTAATTAGTTTTTAGTTTGTATGGTTTCAACAAACATTTCTAACTATTATTGCATTCTTAAAAACATAATGCGATTTTTGATGCAAGTTTTGCATTGTTCTTAATTAATGCGATATTTGCTAAAAGTGCTTTACCTTTGGTGAGTTGATTAATTTGAGAGAGTACAAAAGGTGTCACTTCCTTGGCAATAATATTTTGTTCATTAGCGCTTTTTACGGCTTCCATAACTATTGGTTCTATCGTTTCAAAAGGAATTTGGTCTTTCTTTGATATTGGGTTTGCAATCAACTGGCCTCCTGATAGCCCAAGTTCCTTTCTTAATTCATGGGATTTAGCAATCAAAGAAGGCTTGTCGAGTGATAACGGAGATATGAAAGGGCTGTCACTTGACCAGAAGGCTGGCAAATTAGTTTGCCCAAAAGTAATAACTGGAACTCCTAGGGTCTCTAAAACCTCTAATGTTTTGGGAATATCTAAAATTGCCTTGGGTCCAGAACAGACAACTGAAATACCTGTTATTGCTAACTCTTGTAAGTCAGCTGAAATATCGAAAGTTTTTTCAGCAAATTTATGAACTCCACCAATTCCGCCTGTAGCAAAAATTTTTATTCCAGCCAGGTCTGCAATTATCATTGTCGCAGCAACTGTGGTGGCACCAGTTTCCTTTTTCACCAAGCAATGTGCCAAATCTGCTCTAGATAATTTTCTGACATCTTTTTTTGCAGATAATTCTATTAACGCTTCATCTTCTAAACCAACGTGTATTATTCCATTTATAACAGCTATAGTAGCAGGCGTAGCACCATATTCTTTGACTATGGTCTCAACACTTTGAGCCGTTTTCAGGTTTTCTGGCCATGGCATGCCATGGGTTATTATAGTACTTTCTAATGCAACAACCGGCTCGTAATTTTTAATAGCTTGTCGTACTTCTAAAGAATAATTAATTTCCATCATTTAATTTCTGTCTCGACATATTTTGAGGCACTTTCCGCAGCTTTTAATAAAGATATTTCTTTGGGTATTTGGTTGATTTCATTTGCAATATGACAGGCTACAAAATAATCTCCAGCGCCTGTAATATGTTTTATATTTTTAACCTTTGGTGGTAATATTGTAATTGGCTCGTGATAAACGGATGAAGCACAAATTTGTTTGCTACCGTTAGTCACAATTGCTCTACCTAATCCTTGCTTTAGCAAATAAGTAGAGGCCTGTCTGGTATCTTTAAAACTTAAATCACAAAGATTTTCAGCTTCTGACATATTGCAATAAACTGTTGCGTTTGGAAGGCTTAAAAATGGTTTCAAACGAAATGCTTTTGAAGATGACGCTGATGCTATTCTCATATCGTAATTCTTAAATTTTTTGTTTTCAGCAATTTTTGATAAACTCGATGTACTCAAATTCCCATCTAATACGAGTAAATTACGAGAGGGGTTAGAACTTGTTTTCACAGCGCCATTTTCAAGCGGTCCTAATATTCTATCACCAAACTCTTCCACATTAAATATATGTGCTATTGCAGCTTTAAGGCCTTGTATATCTTCGATTGCTAAATAGCTGTCTGTTTCAGTGTCATTACAAACGTAAATGTTATCTGTGATAATTCCCAATTTGTCACAAAATTCTATAATAGTGCGTCCTTTGATGTCATCTCCTAGCGCTGTTAATAGTTCTAAGTTCGTAAAGCCATTCAACGCTAAATGTTTGCAAATATTAAATGCAACACCTCCAACGCTTGTTTTTACTATACCAGAAACATCATCTCCGGTATTTATCTGACCTTTGCTAAAGCCAATACTATCGATCAAAGCGCTACCTGCGCATATAATTCTGAAGTTACTGGGCTTCATTGGATGCTCTAAAGGTGAGGGCTGCCCAATAACTTGTCCAAAAAGTATCATTTTTTGGTTTGTTATTAAGTTCCAAGATTACATTATCTATAAGATATTCATTGCCTTGAGTTACTGTAAATTTAGATATCCCATCTGGATCAGTAAAAGCTGTTCTAACACTAACCGTTTTGTCGGTTTTTCTTTCGAAAATTGTGATTTTTTTATTCTTTTGAGGTTGGCCGTTAAAAAGTAATTGTACTGAAAATTCATCAGATGGAGACATAAGATATGGGTTTTTCAGTGCAATTAATTCATGTTTGAGGCCCATACTTTGGTCGGCACCATTTGCATCCCCAACACCTATTAAAATCTTAGAGAATCTATAATAATCTTCTTTGAAATTCGCCTCAGGAAATTTAGAGTCAAAATGTGTTTTAATTGCCCAATTCTCTCCTTTTTCGGAAGCAAAATCAGCAAATTTATCCATAGATTTGTAGGTGATTGTAGACTTTTTGCTTACATAAATACCAGTTATCAAGCCATTATTATTGCTTGATAGTACCGCTACCGGCCTATCCCCCATTCTTGATTCAATATTAAATTTTTGATCGTCGTATACATAGTAAAATTCAGAAAACCTATTTTTAAAATATGAAAGCTCTATTCCTTCAAACATTTGGCCGTTTTTTAAACTTATTTGAAACTCATTACCAACTGCTTGGCGAAATGTAGTTGTATCGAGCCACATTTCATGAGAAATCGAAGGTTCACCTTTAAAGATAACCAACCCAAAAGTAATTGTTAGTATGCTGACCTTTAATCTAAAAAGAACGAGTAGATTATTTTTTATTGTTATCATTTTTCTCTTTATGAAAGTGGTACCATTAAAAGGGCATGAGATGTCACCGTCTATCTTAGACCTTACAATAAATCCAAATGTTGTTCAGTTAAAGATAAGATTTTCGATTGAGGCGATGCTTGCAGAAATAGACCTTTCTGAGGTTAGTGATACAAATTTATCGGAAAATGCAATTAAATATGATGAGTTACGTACTTTTACACCAACTCAAATTAAAAAAATATTTGGCAAGAAATGGCCATACCTTTCCAAAGATATTGAGTTAATTCAATCGGGTAGGGTGGTTGAATTGAGTTATCAGGATCTCACTGTTCCTGATGTTGGAAATACTGAATTAACTCGCATTAGTCATTTGTATTTAGAGGCAAAGATTGAAAAAGATGAACCAATAGTTTTTTCCTGGAACGCCAACTTTGGACCGATTGTTGTGAGGCAGATGGGTGTTGATAATGGCTTAACACAATTTCTTGCAAATGGAGATGAATCGGATGAAATGTATTTTCAGGGATCAATTGAAAAAAGTAAAATCCAAACTTTTTTTAAGTACATAATTGTTGGGTTTGAGCACATTATTCCAAAAGGATGGGATCATATTGTATTTGTCCTAGGACTGTTTTTCTTTTCACGCAAGTTGAAACCACTAGTTTGGCAAATTTCGGCTTTCACTCTGGCCCATACTTTTACTCTTGCTTTAGGCTCGCTTGGTTATATAAAAATTGTTCCAGAAATAGTGGAACCTCTTATTGCTTTATCAATCATATTCATATCCGTTGAAAATATTTTTATAAAGAAATTAAGTAGGTGGCGGCCTCTAGTAATATTTATTTTTGGTTTGCTTCATGGTTTGGGTTTTGCATCTGTACTAGGAGAGTTTGGGCTACCAGCTGGATTTTTTGTCCCAGCTCTTATTGGCTTTAATGTCGGGGTTGAGTTTGGACAGCTGACCATTGTCCTGCTGGCATTCATATTCGTAGGGTATTGGTTCAAAAAAAAGAGCTACTATAAGAGCTCTATCGCTCAACCAATTTCGGCGATAATTGGTTTAGTAGGAAGCTTTTGGTTTATCGAAAGAGTAATCTAAAAATAAAATAATCTTTTTGAACTTGCATATTCAGACACTATGCCTTAGAGCCACCACTGATAAATCGCAGATGGGATGAGGGCTTTTAAGGGAAACATCCTTATAAAGTCCACCGGTTGAAGTTTAACTTTCAAGCTCCCATCAAGGCATTAAACCGGAAAGGATTTTAAAATGGCTCTACCAGAGTTTTCACTACGTCAATTGCTAGAAGCAGGTGTCCACTTTGGTCACCAAACTCAAAGGTGGGATCCATTAATGGAACCATACATTTATGGATCTCGTAATGGTATACACATACTAGACTTAACGCAGACCGTTCCTATGCTCGATCAAGCCTTGAACATAGTTCGTGAAACGGTTGCAAAAGGGGGCAGTATTTTATTTGTTGGCACCAAGCGCCAGGCATCTTCACCAATTGCCGAAGCTGCAGAAAAGTGCGCGCAATACTACATGAACCATCGTTGGTTGGGCGGTACCCTGACTAATTGGAAAACTGTTTCGCAGTCAATTCAAAGGTTGAAATCGATTGACGAGCAAGTCGCATCTGGTTCAATCGAGGGTCTTACTAAAAAGGAGAGGCTTGGGGTTGAGCGTGAGCATGCTAAACTGAAAGCCTCATTTGATGGCATTGCGGAGATGGGTGGTGTGCCTGACTTGGTTTTTGTCGTGGATGTTAAAAAAGAAGCGCTTGCTGTTGCAGAAGCTAATAAACTAGGAATACCAGTCGTGGCCGTTGTAGACACTAACTGTTCGCCATCAGGAGTTGATTATATGATTCCAGGTAATGATGACGCTTCACGAGCGATAGGTCTATATTGTGATTTGATCAGCAGAGCAGCTCTTGATGGTATGTCTGCTCAACTTGGAGCCGCTGGAGTTGATTTAGGGGAAATGGATGAATCTCCAACTGAAGAAATTTTGACTGAAGCCGTTGAAGAAGAAACTAAATCTACTGAAACTAGCGAAGAAGAAGTCAAGAAACCGGTAGAAGATGATAAAAAAGCCGCTGATAAAGTTGAAGTGACAACAAAAAAATCGAAAGCGGCAGCAAAAAAACCAGCGGTTACTGCTAAAAAGGCAACTGCTAGTAAGGCTAAGAAAAAGGATGAAGGTAAAGCATCTGATAGCGCTCCAGTGGAAGATAAAAAGACTAAGAGTAAAAAAAGTTCAGGTGACGATAAAGCTTAAATTGTTAAAGGTGGAAAAATATTTATGGCAGTTATTTGAAGCATCATTTGCAAATGTAGAAATATAAAAGGTTAGATAAATGGCTATTACAGCATCAATGGTAAAAGAATTAAGAGAATCTACTGGCGCAGGCATGATGGACGCCAAAAAGGCTTTAACAGAAACATCTGGTGATTTCGAGGCTGCAGTTGACTGGCTTAGAACTAAGGGATTGGCAAAAGCAGCTAAAAAATCAGGCAGAATAGCAGCGGAAGGATTGGTGGCTGTTTCGGTTGATGGGCTCAATGGTGTAGCAATCGAAGTTAATTCTGAAACTGATTTTGTTGCTAAAAATGCTGAATTTCAAGAGATGGTCAGAGGAATTGCTGGCGTTGCATTGAATGTTGATAGTGTTGAATCATTAGCCGATGCGGACTTTCAAGGCAAAAAGGTTTCTGAAGTAATAACTGATAAAATTGCAACAATAGGCGAAAACTTATCTTTACGGAGAATTTCAAAAATTTCTGGCGATCAAGTTGTTTCTTATGTGCATAATGCAGCAGCCGATGGGATGGGCGCAATTGCGGTTTTGGTTGCTTTAACGGGAAACAACCAAGAATTTGGTCGGCAGGTTGCTATGCACATAGCAGCTGCAAATCCTCAAGCCCTTAGTAGTGACGACTTAGATCCATCAATTATAGAGAGAGAGAAGTCTGTACTCACAGAGCAAGCTAGAGAATCTGGTAAGCCTGAACAGGTCATTGAAAAAATGATTGAAGGTAGAATGAAAAAGTTTTTTTCCGAGGTCACACTTTTAGGACAAGATTTTGTGATCGATCCGGATTTAACTGTTCAAGCTGCGTCTGAAAAAGCTAATGTTGAAATTGTGGGCTATGTTCGTATGGCTGTTGGCGAGGGTATAGAGAAAAAGGAAGAAGATTTTGCAGCTGAAGTTGCTAAGGCTGCACAAGGGTAATTTTTTTAAAACAATAGTTTAAGTAAAATAATTAAAGTTAAACCCAACTATATTTTATTCATTAATTAACATAATATATATTATGCGAAAATCATATTCAGTATTTAATATATTCCTTTGTGCATTTTTATCCTATTTAACAGCTTTTAAAAAAATGCCTGCAAACCCGTTTGCGCCCTTCCAAGAATTAGTGCGTGTACGTCGTGGGTTCCTTCGTAAGTATTAACGGTTTCCAAGTTATTCATGTGGCGCATTATTTGAAAATCCTGTGAGATGCCATTTCCTCCGTGCATATCGCGAGACATACGAGATATATCTAGAGCCTTACCGCAATTATTTCGTTTTATAATACTTATCATTTCTGGAGAGCCTTGAGCTTCGTCCATAAGCCGGCCCACTCTCAGAGCCGCCTGAAGACCGAGAGATATCTCAGTTTGCATATCAGCCAATTTCTTCTGAAATAGCTGCGTTTGAGCTATTGGTTTATCAAATTGTTTTCGATCTAGTCCATATTGCAACGCCGCGTGCCAACAAAACTCCGCTGCGCCCATAACGCCCCAGGCAATTCCATACCTGGCTCTATTAAGGCAGCCAAACGGACCCTTGAGACCTGAAACATTCGGCAATAAAGCATCATCAGAAATCTCAACATTATCCATAACGATCTCTCCGGTAACTGAAGCTCTTAACGACAATTTACCCTCTATTCTGGGGGCTTTTAGGCCATTGGCACCCTTTTCAAGTATAAAACCCTTTATCTTTCCATCGTGATGTTCTGATTTTGCCCAAACTACAAATACATCTGCAATAGGCGAATTTGAAATCCACATTTTCGAACCGGAAATCCTATAGCCGCTTGCAGTTTTAACAGCCCGAGTTTTCATCGAAGCTGGATCAGACCCCGCATCTGGCTCAGTTAATCCGAAACATCCAATCAGTTCACCCGTTGCCAGTTTTGGCAAGTACTTTATTCTCTGTTCCTCTGTCCCATAGGCATAGATGGGATACATGACTAAGCTTGACTGAACTGACATCATAGACCGGTAACCACTATCCACACGTTCTATTTCTCTAGCGACCATTCCGTAACTTACATACCCTGCCCCAAGTCCACCGTATTCCTCGGGGATGGTCGTTCCTAATAAACCCATTTCACCCATTTCTCTAAATAGTTGTGGCTCAACGGTTTCATTTTGAAAGGCTTTATTAATCCGTGGCTGTAGCTTTTCCTGTGCGAAGGTCTTACTTGCATCCCTGAGCATACGCTCTTCTTCGCTCAGCTGTTGTTCTAAGTAAAAAGGGTCAGACCAACTAAATACTCCCAAGTCTGGGGCGTCTTTACTTTTTAAAATTGGTTTTTGCATAGTCATTTAGCAACCTTTCAAAAGAGATGATTATTATTCACGAGTTAATTATTACCTATATTTTTTTATATAAGATTGTTATCATGTTTTGCAAATTTTTCACTTAGGGAATTTTATCTAGGTGCTTGCTAAATTCCGCTGCTCTTTCCTGATAGTGGAGTGCGCTACCAATTAGGCTTTCTTTTGTTTCATTATCGAGCTGGCGTATAACTTTTCCTGGGGAACCCATTACCAATGAACCGTCTGGGATTACTTTATTTTCAGTGATTAAAGATCCGGCTCCGATTAAACATCCTTTTCCAATTCGAGCTCCATTGAGGACCGTCGAACCCATACCAATAAGCGTATTTTCAGCAATGGAACAGCCGTGAAGAATTACACTGTGACCAATTGTACAATTCGTTCCAATCTTCAAAGGGAAGCCGTGGTCAGTATGCAAAACACAGTTTTCTTGTATATTGCTACCCTCTCCTAGCAGTATTTTTTCATTATCTCCTCGAAGTGTTGCCCCAAACCAAACTGAGGCCTTTTTACTTATGTCAACGTTTCCAATTATATTGGCGTCATGTGCAACCCAAGCACTACTTTCGATCTTAGGATTATAAGTTTTAAACTTGAAAATTGGCATTACCGCTCTCCAAACTCTTTAGTCAGACCACGAACAAATTCAACAACTCCTGGTTGCTGAGATAACCGCAATCTT
Source organism: Paracoccaceae bacterium (assembly GCA_045564975.1). Taxonomy (GTDB): domain Bacteria; phylum Pseudomonadota; class Alphaproteobacteria; order Rhodobacterales; family Rhodobacteraceae; genus Salinivivens. Next base: position 29,239 of record JBJLGF010000053.1, read on the forward strand.
TCTGCGGTTATAATAATTTTTAATTTTTCTTCAGTTTTATCGACGTCATCATTAACAACAACATAATCATATTCGGGCCAATGACTTATCTCCTCAACAGACTTAGCCATCCTATTCGAAATAACTTCATCACTGTCCTGATTTCTTAATTTTAAACGACTTTCCAATTCCTTAATGGAAGGCGGTAGAATAAAAATTGATAAAACATATTTTCCCAAACTCGAGTTTTTTATTTGCTGGCTTCCCTGCCAGTCAACATCAAATAAAACATCATTTCCGCTGTCAATTGAAGACAATACTGGAGACATAGGGCTTCCATACCAGTTACCAAACACCTCCGCGTGTTCCAGCATTTCGCCTTTCGAAGCTTTGTTTCGAAATTCTTCCTCAGAAATAAAAAAATAGTCTTTTCCGTTTTGTTCACCTTCTCGAGGTTCGCGGGTTGTAGCTGAAATCGAAAATACGCAATTTCTATCCCATGATTTAATACGCTGGGCTAATGTGGACTTTCCCGCGCCGGATGGCGAGGAAAGGATTATTAATAATCCTTTTTCATTAACTTTAGCACTACTCGACATTTTGTACTTGTTCACGAAATTGATCGACTAATGTCTTCATTTCTATTCCTATTTTTGTCAGTGCGCTGTAATGTGACTTAGAGCATATTGTATTTACTTCTCTATTCAATTCTTGAGATAGGAAATCAAGTTTCTTACCGATGCTACCTGCATAATTTAGTAAATCTTGCATGCTTAAAAGATGAACTTTTAGGCGATCTAATTCTTCCGTAATATCCTGTTTGATTGCAATTATAGCTATTTCATGCTCAATTTTATTTTCATCTAATTGAGAATTTTCGGAAATTATTTTTTCAATTAAGGATTTGAAATTCTTTTCCAAGTGTTTTGATCTTTCAGGCAGAATTTCTTCTGCAGCTTTGTGTAGTGCCAGGATAGAGGCAAGTTTGTCAGCCAAAATTATTAGTAGTCCCTGCCCCTCCTTTTTTCTTGCTCGTAAAAGACTTTCAATCAATTCGTTTGCCTTATCAAGTATGATTGATTTCATATCATCGATGAAATTCGAGGCATTTTTGTCCTCCTCCCAAACGCCTTTGATTGTAAAAAAGTCTGAAGCTTTCAAAGGTTCCAATGGTATATTTTTTTCATCACAAATTTTTTCTATATTTTGAATTTTTTCAAACACAGTATTTAATACCTTATCATTAAAAAAATACTCGTTTGAGAGTTTTGAATTTTGGCTTACTTTTATTTTTAAAACAACAGAGCCTCTAAATACTTTACTTGACGTAACTTGACGTAACTCGTTTTCCAATGAAGAGAGATATTCAGGAAGATAAATTTTTAAATCTAAACTCTTAGAGTTTACACTCTTTATTTCAAGATCCAACGATAGGCTTCCTACCTGGGTCGAACCAGAAGCATATCCAGTCATTGAGTTAATCACGCAAGCTACCTTTCAAAGAAACTAATCTTCTGTAAATTTAACATTAAGGCTCTTTTAGTTTCACTATGCCAGAGATTCATTAATTACAGATTTAATCAAATTTGGGTCGATATCACGAGCAATAAATGCTTTTCCTATTCCTTTTGTTAAAATCAAATTTAACTTTCCGTTCACCACTTTCTTATCCTGAAACATTAATTCTACCAAGCTATCAGAATCAGGCAAAATTCCTGATATTTCTTTTATTGATTTCATCATCCCCATTTCTGAAAAGTGCTTTTTAACCCTAACGGGATCTTCTTGTGAAGTTAACTTCATCTTTGCAGATAGATCGAAAGCTAAAATACATCCGATTGCTACTCCCTCCCCGTGCAACATACGTTCAGAATAACCAGTAGCGGCTTCAAGCGCGTGACAAAATGTATGCCCTAAGTTGAGCAGTGCCCTATCGCCATGCTCTTTTTCATCATTGATAACAATTTCTGCCTTCATTTCACATGAATGAGCCACAGCCTTAATAAGTGCCTGGGTGTCTTTTTCTTTTATCTTAGTAGAATTTTTCTCCAACCAGCAATAAAAATCATAGTCGCCCAACAAGCCGTATTTGACTACTTCACCATAACCTGCTAAGAAATCTCTCTTCTTAATCGTGTCTAAGGTAAAAATATCTGAAATAACTAATGATGGTTGATAAAAAGCACCCACCAAATTTTTTCCATAGATGGAATTTATCCCTGTTTTGCCACCGACTGAACTATCTACTTGCGCTAAAAGTGAAGTTGGACACTGAATAAAACGAATACCGCGTCTTAATATTGCGGCGGCAAAACCTACAAGATCGCCTACTACACCCCCGCCCAAAGCAACTACTATGTCATTGCGTTCAATTTTACTTGCCAACATCCAATCAACCGTCATTTGGAGAGTTTTCCAAGATTTGCTTCCCTCTCCAGGATCGATCGATAATATTTTGGTTTCAACTCCCGATGCAGATAAAGCCTTAACTAGTCTAGATAGGTGAACTTTTTCTACGTTTTTATCTGTAATAATTGCTAAAAAATTACGACTTAAAATGCCTTCTAAATAAATCGGAAAGTTAGAGATTAAGTCTTCACCAATCAAAATGTCATAGGATCTTTTATCTAGCGGCACGGTCACTTTTTTCATAGTCAAGCTCTTTCGATCAAGTCATTACGATCTAGTAAAGATTTAATTATTAATTTAGCCATCTCTTCTAAAGATGATTTATCATGAGAATCTACAATAATATCGGCCAAAGAATAAGTTTTAATTCGGTCTGTATAAATACTTCTGAGTGTTTCTTTTGGATTATGTGTTCTTAATAGTGGCCTTGTTCTTTTGTGTTTAACTCGTTTCCAAAGTGTTTCTAAATCTGCATTTAACCAAACTGAAACTCCTTGTTCTTTAATTGATGCGCGAATTTTCTTATTCATAAACGCTCCGCCGCCAGTTGCTAAAATACAGCACTTTTCACGTAATAGCCGTTTGATAATTTGATCTTCTTTGTCTCGAAAAAATTTTTCGCCATGACGCTCAAAAATTTCTGGTATCGATAATTTGGCTGCCTGTTCAATTTCAACGTCAGCATCTTTAAACGGAACATCAATAATTGATGAAACAACTTTACCTATTGCACTTTTACCGGATCCCATCATTCCGACCAGAGCGACCGTTTTTTTTAGTTCAAACATAGTAAGTCGTATTATCACCTAAAAACACAATTACAATTGAACTTTGATATATTTGTAATAATCGTTATGATATACGCAACAGAGATTATGCTGAAGTGATAGTTAGTTTATGGGAAAATTAATTAAATGGCTGCTTTATTTCATAGTAACAGGGATTTCTGTTCTTACAGTATATGCGTTTTTGGGCCCGTTGGTTTTTGGTGTTGAGTTTGAACCTCAGCAAACTCTTATTACCAACACTATAAAGCTAAATGCGAATTAGATATTTTTTTTATTTTTTGTTACTGGCTTCTCCAATGGCAGCACAATCACCTTTGTCAGCTATAGATTGGCTATCTAAGGCAAACAATAAGTTTCAAAAGGGTATACTAGAAATAAAAAACGTAGATGTGGAAAAAACTAACGATATACAAGTTTCAACCTTAAACTCAAATGAGTATCAAGCGATAGGCCTACTACCAATTTATGTTACTGGAATTCCTACAACAATTTGGAGGAACTCGAGCTTTGACGACTTGGAGTATTTATTTAAAACAATGCCAACTTTTAGCTATTCACCCATCCAAGAGTTGGTGTATTCATTGCTGCTCGCTGAGGCTCGCCCACCTTTGAATGAGCCTTCAAGATATGCGTTTCTAGAGGTTCGTTTGGATAAGTTAATAAATTATGGAGCAGTAGACCCAGCAATAGCTCTCGTAGAGCGAGCGTCTCCTGTACCTGAAAGAATGATACCTCAACTTTTTGATATTTCCTTGTTATCAAGCAATAATTTTCCCATTTGTGAACCGGTTTTTCAAAATACTGAAAATCGAGAGCTTCGAGCAGAATTAATCTACTGCTATGCGCGTAAAGGTGACTGGCTAACTGCACATTTGATCCTACAAACAGAAAAAGTATTGGGTGATTTAAGTGATCATGAGATTTCATTATTAAGCAGATACTTAGAGGTCGATTTTAATGTTGATTTATCAGCTCTTTTACCGCCACCTAATTCTATTACACCTTTGGAGTATCGTTTGTATGAAGCTATTGGTGAGCCTATTCCAGCTGAATATTTACCCATCCAATACAGTCAAAGTGATTTATCTGGTGTAAATGGATGGCGGGCTCAAGTAATAGCAGCTGAGCGTTTATCATTAACTGGTGCAATACCAGAAAATCAAATCTTAGGGATTTATACAAATCACAGCCCGGGTGCTTCAGGAAGTATGTGGGATAGGATTAAAGTTATTAATGATCTTGATGCTGCTTTAGATGATAAAGAAAATTTAGAAGAATCTTTTCAAGATGCTTGGAAAGTTTTTAAACAAACCAATCAGTTAACAGTCTTTGCAAAACTATTTGGCTTAAGTGTGTTTGAAAAAAATCTTTCTCCAAAATCAAAAAAAATTGCGGCAAATTTGTTGCTCTTAACTAATAACTTCAAATTAACAGAGGGTTATTGGGATCCAAGTGATATTCGCTTTGGTTTAACTGCGGGTGATTTTTCTCAAGTCAAAGTATCCGATGAAACTGAAAAAATAATTTTACAAATTTTTACTGAGCCTAGTGTTCCGTTCTTAGTTGAACAGAAACTAAATCAGGGAAAATTAGGAGAGGTTATTTTGAATGCACTTCTGCAATTTGAATTGGGAATTGAGGGTAATTTGAAAGATTTTTCAGAGAGTTTATCAACTTTAAATTTAATAGGTCTAGAAACTACCGCTCGTCGAGCTGCTTTAACTCACTTGGTATTGAAAAAATGAATGACAACAGACAGTTGATTGAAAAGTTCCTAGAAGCTAAGTACGCAGAAGAGGGTTTAAGTGAGAATTCAATTTTAGCATATTCAAAAGATCTGGAGAAAGTATCTATAAAAATTGGTAAGTCTCTTCTCGAGGTTACTCAAACTGAGCTCGAAAAGTATATTTTATATTTGCAAAAATTAGGGCACTCCCGATCCACTAGAGCCAGACATTTATCTTCAATTAAGCAATTTTTTAAATTTTGTATTGAATCAGGGTTTTTGATGATAGATCCATCGTCCCAACTTTCGGGTCCCAAGTTACCAAAACCATTGCCAAAAACACTCACATTGGAAGAAGTTGATTCATTATTGAAAGTAGCGCGGACACAGGGGCATACAGAATTTGAACGTGCTAGAAACAAGTGCTTATTGGAAGTACTTTATGCATCAGGTATGCGTATTACTGAATTAATGTCGCTGCCCGTTGCAGCTGCTCGTGGAAAACCAAAAATGATTTTAATAAAAGGGAAAGGTAGCAAGGAAAGGCTTGTTCCATTATCACCTCCGGCAATTGAGGCGTTGGAGCACTGGCTGAAACTTAGAGATAAAAAAGAAGATATATCACTAAAATTAGGCTTGAAGCGATCAAGTTTTTTATTTCCTTCAAATAGTAAAAATGGATACCTAACTAGAAATTGGTTTTTTAATAAAATTAAATCTTGGGCAATTGAAGCGGGCGTCAAAAGAGAAAATGTTTCACCTCACACCATAAGGCATGCATTTGCTACACATCTGTTGAGTAATGGCGCTGATTTGCGGGTCATACAAACACTTCTGGGACACTCTGACATTACAACAACTGAAATCTATACTCACATTGTTAATGACAAATTAAAAACTACTCTCGAAGAGCATCATCCTCTGTCAGTTAAAAGTAAATAAAAATTTATGATTATATAGCTTCGAACCTTTGGAAATGTGCCATTGTCAGTTCACACTATTTTTAAAAATTTAATTACTTGTAACGTATATTGTGTTAGGCTATTTGCTCATGTTTAAATTTCTTTTTTTTTATGATAAGGTTTAAATAAATGCTTTGGTTACAGTCTTTAAATTTAGACTACGCCTTCTGGTTCACTGTATTTGCAATCTTTATACTTTTGTTACTGTCAGCGTTTTTTTCTGGTAGCGAGACTGCGTTGACAGCGGCTTCTAGAGGCAAGCTTCAAACGCAAGCCGATAAAGGATCTCGTAGTGCAGCGAGAGCATTATCAATTACAGAAGATAATGAGAGATTAATTGGCTCAGTACTATTAGGAAATAACTTGGTAAATATTCTTGCGACGTCACTAGCTACAGCTTTATTTACTAAACTAGTTGGTGAAAGTAGCGTTGCATTGGCAACTCTAGTCATGACCCTTCTCGTTTTGATTTTTGCTGAAGTGCTTCCAAAGACTTATGCGATTACAAATGCGGAACAGGCTGCTGCTAGAGTGTCTGCTCCCATTGCTCTTTTAGTCAGTATATTTGATCCGATTGTTTCAGCTGTTAGAAAATTAGTCAGAGGTATTTTATGGTTATTTGGTGTTAGAACCTCAGCTGACGAACCTATATTGGCTGTAAGAGAGGAAATAGCGGGTGCGATATCTCTCGGTCATCTTGAGGGGGTTGTTCAAAAGGAAGACCGAGATCGAATTTTGGGAGCTCTGGATTTATCAGAACGTACAGTTGAAGAAATAATGCTGCATCGCTCGAGTATAGAGATGATTAATTTTAACGATGAACCAAAAGAAATATTGGATCAATGTATGTCAAGTAATCATACGAGACTACCAGTATATAAAGATGAGCCAGAAAATATTATAGGTGTGATTCACGCTAAAGATTTGGCGAGATCAATGTATAACAAAATAAGCGGTCCTGATGCATCGTTAAAAAATTTGCTAAGTTTGGACATTAGTTCTGTAATTATGAAACCTTATTTTGTTCCAGACACAACAGCTTTGGACGAACAGATGCGTCAATTTCTAAAAAGGCGCACGCACTTTGCACTAGTCGTTGATGAATATGGCAGCCTTGAGGGAATGATAACCTTAGAGGATATTTTAGAAGAAATTGTTGGTGAGATTGCAGACGAATTTGACCCAGACTCCAATGAATCAATAAAACCGGATTTGGATGGCGTATACGAGTTAGATGGAACTATGACCATCCGTGACTTAAATCGAGAGCTGGATTGGAATTTACCAGATGAACACGCGAATACTTTGGCTGGTTTAGTTCTCCACGAAGCACAAATGATACCGGCAGTTGGCCAAGTGTTTCGTTTCCACGGTTTTCGATTTGAAGTTGCTGGAAGAGATGCTAACAGAATTACTGTTATCAGAGTTCGACCTTTGCTAAAGAAACCTTCTAAGACGGTTTAGCCTCTTAAAATTATTCCATCTGGATCGAAAGGGGGAGCTTCAAGAACCTTTCCTCTATGAGGTTGCCCTAAAACCATTACTTCAACATTATCTCCCGGAACAGCATCCTTTAAGTAACCTAAAGCCAGAGACATTTTAACTGTATATCCGTAAGCGCCTGATGTAATTCTTCCTAAACCTTTTCCATTTTTAAAAATTGGTTCGCCTCCGGTTGCATCCGCGTTAGACGAAATACAATCTTCTTCATTTAAATGTATTAACATTAAGCGTTCTCTTGGATTAGTTTTGAGTTTTTTTTCTAATTCTCCTTTATTTAAGAACTCTTTATCCAATTTGCACAACTTCTCTAACCCGCATTCGTGTGGCCAAACTTCGGGGCTATACTCCCTACTCCAACTTCCATAGCCCTTTTCAATTCGCAGTGACATAAGGGCCCTGCTACCTACCGGCCCGCCCCTTTCGTTAATTGCTTCTTGAACTAGTGCCTCATATACAATCTGTTGCTTGCTAGTTTCGCAATATATCTCCCACCCCAAATCTCCAGTAAAGGAAATTCTCAAAGCCAAACAAGAAACTCCTGCTATCGAAAGATTACCAGACCGCATGAATGGCCAGTTTTTATTCGATAAGTCCTGATTACTTAATCTTTGTAGAATTTCTCGTGATTTTGGACCAGCAACGTTGAAACCGCACATTTCATCTGTTCTACTTTGAAAACTTGTGTTCTCTGGAAGTTGCACACTATTGTAGAAGCGCTTCTGATATCTTTCAGAAATTCCAGAGCTTACAACCCAAAACTCATCATCTGAAATTCTTGTGACTGTAGCATCTCCCGCAACACCACCAAAAACGCTAATTAATGGAGTTAAACAAGATCGGCCAATTTTTGACGGCATTTTGTTGGCAAAGACTAAGTTTAGCCATTTTTCAGCTCCTGGACCTTTGCAACTATATTTAGCAAAATTTGAGATATCTATCACACCAACGTTATTGCGAAGCATTCTAGCTTCGCGACCCACAGAGTGCCACCAGTCTTGCCTTGTGAACCCTGAGGTTTCGACACAATTCTTGTCAAAGTATAGAGGATGTTCCCATCCATAGTTCAAACCAAATATAGCTCCAAGTTTTTTTTGATGATTGAAAACAGGCCTTGTTCTTAAAGGTCTTCCAGCAGATCTTTCCTCGTTTGGAAAGTGTATTTTAAAACGATTTGCATATTGATCACCTACTCTCTCTTTAACAAATTTATTATTTGCCCAGTCTCCATAACGAGCCACATCCCATCCAAACAAATCATATTGTGTCTCACCTTTGATAATCCATTCAGCTGCCATCAATCCCATTCCTCCTGATTGACTAAAACCAGGAATTATACCGTTGCAGCAGAAATAATTTTTTATCTCAGGTATAGGCCCAAATAGAACATTTGAATCGGGTGACCAAATCATCGGACCATTTATGACCCTTTTTATTCCAGCGGAGCCGGCGATAGGAACTCGGTCAATTGCTCTTAATATATTTTCTTCAATTCGCTCTAAGTCATCATCAAAAAGATCGTGACCAAAATCCTTTGGAGTTTCTCTCTCAGCCCATAATTTATAATTTTTTTCATAAGCACCAATCAATAAACCTTTACCTTCTTGGCGCAGATAATATTCACCGTCTCTGTCAGCCACTGAGGGCAATCTACCCGAAAAGTTTTTTATCTCATTTATTGTGTCGGTTACGAAATACTGGTGCTCAGTAGGTTGCAACGGTAAATTTATATTGGCCATTTTGCCAACTTCCCTGCCCCACAAGCCCGCAGCATTGACAACCCACTCTGCGTGAATATCTCCCTTTTCCGTTCTGATATTCCAAGTACTATCCGAATTTTGCTCTGTTCCAGTGACTGGAGTAAAGCGATGGATCTCAGCCCCATTTAAACGGGCACCAACGGCATAAGCGTTTGTGACCCCAGAAGGGTCTACATTCCCACCATCTGGCTCCCACATTATACACCGAACTCCTTCAAAATTTACGAAAGGATGTAAATTTTCAGCTTCATCACGTGATATTTCGTGAAAGTTCATTTCGTATAATTTAGCTTTAGCGGCTTGAAGCCTTAATTGGTGCTCACGCTCTTCAGTTTGCGCTAGATAGAGTGACCCAGGTTGGAAAATCCCGCATCCTTGCCCAGTCTCTTTCTCCAGTTCCTTGTATAGGTTCATTGTGTAATGCTGAATTCGACTAATGTTGGTGCTGTCATGAAGACCATGTATTCCAGCTGCAGCATGCCAAGTTGATCCAGAAGTAAGTTCGTTTCTTTCCAAAAGAACCACATCTGACCAACCTAATTTCGTTAAATGATACAAAATGGAGCACCCAATTAATCCTCCACCAATGACAACCACCTGTGCTTTTGATTTCATTCCGAAAAACCTCCATATAATTCAAACGTAGATTTTTAACTTCTGATCCAGATGTTCGAAGGCGACTAATAAAGTCGCTTGATAACCAAATTTTATTTAAACTTATAATTAAAGTGATTTTTGTTAAACTGAGTAAAAAAATAAGGCTTAAAGAATGGCTCAACATCAATTTGGATTTTTGTTTTTAGCTGCAGGAGCATCTACCAGAATGCTTGGAAGAGATAAGTTGTTGAAAGAAATAGATGGGGTTCCATTACTCAAACGAACATTAGACGAAGCTTTGAAATTAAATTTCCCAGTGTTTGCCACGGTTCCTGCAAATGACACCAAACGGAAACTAATTATTTCTAAAACAAATGCAGTCTTAATTGAGGTAGAGTACGCAGATTTAGGTATGGGGCATTCCATAGCAACAGGTTTAACTGAAATTACAAAAAAGTTAAATTTCCATAGTTTGGCTATCTGTCCTTCGGACTTACCTGGTCTTAGTGCCGACCCTTTGAGAAAATTAATAAGATATTTTTTTAAAAACCCCGAAATGATTTGCCGTCCTGTCAAACTTGGAAAATCAAAATTTGGTCATCCAGTTATTTTTCCCCAAAAATATTTTGAAGAACTAAAATTAATTAAGGGAGATAGGGGTGGTCGCAATATTATAGATAGATACGAAAAAACTCTTAATAGATTTGTAACGAGCGACGATTCTTATTTTATTGATTTAGACACCCCAGAAGATTTTATTAATTGGGCAAAAGATATTAGTTAATATAAAAAGACTCATTAAAAGAAAAGTCGAGGTAAGAATCATCACCTCGACCAGTTCAAGGGAGGTTAAATAATAGGCTTACGCCTCCCACTAAAGTATAGTGGTATCTATTTGATACCACTATATTGGTTAAATGTCTAGAATAAATACAAAATGTTGTGTTTTGCAGTTTTTTTTTGGGGGTTATGAAATCTTAGAAATTTAGGTAACAAGAAAAAAGACTGATGCAATAGCACCAGCCTTTTGTTCCTCCCCGTCGAACTGGGCCGACGTATAATGTTGAGACATTAACAAGGTATTTTTTATAATCAAGAAAAAATAATCTAAAATTTAAGTTAAACAAATTAAAAAGGTAAACCACAGATTAGCCTTGCAAAAAACGATTAATTTCTGCGGCTTACAATGAATTTTTACTGCGAAAATGGTGCCCAAGGTGAGACTCGAACTCACACGCCCGTGAAGGCGGGGGATTTTGAATCCCCTGCGTCTACCATTCCGCCACTCGGGCACTGAATAGCTTAATAAGGAAACAATATAGTTACGTCCAGATGCAAAATGAAAGTATTGACCATCATAAAGACACATGCGATTAGCCAATAAAATCAAATGCGCTTTATACGATTTCTATATAACTGGACTATGGAACTAGCCAATAACCCACGGGCTATTTGGTTGTTGGGATTCGTTGGGTTCATTGAAGCAATATTTTTTCCAATACCACCTGATGTTTTGTTAATACCTATGATTTTAGCAAACATCAAAAAGGCCTGGCTTTATGCGCTTGTTACTACAATTTCGTCTGTTTTGGGTGGACTAGTGGGTTATGCTATTGGCCTTCTATTTTATGCACAAATAGCTGAACCTTTACTCATAGGGCTTGGAAAACAATCTGCTATAAACTTATTTTCAAATTCTATAAACGAAAATGGATTTTTAATTGTACTAACGGCAGGGATATCTCCAATACCATTTAAAGTTGTTTCTGTTATGTCCGGTTTTACACAAATGCCCATTTATGTCTTTATTGCATCTGCTTTACTAGGAAGAGCTACTAGGTTTTTCGTTGTAGCAACTCTATTAAAGCGCTACGGAGAAACCATAAAAAGTTTTATAGAAACGTATTTAGGTTGGCTGTTTCTATTTTTTATGGCTCTTATTATGTTCGGAACTTTGGGTTTAGATTTTTTATGACAACGAAGCAGCTGATAACCATTGCAGGCATTTCTTCGGCAGCTGTCATTTTGGGGGCTTATTCTTTCGAATACATCGGGGGATTTTTACCTTGTAAACTGTGCTTTTGGCAACGTTACCCACACTTTTTAAATATTTTAATCTTTCTATTATTCTATTTCTTTTCAATGCGTAGCCTCATTCTTATTGGTATGATATCTATGTTAGTCTCAACAATTTTAGCTTTCTATCATGTGGGAGTAGAACAAAAATATTGGTCTGGTCCCAATTCCTGCACTAACTCCTCTATAGAAGGATTAAGCACTGATCAGTTATTAGATAAAATAATGAGTGCTCCGCTTGTTCGGTGTGACGAAATAGCATGGGATTTAATTGGTATTTCTATGGCTGGATGGAATGCTTTGATATCTTTTTGTTTATTTTTAATTTGGTTTTATTGTTTCCGAAGAAATCAGATCGGATAATTGTTATTCAAGAAAACTTGATCTATTCAACGAATATTTGGCCATTTTCTCATTAAGAGTTCGTCTAGGTATTAATAATTCTTCCATTACCTTGTTTATTGAGCCTTTGTGCTTGCGCATAGAGCTTTCAATTAACGATTTTTCAAATGCTTCAACGTATAATTTTAAAGGTTTTCCGTCTGAAGTTATTGTATTATCGATATTTTCTTCAGAAATTATTAATAATGAAGATAGATTTACATCTCCTCTTCTCGATTGAATTATGATCTGCTCAGCAACATTTATAAGCTGTCGTACATTACCTGGCCATGGTGCTTGCCTCAACTGACTAGATTGTTCTGAGGTTAGTACAGGAGCTAAACAACCATATTCTTCTGCAAACAATAATGCATATTGATAAAACAAATCGATTATATCATTTCCTCTTTTTCTCAGTGAAGGAACTGAAATTTTTAAAGAGCTTAATCTGAAATATAAATCCTCCCTTATTATTTTTTTTGCCAATGTTAACGATGAGTGGTTAGAAATTGTTATCAATCTTATCTCTGAAGAATTTTCCAAAACTACTAACTTATCTAATAGTTTTCCTTGAAGATCGATGGGAAGTCTTTCTATATCCTCTAAAATAAGTGTTCCCCCTTTGGCTTCCTCAAAAGCAGGAAAAAAATTGTCAGCTTCTTCTATTGGTCCAAATAGTCGTCTAGACAAGGTGGGCCCATCATAGGCGCCGCAGTGAACTGTAATTAATGCTTTTGCCGTTTTCTGGCTAACTGCATGTAAAGCATGAGCGACAAGTGTTTTACCAGATCCCGTTTCTCCTTCTATTAATACAAAGGCATCAGATTGAGAAAAATCCAAAATATCTTCTTTTAATTTAAGTAATTCCTTAGATGAGCCTGCTAACTTTTTAATAATCTTGGAACTATCTGATAGTTCTTGGCGGAGTTCTCTGCTTTCCAAAGTGGAGCGACGCTTTTGAGTAGCTAATTTTATTAATTGAGTTAAATCTGCAGGCTCAAAGGGTTTCTCTAAAAAATTAAATGCGCCCAATCGCATGGCTTCAACAGCCATTGGAACGTCTCCATGACCTGTTATAAGAATCACAGGAAGCCCACTATCTTGCCCCATTAATTTTTTTAATAACTGCATCCCGTCCATACCGGGCATTTTGATATCAGTAACAACAACTCCTGGATAATTAGAACTTATACTGGCTAATGCATCTTCAGCTGAAGCAAAACTCTCTGGTTCATAACCTGATAAAGAAAGCCATTGTGAGATAGAGAGCCGCATATCTCTTTCATCATCAATTATAGCTACCTTCATGTTTCAATACCAAAATTTGAGTTTGCAGTTGCTCTGACAGTTATCTTACTTGGATCAAATAATGGTAATGTGATCTTAAATTCGGCACCGTTAGAGGAAAGGTTTTTACCTTGAAGTATACCTCCCAATTCGGAAATGATATTTGACGATATAGCAAGTCCTAATCCTAAACCCTTTCCTAAATCTTTAGTTGTTTGAAAAGGTTCAAAAATAGTCTCTAAGTTACTGATACCTTTACCATTATCTCTTAATAAGAAGATTGCAGACTCGTCTTTATAAAGTGATATTTTTATTTCAGGTTCTTCTACTTCCATGACTGCATCTAGAGCATTTCGCAGTAAGTTTATTATGACCTGTTCAAGTCTTTGTTGATCCGCCATAATAATGACTGCTTCAGGTTCTATCAATGTTTCAATTTTTACTTTTTCTTGTTTTAATTGTGGCTCCATTATCGCCATTGCCGATAAAAAAGCGTCGTTGAAATTTACTGGAACAAAGCTTTCTGTGTTTTTTCTAGCAAAGGATTTAAGTTGTCTGGTAATTCCCCCCATTCTTTGAATTAAGTCATCAATTCGCATCAAAGCAGTCACGGTTTCATTGGGCCTATTCCTTTTCAATAATAATGAAGCACCAGCTAAATATGTCTTCATAGCAGCCAAAGGTTGATTTAATTCATGGCTTATTGCAGCTGACATTTCACCTAATGCGGCCAATTTGGAATGTTGTTCTAAAGTTTGCTCGACAGCAAGTAAATTTTTTTCTACTCGTTTGCGTTGTTTAATTTCTTCGGTTAATCTTTTATTTAATTCTTTTAATTGAAATGCTTCTTCCTCAAAAAAATTGAGACGAACAACATCTTGTCTATTTAATAGATACAAACCAAATACAATCAAAAATAAAAGTAGAAGGATTTCAAAAGCGAGAATGGTATTAACTTTTTCTCTTACGGTTGAGTAATTAGTAAAACTAGAAATATTCCAATCTAGCAAAGGTATTTTTTGGTTAGAACGGATTGCAGCCTGTATATTTGGATAAGTATTCAAGCCTTTTAACTTCGTCAGTTCGGCCGTCGCATTATAAGCACGTTTTAAAGTGTTTTCAGGAATTTTGATCTGAAAGGCTTGTTCCTCGGTCAATCCCTTCCAACTAGGTTCTGTTGAAAGAATTATTATTCCAGCATTATCGGTTATGATAATGGTCTCTCCACTTTCCACCCAAGCTTGTTCAAATTTTTGAAGATCAACTTCTATTAATATTACGCCAAGATATTCACCTTCATATTCTATTAGTCGAGAATAAAAAAACCCAAATTCATTACCCTCTTTTTTGGAAATGTTCATAACAGTTTTTAATCTGTCGTTGGTATTGTTAGTAAAACCCTTATACGGAATTTTTTTTTCGAAATTTTCCTTGGCGCTAAAAGCGACCAGATTTCCGTATTTATCCAAAAGGGATATCGAGGCGACAGATATTTCATTTAAAAACAGTGAGAACCTTTCCGATAAAACAGAAAAATTTTCAGAAATTAGGGATTTTGTGATTTCTTGATCATTTACTAATAGTTGAGGAATGATTGAATTTTTCTGTAATTCACTTAGTAAATTACTGGTATTTTTTGTAAGATTTAATTGCCCTTGGCGCTTAATGCTCTCGCTAAATCTCGAAGTGAGAAATGAGTTTGTTATAAATAGAACCGAAAGTGTAATGATAAGGAATGAGAGTAAAAATATTCTTGGTTTCGTTACAATTTTAAATGGTGATCTTTGATTTGTTTTTATAATTTCAGTTAAATTCTGCTTATCCATGAATATAATATGACTTAAATTCTTCTTTCTGTTAAGAATTTTAACTTGTTTCAAGCAATCCTTTAAAGAAGGAGTAACCATCTTGGCATCCATGCGCACTCTCAGTGTGCCGCTCGGGGTGAGGCATCATTCCTAAAACACGATGATTTTTGGACAAAACGCCGGCGATATTATCAGAAGCCCCATTCGGATTATCGATATACTCAAAAGCGATACAGTTTTCGTCGTGAAGTTTTTTTAAATCATCCTTTGAGGCAAAATAATTTCCTTCATGATGTGCGATAGGTATAGAAATAATACTGTTAGACGAGTAATTATGTGTAAAGGTACTTGATATATTGTTAACACGCAGATCAACGACTTTCGAAATAAACTTAGTACCTTCATTCTGCTGGAGAATACCTGGCAAAATACCAGCTTCTGTAAGAATCTGAAATCCATTACAGATACCTAATGCGTAACCTCCACGGTCAATATGTTTTATTACCTCTTTAAAAACAGGCGACTTGGCGGCAATGGCTCCACATCTAAGATAATCTCCAAAAGAAAAACCACCCGGAATTGCAATGAGGTCTATATTTTTTGGTAATTCAGTTTCTTTGTGCCAAATTGGAATTGTCTCATGACCGGTTAAACGAAGAGCTGCGAGGAGATCTCGATCACAATTTGATCCAGGAAAAATAATAACTGCTGCACGCATCAAATAATCTCTATTTCATAACTTTCTATAACGGTATTCGCTAATAATTTTTCGCACATTTCTTTTATACTTTTGTTCGCTTGTTCTTCGGAGGTTTCATCTAAACCTATTTCTATAACCTTACCTTGACGGACCGATTCAACGTTATTGTATTCGAGAGAATTTAATGCGTGTTTGATAGCCTCGCCCTGGGGATCAAGAACGCCATTCTTTAGCATAACCGTAACCCTAGCTTTCATTCTTAATTTCCTTACACTTAAAAATTTCGTAATACCTATGTAACTAAGTTCGGTTTTACTTGAGAGTTAGTTTTGGGTAGCAATCCCAACCTATTAGCAACTTCCGTATAAGCGTCCGTTAGGCTACCCAGGTCACGCCTAAAGACGTCTTTGTCCAGTTTTTCTCCACTTTTAATGTCCCATAAGCGGCAACTATCTGGGCTAATTTCATCGGCAATTAATAGCCGTTGATAATCTCCTTCAAAAAAACGACCAATTTCAATTTTAAAATCAACTAATTTGATTCCAACACTGAACATTATTCCGGATAAAAAATCATTTACTCTCAGAGCTAGGCCCAGAATATCATCCATATCTTGCGAAGATGCCCAATTAAAAGCTGCAATGTGTTCTTCAGATACTATCGGGTCTCCAAGGCTATCATCCTTATAATAGTATTCGACTACTGGACGAGGTAACTGTGTACCTTCTTCTATTCCTAACCTCTTTGACATGGAGCCGGCAGCATAGTTTCGCACAACAACCTCAAGAGGAATTATTTCACAGTTACGAATAAGTTGCTCGCGCATATTCAAGCGCTTAATAAAGTGAGTTGGAACTCCTATATTGTTTAGACCTGACATAAAAAATTCAGATAGCCGGTTATTTAAGACGCCCTTACCTTCAATCACCTCTTTTTTTTCGGCATTAAACGCTGTTGCGTCATCCTTAAAATATTGAACAATTGTTCCGGGTTCAGGCCCTGCATATAAAATTTTTGCTTTACCTTCATAAATTTTTGCGCGGCGGGCCATAAGTATAAATCCAATATGAGACTTTAATTTCTGCTAAGTTCTATTAAGCGAAAGAAAATGACTGAGCAAGTTGTTATCTAGAAAGGTCTTAAAGAATAATTGTTGCGAATATCTCATAATGAAAATGAATTATATTCGTTAGACAGCTACTGATTATTATGGAAAACATACCATTTCTGTATTGAGGTGAAATGGCTTCAAAATTTGAACAAAAAATAAATTCTTGTGAATGGCTTCTTGCGGATGGAGCCACAGGAACCAACCTTTTTGATATGGGCTTAATGTCTGGCGATGCTCCTGAACTTTGGAATGAAAAATACCCAGAAAAAATTGTCACACTTCATAAAGATGCAGTTGAAGCTGGAAGTGATATATTTTTAACAAATAGTTTTGGAAGTAATGCACTCAGACTTAAGCTTCACAACTGCGGAAGCAAAGCCTTTGATTTGTCTAAAATATCTGCTGAAATTGCTCGAGATGTCGCGGATTCTTCTGATAGGACAGTTTTTGTTGCTGGTTCAGTTGGGCCTACTGGTGAAATTATGGGGCCTGTTGGAGATCTTACTCACCAACTAGCTGTTGAAGTTTTCCACGAACAGGCCCAGGGTCTTCAAGAAGGCGGCGCTGATCTTCTTTGGTTGGAAACTATATCAGCTCCAGAAGAATTTAAAGCAGCGGCTGAAGCTTTTTCACAAATTGAACTTCCGTGGGTGGGAACAATGAGTTTTGATACAGCCGGGCGTACAATGATGGGAACAAGCCCGGCTGCAATGGTAGAATTAATTTCCTCTATACCAAATAAACCGATAGCTTTTGGTGCAAATTGTGGCACAGGTGCCCCAGACTTGCTAAGAACTGTCCAAGATTTTGCAAAATCTGCTCCTGAAAGCATATTAATCGCTAAAGGTAATGCAGGAATTCCGAAATATATTGATGGTAATATTCTTTATGATGGCACTCCAGAATTGATGGCAAGATATGCAGTAATGGCCCGAAATAGCGGCGCCAAAATCATTGGAGGTTGTTGTGGAACTAAATCCAAACATTTGTTATCTATGCGGGCAGCTCTTGAAAGTGA
This sequence comes from Paracoccaceae bacterium, assembly GCA_045564975.1. GTDB lineage: Bacteria > Pseudomonadota > Alphaproteobacteria > Rhodobacterales > Rhodobacteraceae > Salinivivens. The sequence continues at coordinate 47,341 of JBJLGF010000053.1, forward strand.
AGTTTTAGGAGCAGTCCCTTCGTTGCAACAAGTCGAATTAGAAATTGGCCCCTTTTCGGGCCAAATTAGAAACGAAATAAGAAAACGCATATCTAAAAGAAGGCGTCGCTGAGTAAAGTAGTCGCCATATTTACCGTATAAACCTCAGTTTTTATTGATATTTAGAAATAAAAATAATATTTAGATTTTATAATTAGTCGGCTTTAAAATACTCTATGTCGTAAAATGACTGTTAGATTTTTTTAAAAAATAGAAAAGTAAAAAAAATAACTCGTAGACCTTATTTGTTTTTTGAAAGGTTTTTTAATGTCAGATGATGAAGACGAAATAATTTTATCAGAGTTAGACGATGACGAGCTTGTACAGCAAATGTTTGATGACCTCTACGATGGACTTAAAGAAGAGATCGAGGAGGCTGTTAATATACTACTTGAGAGAAAGTGGGCTCCTTATAACATACTTACAGAAGCGCTCGTAGGCGGAATGACAATTGTAGGTAAGGACTTCAGAGACGGTATTTTATTTGTGCCAGAGGTTTTACTTGCAGCGAACGCAATGAAGGGTGGGATGGCAATATTAAAGCCTTTGCTTGCAGAAACTGGAGCTCCTCGAGTTGGTAAAATGGTCATTGGAACCGTAAAGGGCGATATCCACGATATTGGAAAAAATTTAGTTTCTATGATGATGGAAGGTGCGGGCTTTGAGGTTGTTGATTTGGGTATAAATAATCCAGTCGAGAATTATTTAGAAGCTTTGGAAAAAGAGCAGCCTGATATATTAGGCATGTCCGCCCTATTGACGACAACAATGCCTTACATGAAGGTTGTAATTGATACATTAGTTGAGAGCGGAATACGAGACGAGTATATTGTTCTGGTCGGAGGTGCTCCGCTCAATGAGGAGTTTGGAAAGGCCATAGGCGCTGACGCGTATTGTCGAGATGCTGCAGTTGCAGTTGAGACAGCTAAAGAATTTATTGCCCGAAAGCATAATCAATTGAGTGCTTAAAAGTTAGCCTAGAGAGTTTATTTTTTCTACCATTGCTTTTACCCCATTTGAGCGTTGAGACGATAGATGGTCATCTAACCCCAACCTCTTTAAGCTATCCCAAGCACTTATATTTTTAATTTCGTCAATTGGCGTACCATTATACAATTTGCGCAGCAAAGCTATTAAGCCTTTGACAATGACAGCATCACTATCGCCATCGAAATAAAGAGTGTCAGAAACTGAAAAATGGAGCCAAACTTGCGATGCGCATCCTTTAACTTTATTCCTTTCAACTTTTAGAGAATCGTCTAGCACAGGCATTTTTTTACCTTCTTCAATTACATATCTGTATTTGTCTTCCCAATCTTCTAGAAATTCAAAATCATCAACAATTTGTTCAAATTCACTATTAGCCAATTTCAGCCCCTTAAATATTAAACCTTTTTTTTATTTAGTGCTTGAGATAATAATTCTATTATAATTGAAAAGTTTTAACCTTACTTCCTGCAACCGATAGGCCGATTTTTCCGTCACAAAGTTCTAGGGCAGTTTTCCCAAAAACTTCAAACCGCCAACCATCTAACGCACCTATGTTGCGATCACCTGCAGCTAAAGCGTCTAAATCACCTGCTGATGCAATTAATTTACTAGCAACCCCTGTGTTCTCCGAGCATGCTTTTAGATGAACTCGAAGTAAGTCTGCTAACGCACTGTTAACATTTCCTTTATCAGATTTTAATTGCTTTTCAGGAAGCTCTGAATCTGGAACCTCTAATCCTTTTTTAATAGCTGCTAATAAACCTGATGCAATTTCACCCTTACGAGCCTCTCTGAGCAGTAATCTTGATCTTGAAAGCTCATCCAGATTTGTAGGCTTATTAGATGCCAATTCCAACAAGGCATCATCTTTAATGACTCGGTTCCTAGGTATATTCTTTGACTGAGCGAAATTTTCCCGAAATTCTGCTAACGAGGCAACTAAACCTAAAAACCTTCTTGAATTGGACTTCGTTTTAAGTCTTCGCCAGGAATTCTTTGGATTAACGTCGTAGGTTTCGGACGAAATTAAATTTTCTAGTTCTTCCTCAACCCACTTTAAACGCCCAGTTTTAATTAATTTTTCTGAAAGAAATTCATATATAACCCGCAGATGTGTTACGTCGGCAAGAGCGTATTTTTTCTGTGCATCTGTTAATGGACGGCGAGACCAATCAGTAAACCGAGAGCTTTTATCTAAAGTTTGTTTCGCAAGTTGTCGAACAAGTGTTTCATATGCCACTTGATCTCCAAATCCACACACCATAGCCGCTATTTGTGTATCAAACAAAGGATATGGAAAAATACCCGAATCTAAGTAAAAAATTTCCAAATCCTGTCTAGCAGCATGAAATACCTTAACTATATCTTGGTCTTGAAATATTCTATAAAGAGGAGCCAAATCTAAGTTTTCGACTAAGGTATCAACAATAACAGCATTTTCATCCTCATCACCTGGAATTGCTAATTGGACTAAACATAGTTTCGAAAAATACGTTCTTTCACGTAGAAATTCAGTATCAATAGTAATGTATTTCTCGTTTATTGCTCTATCACAAAAGTCTTTTAGTTCTGAACTCTTTGTAATTGTTTTCATTATATAATTATACCTGGATCATTGGACAGCATTACTTATTATCTTATACTTCTAATTTTCTTATTTGATTTGAAAAATTTAACAAAACTTTAGGATATAAAACATGTTCCTCAATTAAAACTTTTGAGGCTAAAGATTCTGCTGTTTCATTTTTTTTAATAGCAACCTCAGTTTGAGCCAGTACCGGGCCTCCATCTAACTCAGGGGTTACCAAATGTACTGAACATCCGGCAATCGTATCATTTGATGCGATTACTCTTGCATGTGTATTAAGTCCTTTATATTTTGGTAACAGTGAAGGATGAATATTCAAAATACGATCCTTAAAATTATTTATAAATTTTTTAGATAAAATTTTCATAAAACCAGCCAAACAAATTAATTCGACATTATAAAGTTTTAAAATTTTAATAAGCTCTTTTTCAAACTCTAAATTATTATCTTTTATATAATTTTCATTAATAATTTCTGTTGGAACGCCAAGATGCTGCGCTTTTTCCAAGCCAGGGGCATCTGAATTATTTGAAATTACTACACTGGGATATGCTGGATGATTGTCATCCATTGACTTAATTAACTGCACCATGTTGGTTCCACTTCCTGATATGAGGATAGCAACGGCGAGTTTCATCCAAAATTACCATGGTATTCTACTTTGCTACTATTTGTAACTTGACCGATAATAATCGGCTGTTCTCCAATTTTTTGTAACAACGAAATAACTGTATCTTTTGAAGATGGAGAACAAATTATTGCCATGCCTATGCCGCAGTTAAAAGTTTTCAACATTTCAAACTTATCCACATCACCTGTACCAGAAAGCCACTTAAATATTGGGGGCAACTCCCAGTTTGAAAGTTTAATTTCAATTCCCTGCCCCTTTGTTAAAGTTCGGAAAATATTTTCCGTAAGCCCACCACCGGTAATATGGGCAAATGCTTTAATTTCGCTGGCATCCAATATTTTTAAACATTGTTTCACATACAATTTTGTCGGTTTTAAAAGTGCTTTACTTAGAGAAAGGTCTTCGAATGGTGCTTCATCAGTCCATTTTAGACCCGATTTTTCGACTATCTTTCTTACTAAAGAGTAACCATTTGAATGTATTCCGTTAGAACTTAAGCCGATTATAACGTCTCCATCATTTGTCGGGCGAGGTAACGCTTGCCCTCTCTCTACTGCCCCTACGGAAAACCCAGCTAAATCAAAGTCTTTTCCTTGATACATACCAGGCATCTCAGCAGTTTCTCCGCCAATTAGTGCGCAACCAGCTTCCTCACAACCTGTAGCAATTCCGCCAATAATTTTTTCAGCGTCTTCGAGGATTAGTTTTCCTGTTGCAAAATAATCCAAAAAAAATAGAGGTTCAGCCCCCTGACAAATCAAATCATTTACGCACATTGCTACTAAATCAATACCGATAGTTGAGAGCTGCTTAGTCTCTATAGCTATTTTTAGTTTTGTACCAACTCCATCCGTCGCGGCAACAAGTATTGGATCTTTAAAGCCAGCAGCCTTGAGGTCGAACAATCCCCCAAACCCACCTATAGGAGATGTCGCACCTGGTCTGTTCGTCATTTTTAGGCTTGGCTTGATCCGCTTAACTAACTCATTTCCAGCGTCAATATCGACACCAGCATCTGAGTAAGACAGCCCTTTATTTTGATCGACCATTAAAAATCCTCAATACTTAGTATGGGCAATTATATTAAGCACCTAATATATTCAATCACAAACACTTGACCTCTGGCGCCGTTATGCTAGCTAGCACTGGAAGTCGCAGTGGGCCTGTAGCTCAACTGGTTAGAGCAGTGCGCTCATAACGCATTGGTTGGGGGTTCAAGTCCCTCCGGGCCTACCACCGTCTTCTCATTTACGGGAATTATTAAAGAAACGCACAATCCATTTAAGAGTAAACTTCTTGATAACTTTAAAAATCCACCGTGTCCCTCCGCAATCTCCTTTGCAATCGGTAGTCCTAGACCAACACCTGAACCCTTATTTTGGTTTCTAGAGGGATCTAGACGAGTAAAAGGTTGTAAAACTTCATCATGTTGACTTTTGTCGATACCTGGTCCGTTATCATGAACCGAAAGAAACAAAAAACTATCTTCAATTTTCTTTTCAATTAAAATTTGATCACCGTAGCGATCTGCATTGTTGATCAAATTTTCTAGAGCTCTCTTTATCGCAAATGGCTTAAGTTTAATTACTCTATTTGAGATCTCTCCAATGGACTGAATTTTTACATCTGTACGAAAAAAGTTTTCTATAAGATCATCTACTAAAACCGATGGATCGACTTCCTCAACTGGCACCTCCGTTTCATTTTCAAATTTCGCATAATCCAAAAATTCATTCAAAAGAAGGTTCATGTCTTCAACATCTTTTTCTAAGGGTTCTCTCTGTTCTTTTGGCAAGAAAGATAATCCAAGTTTAAGTCTAGTTATAGGTGTTCTGAGATCATGACTGACACCGGACAAAAGCATTGTTCTTTGTTTTAGATGTCTCCCAATTCGGTCTCTCATATTTAAAAATGCCTGCCCAGCAGCCCTAACCTCCAATGCCCCACTTGGCTCATATGGTAAGTTTTCTCCGTGACCAAACGCCTCGGCTGCATCAGCTAATCTGGTGATAGGACGAAGTTGATTTCTTAAATAAAAGAAAGCTATGACAGTAAAAAAAGCACCAAAGACAAATAAATAAACAATAAGTTGGTGGGGATTAGAGGCAGAAACTCTTCTTCTTGAAAATTGCAAATCATAATATTCTTGCCCCGATTTAACTCTTACATTTACTTTTCGATTATCTGGTAAATCTACAGTTAACACTTCTGAAAGCGCTAATAACTCGCGACGGACCACTAAACCTGTGAGGTCTAAAAATCTAAGATGCTCCTTAAGATTTGTATCCTTTGCGACAATAGACATCGACATACCAAGGGATCTGGCTATTTTTTGGCCGGCCACGGCGCCCTCTTTTTCAATCACTTCTGAAATTAAGTCTAATTCAGCGGCTACCGTTCGAGTCATTTGAACAGTAACACCTTCAAAGTGCCTTTGAATAAAAACAATTGAAACAATAAGTTGGAGAAATAATACGGGGAATACAAGAATCAATGCTGCGCGATAATATAACCGCTTGGGCATATATGATTTGATCCATTTAAACATACCATTTAAACCTAAGCATAACTTTTCATAAAGGGAAATAAATTGTCTCTTAAGCACAGCAATAAAACAAGATTAACAAAACCCACCGAAAAAATTTCTTGTATTTTAGCTCCAAACCCAAGCCCAATGACATTTAAAGGCACAAACACCTATATTATTGATAACGGTGAATTAGCCGTGATTGATCCTGGCCCCGCGATTGATGAACATTTAAATAACATTTTGGATTTAGTAGGAGATAGGCAAGTTAAATATATATTTTTAACACACAGCCATGTGGATCATTCACCTCTTGCGAAAAAACTTTCCAAAAATTTAAATACTCCAATTTATGCTTTCGGTGACTCAAAATCAGGCTTGAGTTTCACGATGCTGTCTTTGATTGAAAATGGATATGACAGTGGTTTTGAAGGTATCGATTATGAATTTTATCCTGACCGATTAATAATTAATAATGAAAAATTTAATTTAAACGGAGAATATATTTCTGCTATCCACACTCCTGGGCATATGGGAAACCATGTTTGTTTTCAATATGATAAAATTCTTTTTTCAGGTGACCATATTATGGGCTGGGCTACTTCAATGGTGTCACCACCTTATGGAGATCTAACACAATTTATGAATTCTTGCTGGGTGCTTCAAAAAGAAAACTTTAAAATGCTACTACCAGGCCACGGAGATCCAGTAAACGACCCCAAAGACAGGATAACCTTCCTGATTAATCATCGATTAGAGCGTGAAAAACAGATCAAATCTGCCATTGAAATTGGTCCTCTTACTGCGATGGAAATTACATACCTAATTTACACTGACATAGATCAAGCTCTAATAAATGCTGCAACAAGGAATGTTTTTGCCCATCTAATTGATTTGAATAATAGAGGAAAGATCAAGTTTCTTGGTCCTCTTTCTGAGAACACAAAAGTTTCTTTGAATTTGTAATACAAAAAAAGCTATCTTTACCATTATTTCTCTAGACCTTCCAAAAGGCTATTGCTATATCAAATTTAGATCCGGCGTAGCTCAGCGGTAGAGCAGTTGACTGTTAATCAATTGGTCGTAGGTTCGATCCCTACCGCCGGAGCCATATATAAAAACAGGTTTAGCTTAAAAGTGGCCTCTTTTTTACTTTTTTTGGCCAAACATACAGAAAGACAAATGATGTTCTAATTGCTTTAATCTACTAACTGCTTATTGAAGCGCAGATATTCGCCACTATTTAAAATATTTACAAGCGAGTTTTATAAGAGTTTCTTACTCCAGCCCAACTATACAGAGCAAGAGCCGTCCAAATCATTGGAAAACTTAATATGTGCCAGATGGTTAAAGGTTCTAAAAATATTACTGCAGCACAAAAAAATTGAAGACTTGGGTTGATATATTGCAAAATACCAACTGTTGATAATTCAACACGAATGGCCCCGTAACTAAAAAGAATTAAGGGGGCCGCTGTTAGAGGACCTGATAAGGCCAACAAAAATGAAGTGAGAAAGTCCACTCCGAAGGAACCACCCTGCCGTTGATGAAAATATAAAATAATTAATAAAGCTAAAGGTATTAAAATAAGCACTTCTGCAGTAACACTGACCATTGGTGAGATCTTAATTCTTTTTTTTAATACAGCGTAAAAACTGAAACTCACTGCCAAGGTGAGTGCTATCCAAGGGGCTGAAGTCAAACCAACTGTTAATATTAAGATCGCGAAAGCGGCTAGTGCGACAGCAAACCATTGTATGTGAGATAACTTTTCTTTAAAAATTATTAAACCCCAAATAACTGTAACCAGAGGCATTATGAAATAACCAAGACTCGCTTCGGTGGCATTATTTGTTTGAATAGCAAATATAAAAAAGAACCAGTTAATTGCAATGAGAACCGCTGAAATTATTATGAAGCCACGATCCTCTTTAGAAACGAAGACAGACGTCCATAATTCACTTAATTTTCCATTATAAATTAAGATGACAAAGAAAAACAAAAATGACCAAATTGTTCTATGGGCTAGTAGCTCAAATGGAGGTATGTGCGCCAGTAATTTGTAATAAATAGGTGCAAAACCCCAAATAACACATGCCGTTATAATTGCTAAAATGCCATAGGAAAATTGGTTCAAACTAAACTGCCCTCAACCACTTGGGTAGTGTTAAGTGGCATTTAAAAAAAAGGAAAGAGAAAAAAAATTTAAACGATATCATCCAATAATTTAAAATGGTTTATCAGCCATAAACGTTACTGAATAAAATTGTGTCGAAAGCAAACCTAATAAAATATAGCCACCTAAGCAGCACACTTATTTATTGAATTAGCCACAGCCGCTAAAGCTTCATCATAAAAATCAATATTATCATTATTTGAACCGATAGACAGGTAATGTCTCCAGTTCTTTGCTCCAGGCAAACCATGAAATAAACCAGTCATATGCCGAGTTACTTGGTGAGGTCTTCCTCCTTTTTCACAATGCTCTTTTAAATATGAGCGCATCTTATCTGCAATATCAAATGGTGATCTAATGGTGTCGTCGTTAAAAATAACTTTATCAACTTCTGAAAGAATTTGTGTGGGCTTTTGATAGGCAGATCGACCAATCATTACCCCATCAATTCCTTTGGCTAGTAATTCCTGTACAGCGCCTAGACTTGTCACACCCCCATTGAGCGAAATATGAAGGTTAGGGAATTTTTCTTTCATCTTAAACACTATATCATAATCTAATGGGGGAACTTTTCTGTTTTCCTTTGGGCTTAAACCTTTGAGAATGGCCTTGCGGGCGTGAATTATAATTCGACTTACACCAGCGTCTGAAATGTGGCCTAAGAATTCTGGTAGAATTTGTTCAGGATTTTGGTCGTCAACTCCAATACGACACTTAACTGTTATGTCTAATGAAGTACTTTTCCGCATCGCTTCGCAGCAGGTTGCAACAAGTTTAGGTTTTTTCATCAATACAGCGCCAAAAGAACCAGATTGCACACGGTCAGAAGGACAGCCAACGTTCAGGTTTATTTCATCATAGCCATTAGCCCCGCCAATCGAGGCGGCTTCTGAAAGTTCAATAGGATCAGACCCGCCAAGCTGAAGAGCTAAAGGGTGCTCTTCTTTAGAATAATCAAGCAAATGATAAGCTCTACCCTGCACAAGTGCAGCTGCCGCGATCATCTCAGTATACAAAAGAGAATTACTCGTAAACTGTCTATGAAAGTAACGGCAGTTCTTGTCGGTCCAGTCCATCATAGGAGCGACACTGAACCGGGCTGAATTTTCAATATTTCTTTCTGTTTTATTAGATTTTTTTGAAGCCATGCTTAATACCGAAATTACCAACTCTGTTATATAGTTTTTTCCTCATATTATCCAGATTTACGAGCTAATGGGTTTTAAAGCCTTCAAAATATTCCTTGTTTTTTCAACAAGTGGTCTGTGTGTATCCTTCAATATTTGGACACGGTCAAAGCGATTGAGATCCTTATTAACAGCCTCACGCAAAGCACTACCAAAAGAAGATCGTAGTTCTGTTCCAATATTAAATTTACAAATTTTTGAGTTTTGTGATAGATATGTTCTTTGCTCAACTGGCACACCAGACCCTCCATGTATTACTAAAGGAATGTCTGTGACCTTTTCGATTGCCCTTATGCGATCTTCATCTAAACCACCCTCATTATTTTCCTGCAGATGAATATTTCCAACTGAAATCGCCATGGCATCGATATTTGTATCTATAGCAAATCTAGATGCTTCCTCTGGATCAGTTCCTGCGGATGCTTCTCCACCTGAATATCCAACAAACCCTATTTCGCCCTCACAGGAGACACCCGCAGAGTGTGCAATTTCACAAATTTTTGCCGTCTGATCAATATTTTCGTTTAAAGATTTTCTCGAACCATCAAACATTATAGAACTAAAACCACTTTCTACAGCTATTTTACATTCTTCCTCTGAATAACCATGGTCAAGATGAGCTACGACGGACACGCTTGCATTTTCAGCTAAATAATTAAACATTTTTCCTAAAATTGGAAGTGGTGTATGCTCCCTACAAGAAGGTCCCGCTTGAAGAATTACAGCGCAATTTTCTTGCTCAGCAGCCTCAACATAGGCCATCATGTCTTCCCACCCAAGTGTAACTAAACCTGCAACAGCATAGTTATTTTTTAATGCTTTTTGCAAGACATCTCTGAGGGTTACCAGCATTACTTAAACTTAGCTACCATATCCATAATACCAGGAATTGTATGAAGTTGCTCTTCATGTGTAGGTTGAAAATACTGCTTAAGAGATCTTTGGCTCAAGCCGCCTAATATCGTGAAATAGTACATTTCATAACCTGGTAAAACAGCACAAGGGTGGTAACCTTTGTCGATCAACATCGTTGAACCATCCATAATATGATAAGCATCACCAGGTTTGTTATCCTCCCTTTGAAGCATTTGTAAGCCTGAACCATAGTTAGGTTTAAAACGGAAATTATAAGTTTCGTCATGCCTAGTTTCATCAGGTAGCCGATCTGAATCATGCTTATGACTTGGAAATCCGGACCAGCCTCCCTGTCCAACTGTAAATAGTTCGCTTACAAGTAATCTGCCTACTTTGCCATGTTGGTTGGAGCCCAGTATATGTTTGATTTTGCGGTGTGTTTTCGTCTCGTCAGAACCATATTGAACGAGATCTATTTCAGCTTCTCGAACATCAAAAGGCTCTAACACTTTATCATATTTGGCTCCTGAAATGAAAGTTTCGGTCTTGTCAGATTGGCATACAATCCGAACTTTAGCGCCAACAGGAACATAAGCTCCCTCGGGTTCACCATCCCAGACGTCCACACCTCTATTTCCCAACTGATCGAAAGTCTCACCTTCAACATCAATAGAGACTGTGCCTGTTGCAGGTACGATGCACGTCTCATAATCATTTACAGAATATTCGAAGACCTCGCCTCTCTTCAATTTTACGATGTTGAAATAATTTAGGGGGACAAATTCATTATCCACATCAACGATGGGTTTATTTAAATTTTCATAAGGAGCTATATGCATTTTAATTAAAAGTCCTTTATAGGCTGATTATTGATAAAATTATTCAACTGATCTTCATTAGGCATAGCTGGAGCGCATCCAGGCAATGAAACGACGATTGAAGCACATGCTGAACCTCTAATTACTGAATTTTTCAGATCATATCCAGACGCCAAAGAAGATAATAAGCCAGCCATAAAGCTATCACCAGCCCCATTCGGTTTAACCGCCTGAGTAGGAAAAATACCTGTCTTTATTTCCTCGTTATTAAATAGAGTTATAGCCCCCTCTTCACCCATTTTATAAATTATTAAACGATTTCCTTCAGATGCAAGATCTCTTGCTTTGTTTAGTCCTTTATCAATACCGCCAGCCATAAAGCCAAATTCTTCATCATTACCAACAATCATGTCACTTTCTTCACCGGCGCGAGACAAAACTTCCGATGCAACTTGAGGGCTTGGCCAAGAATATGGACGATAATCAATATCAAAAATCACAGGAATGCCTTGAGCTCGTGCATTTTCAAATGCTCTAAAGGTAGCATCACGAGAGGGTTGGCCAGCAAACACTGTCCCAGCAGTAATTAACGCGGTAAATCGAGAATAGTCCACCTCATCCATTTCAGAAGGCTTTACCTCAAAATCTGCGGCCCCGTTCCTATAAATTACATTTTGAAAGTTATCGATACAACTTTCGTAAATCGCCAAAGATGTCCGGAATTCCCCAGCAACTGATTTAACATATTCAGTTCCTACACCATAATAGTTTAGTCGATTAATACAAAATCGGCCAACAGCATCGTCTGAAACAGATGTTACAAGAGAAGCAACGGACCCAAGTTTACATAATCCAGCACAAATATTTGCAGATGATCCGCCAAGATCTGACCTAAAGTTTTCAGCAAGTTCGCTCTTGGTTCCAATTGGATCTGCAAACATGTCCATCCCAGCCCGACCAAACACTACAAACTTATTTCCCTTAATGCCTTCAACAAGGTTCATATTTAAACGCCCCTACGCTGTTTAAATCTTGAACTTTCCCAGTCTTTATGGGCTTCGTTAACATTCGGATTAGTTGTAACGTGTGGTGTTCCAACTTCCCACCAAGCATGACCCTCCGTCGTCCAACCCTCATAAGGATCCACATCCATAACGATTACGTATGTTTTCTCTGATGCTTTTGCTCGTTTAAACGCTTCTGTAAGTTCTGCTGAATTAGCCACTTTTTCTGCTGTTGCGCCCATTGAGCTAGCGTGAGCCACAAAATCCACTCCAAATGGCTCAGGTACAGTTGGGCAATCTTTGATTAGATTATTAAAACTTTCGTTACCTGTGTTATTTTGCAGCTTGTTAATTACTGCAAACCCTCCGTTATCAAGAACGAGAGCTATAATTTTCTTTTTGGACAAAACAGACGAGTAAATATCTGAGTTAAGCATCAAATAAGAACCGTCGCCACAGAATGTAATAACGTCATTACCAGGTTCTCTTTCATCTTGAGCAATTTTTGCACCCCAAGCCCCAGATATTTCATAACCCATGCATGAAAAACCAAATTCAACATCCACTGTGCCTGTATCTAGTGTCTTCCAATTAGCGGTAACTTCAGCAGGCAACCCTCCCGCAGCGGCTACAATTCGATCTCTTTTTGCACAATGCGCGTTCACTACACCGATCGCTTGTGCATAAGAGTTAGGTTGATTTCCAGCTGAAACGTTTTCAGCAACATATTTACTCCACTTAATTCTTTCATCCTGAGCTAACTGCACCCATTTTTTTGGCGCTACATAGTTTAAATTTTCAGACAAAATATCTAATGACAATTTTGCATCTCCCACCACAGTTAAAGCCATGTGCTTTCCAGCATCATGCCTACCGGCATTCAAAGAGATGAATTTGGCATCAATGGCAAAAGCTGTCCACGATCCCGTAGTAAAATCCTGTAATCGTGTTCCAACTGCAAGTATAACATCAGCATTTTCGGCTATATGATTTGCGCTATCTGATCCTGTAACTCCAATAGGGCCAATGTTAAGGGGGTGTTCATTCTTTAAATTTGCGCGCCCAGCTATAGTTTCGACAACTGGTATTTGATGTTTTTCAGCAAAGTTTTTTAATTGCTCGGTTGCTTGTGAGTACTGAACACCACCACCAGCAATAATCATCGGTCTTTTTGCTGATTTAATAGAATTTACTGCATCATTTATTTCATTAATATCGGGACTTTGTCTTCTTATTCGGTGAATTTTCTTTTCAAAGAATACTGTTGGGAAGTCATAAGTCCATCCTTGAACGTCTTGAGGTAAACCAAGAAAGGAAGGCCCACAGTCTGCTGGATCTAACATTATAGCAATAGCATTTGGGAGAGACTGAATGACCTGTGCTGGATGCGTTATTCGATCCCAATAACGGCAAACCGGTTTGAAGGCATCATTTACACCATACGTTGGATCATTAAAATTTTCCATCTGTTGTAGTACAGGATCGGGTAGTCTTGTTAGGAACGTATCTCCACAAAGCATCAGAAGAGGAAGACGATTTGCGTGAGCTAACCCAGCAGCTGTCAAAAGGTTCGCCGTTCCAGGCCCTGCGCTTGCTGTACAAAACATAAATCGTTGCCTAAGCCATTGCTTGGCATATCCTGCAGCCGCAAATCCCATACTTTGCTCATTTTGTCCCCGATAAAGCGGCAAAATATCCTGTTCAGAATATAAAGCTTCGCCTAAACAGGTGACGTTTCCATGTCCAAAAATGCCAAAGCCTCCACCACAAAGGTGATATTCTTTCCCATCAATATTTATAAACTGGTTTGATAGCCATTTAACGATTGCTTGTGCAGTTGTAAGTTTGATCGTTTCTTGTCCCATTTTTGCTCTCTTTTCAAAATTTAGAATGGACATGTAAGAAGCTTGTGATTAGTGATTGCGCTAACAAGTTTTTGTCCTGGTTGCAATAATTTTTCTGAAGGATAAGTCGCATATGAGAGAAATTGGTATTGGCATTGTGGGCGGCGGTTATATGGGTAAAGCGCACGCCGTAGCCATGTCAGCGGTTGGTGCGGTTTTTAACACAAATTTAAGACCACGATTAGAAATGGTTTGCGGGGCCACTTACTCTACTTCCAGGAAATATCGCAAGGCTTATGGATTTAAACGAGCAGCAGAAAATTGGGAACAACTCGTATTAGATGAAAAAGTTGAAGCCATAATCATTGCAAGCCCCCAAAATACTCATCTAGAAATTGCAACGAAAGCTTTCGCTCTGGGAAAGCCAGTTTTTTGCGAAAAACCTTTGGGGATCAGTGTAGAAGACGGAATAAAAATGGTTGCAGCTGCAAAGCAAAGTGGTGCGGTAAATATGATTGGCTTTAATTATATTCGAACACCCGCCAGCCAATTTGTTCGTCAACTCGTTGCAGATGGTGAAGTCGGCGATATTACTTGGTTCCGAGGAGAGCATACAGAAGATTTTTATGCAGACCCAACTAGCCCAGCGACTTGGCGTGCAAAAGGTCTTGAGAATGGAACGATGGGCGATTTAGCGCCTCATATGATCAATGCCGCCCTTGCAATAATGGGACCTATCAAAAGATTAAGTGCAGATGTCGCCACGGTGCACTCATCTCGCCCTGGAGGAAAAGTTGAAAATGATGATCATGCCCAGTTAATGTGTGCTTTTAAAAACGGTGCGATGGGACACCTGTACTTTAGCAGAGTAGCTACCGGTCGAAAAATGGGATACGCATATGAAATTCATGGAACAAAGGGAGCAATTCGTTTTGATCAGGAAGATCAAAATGCAGTTTGGCTCTACAAATCACAGGATAATCCCGAAAAACAAGGATTTAAGAAAATTTTAATTGGACCTCATCACCCAGACTATGAACCATTCTGTCAAGGGCCAGGTCACGGAACGGGTTATCAGGACCAAATAATAATTGAAGCCAGAGATTTTTTAAAGGCTATCGAAACCAATTCAGAAATCTGGCCAAGCTTTAAAGATGGATTAGAAGTTTCAAATGTGGTTGCAGCTTGTCACAAGTCTTCTAAATCGAAAAAATGGGTTGATGTTGATACTGTCTAATGGAGAAGAAAATGACTATACGAGTAGGTAATGCACCTTGTAGCTGGGGTGTAGAGTTTCCACGCGACCCTAGAAATCCGACCTGGCAGAAAGTTTTAGAGGAATGTTCTTGTGCTGGATATAAAGGTATAGAATTGGGACCTGTTGGGTTTATGCCAGAAGATCCAGAAGTTCTTGGTGAGGCTTTGAGCAAATTTGACCTTGAGCTAATTGGAGGTGTTGTTTTCAGGGCATATCATGACAATAGCCAATGGGATGATGTTCTGGATGGTACACATAGAACGTGCAAGGCTCTTGTGGCACACGGAGCTCAACACCTGGTGCTTATCGATTCAATTTCTGAACGACGTGCACCAACAGCAGGTAGAGCAGATGAAGCTGTGCAAATGGATAAAGAAGAATGGATATCTTACCGAAACAGAATAGAAACTTCGGCCCGTATTGGAGCAGAGGAATATGGTTTGACCGTTGGTATTCATGCTCATGCGGCTGGATTTATGGATTTTGAACCAGAGTTAGAGCGGCTTTTATCTGAAGTAGATGAAAACATTCTTAAGATATGTTTCGATACTGGTCATCATTCCTATGCTGGTTTCAATCCAGTAAAGTTTATGCAAAAATATATGTCTAGAATTTCATATATGCATTTTAAAGATATAAATCCCAAGATTAAACAACATGTAATTGAAAGCCGTACTGATTTCTACGATGCCTGTGGCCAAGGTATATTTTGCAATCTAGGGGATGGAGATGTTGATTTTCCAAAAGTTAGAAAAATCTTAATAGAAAGCGGTTTTGAAGGTTGGTGCACAGTAGAGCAAGATTGTGATCCTTTACTGGACCCTAACCCCCTTTCTGATGCCCAATTAAATAGAGAATATCTTGAATCAATCGGTTTTTCATAAAGGTTTTTATAAATGACAAAGCTTAGATGGGGCATGATTGGTGGGGGCGAAGGCAGCCAAATAGGACCTGCACACAGATTGGGAGCATTGGCTGATGGCCTTTTCGAGTTCTCCGCAGCAGCTCTAGATCACCGTCCAGACGTAGGAAGAAGCTATGCCAAAACACTAGGCGTTTCGGAAGATCGGGCTTACGGCGATTGGACTGAAATGTTAACTAGCGAAGTCAAAAGAGACGATCGCATTGACCTTGTTACGGTCGCAACTCCTAATTCAACCCATTTTGAAATCACAAAGGCCTTTCTCGAAGCCGGTTTTAATGTCCTTTGCGAAAAGCCAATGACAATGACAGTCGAAGAAGGTGAAGAAATTGTAAAAATTGCCAATAAGGTTGGGAAATTATGTACGGTTAATTATTGTTATTCAGCTTACCCAATGGTTCGGCAGGCACGTGCTATGGTTAAAAATGGTGAATTAGGAAAAATTCGTTTAGTTGTAACTAATTTTAGCCATGGCCATCACGGCGACTCAGACGACGCGGATAATCCAAGAGTTCGATGGCGTTATGACCCAAAAATGGCAGGCGTTTCAGGTCAATTTGCTGACTGTGGTATTCACGCCTTACATATGGCCAGCTTTATTGGGAATGACGAAGTTGAAGTTGTCTCTGCGGATTTTGCCTCAACAATTGATGGTCGCGAACTGGAAGATGACGCGATGGTGAATTTTCGGACGTCATCAGGAACAGTGGGAAGATTATGGACATCTTCGGTTGCGATAGGTCGGCAGCACGGATTTGATATTCAAGTTTTTGGGGAAAATGGTGGTTTAAAATGGGTCTCAGAGCAACCTAATCAACTTCTCTACTCAAAGATTGGAAGTCGAACAGAAATAATTGAAAAAGGTGAAAATAATTTAGATGACGACGCCTCTAGGCTTTCGAGAGTAGCTATTGCTCATCCAGAAGGATTTCCTTTAGCAGTGGCCAATATCTATGTAGATATTGCAGCGACGATAAAAGGAGATGTAAGAGTAAACCTACCCACTGCTGAAGATGGATTGCGTTCGATGGCAGCAGTCTATGCGGCGACTGAATCTGCAAAAAATAGGGGTAAATGGGTAGACGCTAGGCCACCAATGTTTAGGTAATTAATTATTTTTTTTATGGAAATAGCCATACAACGCAATACCCAATGCGACTGCAGCCAAAGCTTCAGGAGTGACTGCAGATATCAAGAGAGAAACGTTAACAGTAACACTTGTTATATAGTTGCCGGAGGCTTCTCCCAGCAAAAGGTACAGAAGCAATAAAATTGCGACTGTAAGCGCAAGAACTTCAACAATCCTATATAAGACGAAAACAGCCTTTTTAGAAAAATTATCAAAGTCATTCACAACGCGGCCCCAATGCTGAGAGAATTATTTTATAGCTCGATTAGCGCTGGAATAGCCAAAGGACCACACCAAGGGAAATCAAGCCTGCAAGACCTGCATTACCCAATTGGCTGACTAACGAAGTGATATTACCCACTACGCCGCCGAAAAAGGCCATATTAGAAGCACCAACAAGTAATGATGCAACGATTGCTAAAGCTAGCAATGCAACACCGATTTCGGTTAAATTTGCAATTGCTTTTTTTGCATTATCCAACATTATTTTTCTCCTGTATGTTGTATGACCCGCATAGCGGACCATTGCGGGAACTTAATCGGCAAAAATCCGCTTAGTCAACGAAAAAGGTACAAATTGTAGTATAAATCTACTGTAAATTGGGCTTTTTATACAACACTTAACTAAATATAGCAGATCGTTAAAATACTTACTTTAGGAACTAAAGAAATCAAAAATAATTTTTTATTATTTATAATCAATTTTTTATATACTTTTTCTAAAGCATTTAAGAAATTTCAAAATTGAAATGCCTCATCAATTTAAAAAAAATATAACTAAAACAAAACAAAATGTATTTAAGCATATTGATCGCCCTTCTATGGCAGTTTTCAAATTAAATTGGACCTCAGCATTGAAAGAAAGAATCTAAAATTTAGATACACCTTATTCTTTTAAGGACTTTAACTATGTTGAAAAGCAGCACTATATCTATACTCCTTGCAATCATAACTTTGTTCAATGGTAACTTGGCTATTTCCTCTGAAAGCGAGCTAAAGATAACCATTAATCAAGAGGGATCGGGTGATCGTGCAAACATTGGAATGTCAGTGTCTGTCCATTACACAGGAAAACTGGAGGATGGGACTGTATTCGATAGTTCTATCCCTCGCGGACAGCCATTTACTTTTACTCTGGGAGCCGGGCAAGTCATAGAAGGCTGGGATCTTGGGGTCGAAGGAATGACAGTGGGAGAAAAAAGAAACTTGGTCATCCCTCCTCACCTTGGGTATGGAGTGCGTGGGGCTGGCGCGACTATACCTCCGAATGCAACTCTGATTTTTGATGTAGAATTACTAGAAGTCAAAATGCCAATAACTCTTGGTGAATTGTCTCCACAGGAATTTATCAATGCTCAAGAAAATGGTGGAGTTGTAATAGATATCAGGAGAGAGGAAGAGTGGAAGGAAACCGGAATTATCAAGGGGAGCCAAACGATTACCGCTTTCACCAAAGATGGCAAAATTCATCCTGATTTTCCTAAGAAATTCTTTGATTTAATCACTGACGTAGACGAGCCAATACTACTTTACTGTAGAACTGGAAATAGGACGGGCATCTTAGGAAAGGCTCTTATTGACCAGGTCGGACAAACAAATATCAGCCACCTAAGCGACGGCATTGTCGGATGGAAAAAACAAGGGCTTCCTATCGTAAATTACCAGCTTAACTAAATTTTAGGTTTTGTCAGGTTTTGGATATAAAATAGGAAATTCATCACCCTCAAACGGATCGCCGTTTTTGTACTTAAGATCAGGAAAGGCCGGAGATGTTGGACCCAAACGTTTAGCATATATTACATCGTCACCAACCCACCTTACAGAAATCACTCTCCGTCGGATTTTGGATGTATTTGCAGGAGCGCCATGGAGTGTTCTAAAGTGAAAAGCTACTGCGTCTCCTGGATTCATTTCCCAACCAAGTATATCAAATTGGTCACGCATATTAGCCACATCAGGGACAACTTCACTTTTATCACCCTGAAACAAATCAGTCCCATCAAACCTTTGAGGTTTGAAATTTTTACCCCAAGCGTGAGAACCTGCAATATATTCGATTGTTCTTTCGCGTGGGATATAATCTAGCGGCACCCAAAAACTTATAGTCTGCTCCCCTTCACATAAGTAGTACGGCTGATCTTGATGCCAGGGAGTAACGACTGAATTCCCAGGCTCTTTTACAAGTATATGATCATGAAAAATGCGTGCTGTATTAGAATTCATAAGCTTTGCGGCAATAGAAGCCATTTTTGAATTTTTTACCAAATTTCGATAGCCATCAAATTTGTTCCAGACGACATAATCCTGAAAAAAAGCCTGACCATCATCATCCGGCTTATATGTTCTTTCTCTCCAACTTGGGTTTTTAATATTTTCTTCAATAGAATTTT
This sequence comes from Paracoccaceae bacterium, assembly GCA_045564975.1. Taxonomy (GTDB): domain Bacteria; phylum Pseudomonadota; class Alphaproteobacteria; order Rhodobacterales; family Rhodobacteraceae; genus Salinivivens. Next base: position 66,699 of record JBJLGF010000053.1, read on the forward strand.
GGGCATCCTCAACGAATTCGCAAAACGCACCTTTTAATAAAACAGCTCCATTTTTTGAAAAATTTTTTATATGATCACTATTGATTTTCATTATCTAACCTTAACGAATTTTATTCGTCTTTCAACTTTCACTCTCGTAACGCTGGCAAACCCACCCCTGTTGCCTCAAACCCACCATCTACAGAAACAGTTTGACCTGTCACAAATGACGCTTTGGGTGAAGAAAGAAAAAAAATAACTTCCCCAATTTCTCGTTCGGAACCATACCTATTTAGAGGAATAGCATCATGATATGCTTTTATGATTTGGGGTGAGTGGACCGCAATGGATAACTTTGTTTTTACTGGCCCAGGGGCAACAGTATTTACTCGAATCCCGTACTCTCCCAATTCGCAAGCCTGTTGCTTAGTTAGTTGAATAACAGCAGCTTTAGAAGTCCCATAAGCAACTCGAAGGGTAGATCCTCGTAAGCCAGAAATAGATGCTATATTAACTATACTTCCCTTTGTCTTTTTTAACTGAGGAATTAAAGATTGTGATAAATAGAAAACTCCGTCTAAATTCGTTTCCATGACAGTGCGCCATTTTTTGCTATCACACTCCTCGATAGGACCAAAGTCAGCGATCCCTGCGTTATTTACCAAACAATCTAATCTTCCAAATTCACTATCGACCCGGGAACTAATCTCTTTCATGGAATTTTGATCAGAAACATCATAATTGAAAGGGATAGCACCAACAATTTGCTTGCAAGTCTTGTTAAGTTCTTCTCTGTCCCGGTCAAGAATAATGACCTTAAAACCTTGCTCAATGAAGATTTCAGCTGCAGCGCGTCCAATTCCTCTAGCACCACCGCTAATTAGTGCAATTTTTTCCATTTTTTCCGCCCCAATTATTCAAAGTGCTGTCAGTTTGTATCGTTATTGTATCAAAATCAAATATCCGCTGAACATTAAAAATAAAGACATTAGATACATAAAACAACGCCAGATTATTTTCTTTTTTAAGTATTTGGAAACGTAGCTTCCAAATACAAGCCAAAAAGAGCAAACCATAAAATTAACAGTAGCAAATAAAATAAAGTAAAATAACGTCTTAGAGAAAAAAGAACCATCTAAATTAAATCCAGCTGTTGCTGACAGCGTAAGCGCCCAAAGTTTAGGATTGATCAATTGAAATAATACTGCCTCAGAAAATTTAAATGGCCTAGATTTACTCTCTCCGTTTTCAATATAATCTTTGATAAGTAACTGCAGGGCGAGATATGTAATCCAAGTAATAGAAACTACTTTAAGGATAAGTTCTAATATTGGCGCCATTAGGATTATGGTGTTCACTCCGAGCGATGAAATTGCAGCCAAAAATCCAGTACCAATTACAACACCTAGCAGATGGGGATACGTTTCTTTAAGTCCAAATTTTAAGCCTGAAATAGTCAGTAGAATTATATTTGGACCCGGTGTGAACAATCCGACAAAGACAAAAACAAAAAGTGGGAAGAAATCAGAAATAATGTTACCTCAAATAAATCTAAATTTCCAAATTTGTTTATCGGATAGATTAAGTAATAAGAAAAGCGATTAAAATTGGAGAAATTCCAACAGTAATTAATGTTGAAACAACGACTAGGCCCGCAACTGCATTCGCATCAGCTCCATATTTTTCGGCCAAAAGATAGGAAGTAACAGCAACCGGCATTGAAAATTGCAAGATGAGTACAGAAATTGCCAATTTTGGTAAATCAAAGATAAAACCTACCAATACAGCGGCAGTGATACCAAAGAAAATTTTACACAAACTAATTAAAAAAGATTTTTTTACATAAGTTATTTCTAATCTAGCAACAGCTACGCCTAATGTAATTAACATCATTGGTATAGCCATTTGTCCTATCAATTCTAAGGAACTAGTCAAAAAATCTGGCGTTTCCCAACCTTGCCACATAAAAATAAGACCGAGAATTGTACCCATAACCAATGGTTCCTTGAGTATCTGCATAGGTGAGCCTTCTCCGGCAACAACCCTGATACCAATAGTAAAGGCAACAATACTTGTTAACGCAAATACAACTATAGCATAGCCAAATCCTGGATCACCAAAAGCAAAAAGACAAAGTGGAAAACCTAAATTACCAGTATTACCAACAATTAAAGGCATAAGATAGGTTCGCTGTCCAAGATTAAAAATTTTAACAAATGCAAACGCAATAATAGCTAGGAAAATATAACCAATAATAGCCGCCACAAGAACATCAATAAAATCATTGGATTGGATTTCTGTCTTCATAAGTGCCGTAAAAACTAAACATGGCACAGCCAAAGTTGTAGAAAATTGAGTTATAAAATCGACAGGATACTCAAAACCAATTTTTATCCAAAAATAACCCATAGCTGTTAAAATAAAAACAGGAGCAACAATTTCGAAAATATTTAATAAAGCAATCAATAATCAGACCATTGTGTATAAGTTGCAGCAGTCAAAAGCACTATATAGATCCAGCTTCAACCATATAATTATTAGCCGTACACATCGCTGCATCATCTGATGCTAAAAACAGAACCATACGAGCAACATAAACAGGTTCAATTAAATCAGGTAAACATTGTCTTTTATGTTGATTTTCTAAACCCTCGGGCGTCACCCATAGTTCCTTTTGTCGATCTGTCATAATCCAGCCTGGCACGACTGTATTTACCCTAATTCTATGTTTACCCAAATCACGTGCTAATGTTCTGGTTAATCCATGGACCGCAGATTTTGCAGTCGCATATGCAGGAAAATTTCCAACCGCCTCCATCCATGAATTTGAACCAATGTTTACAATAGACCCTCCTCCCTTTTGGATCATATCTTTCGCAATAGATTGGATTGTAAAAAATTGATGCCTTAAGTTAGAAGCAAATCGTTCATCCCAATAGTCTTCTGTTACTTCTTGCCAGCTATGTCGATCGTCATGAGCAGCATTATTTACCAAAACATCAAATAACCCAATTTGAGCTCTGAGTTTTTCAATTGATGATTTTAAATTTTTAACTTCTTTTAAATCGCATTTTTCAAAAAAAACATTTTCCCCAATATCGCGGGAAAGGCGCTCTCCAGCTTCATTATTCAAATCTAAAAATGCAACATTAGCCCTCTGTTCAGCAAAACCTTTTACAATCTCCTTCCCAATACCAGACGCACCTCCAGTAATAAGAATATTTTTACCAGACAAACTTGGATAACTAGCAAAAGAATTTACCATGAAATACCCCGACAGATAAAAGCTTAGTCAATTTACGACTTGTAATCTTTTAGAAAAATAAAAAAAGCCCTAATTCTGGATCTTTTAAAATTAATTTATTTTTTTTTAAGATGCGTCAGTGACAGCGCGCTTTGTCATAACCTTAACCAAGTGAGCTCGATATTCTTTAGACGCATGAATATCACTTATCATGCCTTCCGACTCTATTGAAAGATCATTAAGAGCTGCTTCAGAAAAGTCGTCATTAAGTGCTACTTCTGCTTCACTCCAGCGATAAACGCCTTCCTCCGATGCACCAGTAACAGCTACCCTGGTTCCATTACCAAAATTTGACAAAAATACACCAACCATAGCGAACCTGGAGGCAGGCTGAACAAATTTCTGATATGATGACAAAGCTGGAACTGGAAATCGCACAGAAAGAATAATTTCACCTTCCTCTAAGGCCGTCTCAAACATCCCTTGAAAAAAATCATCAGAAGAAATCTCGCGAGTGTCTGTTATAATAGTTGCACCAGCACTTAAGGCAGCAGCGGGATAACAGGCAGCAGGATCATTATTAGCCAAAGATCCTCCTATTGTTCCTCGATTGCGAACTGCAGCGTCACCTATATTTTCAGCTAAAGTAACGAGACCCGGGAATATATTTGGGTTATTAGCAACATCGGCGTGCGTCGTTCCCCCACCTATGGATATACTTCCATTATCATTTTTACAAATGCCCTTCATTTCCGATATGCCTGATAAGCTAACAAGTGTTGAAGGGCTAGCGAGACGTTGCTTCATTGTTGGTATCAGAGTTTGACCACCTGCTAGGGCTTGAGCCTCATCAGACTTAAGAGCAGTTAATGCCTCGGAAATAGTTTTGGGTTGTTTGAATTCGAAGTTATACATTTAAACCTACAATTTGACTATTCCGCTGCAATACTCGAAGTATCTTGGCCAGATGCCGCCAAAATAGCCTTAACAATATTGTGGTATCCTGTGCATCTACATATGTTTCCTTCTAAATGCTCTCTAATTTCGAGCTCAGACGGCTTAGAGTTTGTTTTTAATAAATCCGTAGCAGCCATAACCATTCCAGGAGTGCAAAACCCGCATTGAAGCCCATGATGATCCTTAAAGGCCTGCTGTATAAAATTCAAAGAACCGTCATTGTTAGCCTGTCCTTCAATCGTCGACACTACGCTTTCATTTGCCTCTAACGCAAACATTGTACAAGCTTTGACGAGTTTTCCATCGACGTGAATAGCACAAGCTCCGCATTGGCTTGTATCACAGCCAACATGAGTACCCGTTAATTGCAAATCATTACGAATAAAATCCACAAGCAAGGTTCGACATTCGACAGAGCCAGACACTGATTTCCCATTAACGGTCATTTTAACGTCAGGCATTTATTTTCTCCCATTTGCATAATTTTGATAATTTTTATTGCAAGATCAGATAGAGCGGACTTTTCGATATCTTATAAAACACCCCAGTCCAATACAGAAAGTTAAAAGCACTAGACAAAAATAGTTGCTATTCAGATGTGTATTTAATTTGGGGATATTTTTCTTATGTTCATTGTCTTCTATAAAATTTCTCCTAAAGCGAAAATGAATTTATTTATGATTTAGTCAAGTGTCCACGATAAAATTGTTCAATAAATACTCTCTATAAGCAGATTGAGATCCTATCACAAAGTGGATTTAATTGGTAAATATTTGTTGCGTACAAAAATAAAAAATATAAAGAGAAATTCTGAGAAAAGGGTAAGTTTTTTTGGTGCAATTTTTTAAAAAAGTAGTAAGTGACATTTACGTAGTGTCTTTCGAGCTATTCAAAATCATGATCCCAACTTTAATCTTGGTTAAGATTGCAGAAATTTATGGGTTAGTGGAAATTTTAACCAATCTTTTCGCTCCAATAATGACGATGATGGGCCTTCCAGCAGAAATGGCCCTAGCTATTACGACGACAATGTTAACCAACCCTTATGCAGGAATAATAGTACTCGCCTCAACTCCAGGAATTGAAGAATTAACAGTCGGACAAACAACAATTTTGGCATCTTTTATTTTGTTTACTCATTCAGTCATTATTGAGGCCGCAATTTCACGCCAAGCCGGTCTATCCGCTGGAGCAACTATTATTATAAGGATTTTGGCAGGTATTTTATTTTGTACTCTGCTAAACTTTGTTTTTTCAACTTTTGAACTTTTTGATCAAATCGCGGTTCTTAATTTACCTGAAATGACCTCTACACCGACCCTTCAACAGTGGGTTTTCGATCAAATTAAGGGGCTGATATTTATTCAGATTGTAATTATTATTTTAATAACTTTTTTGGAAATTCTACGTCTAATCGGAATTGAAAAAATAATCCGAATTTGTCTCAGTCCCTTTTTAAAAATACTAAATATAGGTCAGAGTGCATCAACAATTGTTGTTGTGGGATTGACTTTGGGGCTCGGTTTCGGTGGAGGATTAATGATAAAAGACGTTAAGCAAGGATTAGTAGCGCCACGTTCAGCAGTAGGCGCACTTATTTTTATAAATTTGTTTCACTCACTTATCGAGGATACAACAATATTAATGCTAATAGGACCGTCGTTATTCACTATTCTCTTAATAAGAGGCCTATTTGTATTTGCTCTCACCTTTTTACTTATCAAAGTTTTCGATAATTTCCCGATCGATGCTTACAATAGATTTCTTTTCAGCAGACCGATACACAATCTGATAAAAAGTCAAAATTGATCTTTATTGGTTAATTGGAGTCGCCGGCGTCCCATCCTCGTTAATTCTGTGTTTTGAGTAAGCTATATGCTCTTTTGGAAATTCAATCCAATCAAAGGCTTCTTCCACAAACATATGCGTGTTTAAAGCGATTTGAGATGGGTCATCAAGCGTTCCAATCATTATTACTTGTCGTTCTGGAAATCTTTCAGTTTTAAGCGAAATTGTTGTTCCACAATCAGGACAGAAGTTTTTATACAATTCTCGACCATGTTCGATACTTTTATAGGTGTATACGCTAAACTCCTTACCCGAAAGCTCAACATTCTCGTTAAGTATAGAAAGTGCAGAACGACAAGCAGTACCAGTATCCTTCTGACAGAAGCGACAGTGGCAAGTATATGCCAAAAGCGGTTCTTTCAAAATCTTATAGCGAATGCTCCCACATAGACACCCACCGGAAAGTTTAATCATGTAATGACCTTTCACATACAGCTCTAATTTGCGATTGTACTACAACAGTTTAAACATTCTACTCTTTAGTGTCTTTTGGCCTTATCAGATTAACCAAATTCCATCTTATAGCGAGAGCAGCAAGTGCAAGTAAAAGAATTGCACCACTTTCATAAAGCAAATCAATAGTATTGATACCTTTTCCCTGTAGAATAATTAAACGACAAAGAGCCGTAATAGCTATGAATATTGGAACTGTGATCGGAATTTTTCTAAATTTGTAGAATGCAGCGACCATGCCTAATACCTCTGCATAGATAAACAAAAGTAACAAATCAGTTAGTTTTACTGCTCGCACAGAAACTACCATAAATATTTCAACGACAACTGCGTATGTGGTCAAAAAAGCAATTACGACCAGGAGAGTTTTCTCCATAAGCGTGATAATGCGGTACCAATCAAATACTGTTTCTTTTTCTTCCGACACCATAAACCTCCAAAAAATTAGCTATGCATTTGTCCCAAGACTAAAATTAAAATGAATAAACAAAGATCGCGTACCCTTCTTTTTATAAAATAAATAGTGCTCAGTATTTTAAAATCAAAATAGCAAACCCGCTAAAACATTTTATTGTTTTCGTTTTTAATTTTTACGCTTTGCTAAATGCGACCTACTGCCTCAATTGTATATGGATATCAAACTCTAAATTTAGTTCATGAAAAGATCTATTATTGACCCTTTAGCCGAATTAATGACGTTGGCTTATAACACGTTTTTATCGTTTCAATTTTCAAAGCGATGGATGTTCGCCTTTCTATACGGCCTTTTGTGCCATTTGATATTTACAGTTTCAGTAGTAACAATGCTAGTGGCGATGTTTTTTGGAATGTCTCAATCATTTGGGAAAATACTCGCCCCGTATTCATACTTTTTAAATTTACTTTTATTACTTCAGTTTCCCATTGCTCATTCTTTTTTATTATCCAGTATAGGAAAAAAATACCTACTATACTTTTCACCAAAACAATATTCAAAGACACTAACTCCAACCATATTTGCGATAATCGCCTCTATACAATTATTTTTGTTATTCTTTTGCTGGACGCCCACACAAATTATAATTTGGGAAGCGTCAGGAGCATCGTATTTTTTGATGTGCACGCTTTACGGTTCCTCTTGGTTACTGCTGATTTGGGCAAGCATTGATGCTGGCGCAGAGTTACAGTCTGGTGCACTTGGTTGGATGTCACTTGCGCAAAACAAAGCTCTTAAATTTCCAGAGCTACCAACGTTTGGATTGTTTAAATTTATTAGACAACCAATTTACGCATCCTTTGCCCTCACTACGTGGACAACTCCCAATTGGACCCTCGATCAGTTATTAATTGCGGTAGTTTTTACGATTTACTGTGTTGTTGCTCCAATATTTAAAGAAAAAAGGTTTGAAAAAAGGTTTGGTGATAAATTTACCAACTACAAGTCTCAAGTTCCGTATATGATCCCTTCATTGTCTTTAAAAAAAATCCTATCAAAACCGAAAACGACAATCTCTTAAATACTAACTTTTTTGTTGAATTAAAAAGGGAGATACTGTTCGCTATCATCATTAATGCAATGAGGAGAAAATATGATAGAGAATTTTGGTGGAGTAATTAATTTCTTAGCAGTTTTATTACCAGCAGTAATGGCACTTTATTATGGATATCGATGCCTTTTCGCCAGTGATGCCTTTATAGAGCAATATGGATTAGGCGCAGCTTCTGGATTTATGGTTAAATTGACTGGAACTTACACAATAACTCAGGCGATTATGTATTTCATTTTAATACTCACAAGTCCAACGGGAGCCTGGGCAGTATTTGCTTTTGGTACTATTCAATCTTTTTTGTTCCTTATTTTTGGATATACGACGGTTAAGGGGCCCTGGGCAGAAATAGACGGTGTGAAAGCCAGTGCAGAGGGTTATCTTGTTCCCGCGATTTTATTAGTTTTTCACCTAATTATCATGTTCAATATGAGCGATATTATTTACGCATAAATTTAAGGCTGCTTTTTATTTATCAGTAATGGGCAGTCTATCATAAAGTGAAATTGAAGCTTACCAACGTATAATATGAAGAACCTTAATTTACCCACTCAGCCAAGTTATGCCTCCCGGCGTTCGCCGGTCCTTGCACAAAACATTGTTTCAACAAGTCATCCACTTGCATCGCAGGCGGGGTTAAACATGATAGCCCAAGGTGGGAATGCCATAGACGCCGCGATCGCTTCAGCGATAACGCTCACTGTGGTTGAACCCACTGGTTGTGGTCTGGGTTCTGATGCATTTGCAATAATTTGGGATGGGAAAAGTCTTCATGGTCTAAACGCTTCCGGCCGATCTCCAGCTGATTGGCATTATGAGCGATTTGCAAATTTTAAAACAATGCCTTTTAGAGGGTGGGAAAGTGTTACCGTTCCTGGAGCTGTTTCTAGTTGGCTTTCACTCTCTGAAAGATTTGGTGATCTTCCGTTTGAAGCCCTATTTGGACCTGCAATTAAATACGCAAACGACGGATTTGCAGTCTCGCCTATTATTTCAAAAGTATGGAAAATTGGCGCTCAAGAGTTAAAAAATGAAATTGGTTTTGCAGAAAACTTTATGCGAAATAACAAAGCTCCAAAAGCAGGTGAGATTTTCATTAATCGAAACCTTGGAAAATCACTCAAACTAATTGCTGAGACTAAATGCAAAGCTTTTTATGAAGGTGAGCTAGCCGAGGCAATTGAGCGTTGTGCAATCCAAAATAATGCAGTTCTTAAAATAACAGACATGGAACAACATAAAAACGAATGGTGTGGAACTATTTCCAAACAATTATATGATTTTGAACTTCATGAAATTCCACCCAACAGTCAAGGCATAGCCGCCTTAATAGCGCTTGGAATATTACGTTGTACCGATGTCCATAAGCTATCTCCCGACGACCCATTAGCCATCCATTTGCAAATTGAAGCTATAAAGTTGAGCTTAGCCGATGTGAACAATTATGTTTCAGATCCTTCAAGCATGAATGATGTTACCGCGGACAGGCTTTTGCGAGATAGTTATCTCGAGCAAAGATCCCAACTAATAGATCCCCGACAGTCAAAGGATTTTAAGTCTGGAACACCAACTAATGGTGGAACAGTTTATATCACAGCAGCTGATAAATCGGGGCGCATGATATCATTTATACAGTCTAATTATGCAGGTTTTGGTTCAGGAATTTGCATCCCCGAAACAGGAATACATTTGCAAAATCGTGGAGCAGGTTTTTCATTAAACCCAAGGTCAGTGAATGTTGTGGGGCCTAAAAAAAGACCATTCCATACTATAATTCCAGGATTTTTGATGCGAGATGGTCAACCGAGTATGAGTTTTGGCGTGATGGGCGGGCCTATGCAAGCTCAGGGTCACGTACAATTAATCCTCAGAACGGAGCTCTGGGGACAAGACCCACAGACAGCTATTGATGCGCCACGTTGGCGTTTTGATGAAGGAAAACAGGTGGCCGTTGAGAGCTCTATGCCAACCAAGATCATAAATACCTTAAGCGATATGGGTCACGTTATTAAAATTGAAAATTATGATAATAACTTTGGTTTTGGTGGGGCTCAGATTATAAAAAATTTAGGAAATAATTTTTTTATTGCCGGTTCAGATCCCCGAAAGGATGGTCAGGCCGCGGGTTACTAATTCATTAAAAAAATTTTTGTATAGAAGGTTAAAATGAACAAAATAGATAAATTACGCACAAAAATGAAGGAACAAAATGTCGATTTAATCGTCTTGTCACCAGGCGCAAATCTGAATTGGCTTCTTGGAGTAAACCCTCATGCTGATGAGCGTCCACTATTATTTTTTTTAACACTTTCCGGTTCAGCATTTTTAATGCCCGAACTTGAGGCAGAGAGCGCGAGACAGCATACTGACATTGAGTTTTATAATTGGTCAGATGCATCTGGCCCTTTAACAGCTATTGATGAAGTACTTAATGATCTTAAAGGTTTCTCTTATAGAACCTTAGTTATCGATGATACCATGCGTGCAGATCATGCAGCGCTCGTTCAAGATAAACTATTAAATTCAAATAGATTATTTACGGCATCAACTATTGGTGCGCTAAGAATGCAAAAAGATGCTGCTGAACAAAAGGTTTTGGAGATAAATGCGCATCAAGCCGATCTGGCAATGCAAAAAGCCTGGGACATAATAAAACCAGGAATGACAGAAGAAGATATAGCCTCAGTCATACAAAATAGTTTTTCTGATCAAGGAGCACTGCCTCAGTTTTCTATTGTCGCTTCTGGTTCAAACAGTGCCTTCCCCCACCATCAAACAGGATCGAGGGAATTACAGGAGGGCGATGTAATCGTAATTGATCTAGGTGGAAAATTTGAAGGCTACGCATCAGATATAACCCGAATGTCCAGTATTGGATCCCCGCCTAAAGAATATGCTTTGATACATCAAATCGTTGAGGATGCAGTTTGTGCAGCTTTGGCAGTAGCCATGCCTGGTCAAATTTGCAAAAATGTAGATAAAGCAGCTCGAGACGTTATTGAAAAAGCAGGTTTTGGAAAATATTTTGTTCATAGAACTGGCCATGGATTAGGCAGTGAAATTCATGAACCACCATTTATAACATCTACTTCGGAAACTATTTTAGAGCCAGGAATGGTTTTCTCAATTGAACCTGGAATTTATATGCCAGACAAATTTGGTGTTAGACTAGAAGAGATTGTTATTCTAGGAGATAACGGACCGAAGATATTATCAAAAATTTCACGAGAATTAAAGGTTATTAATCATTGATAAATAATATTTTTCTAGTCATCATTTCCCAAATTCCAGTATAAATCTGTCATTAATAAAAGAGAATTCTGAAGCAATTCAATTGGCACATGTTCGTTAGGAGCATGCTGTGAGCACTCCTTGTATGAATGTGGTACCCAAATGGTTGGGATGCCCAAAATATCAGTAAAGCAATTATTTGGAAGAGAACCCGCTAAGTTTGGTATGACATGAATTTTACCTCGATGAAATTTCTCCATGATATGCTCAACTTTTTTCAACCAAATATTATCCAAATTAGTTCTTGAGGCTTCGAAATTAATAGCATTTTCAGTAATAATTTTAATATCGTTAAACCCATTTTGATCAAGATGCTCCCTCAAAGATGAAATGACTTCATTTGTATCAGTTCCCACAACAAATCTAAGCTGACATAGTGCTTTTGCTGATGGTTGAATTGCATTCACCGGCATATCAATATTGCCAGACCTCAAAGCAAGAACAGAAAAAGAGTTCCAACCAAACAGCTTTTCATTTGGAGACAAACCCGGCTCTCCCCAATTTTCGTCAATTTCAAGGGTCTCAGAAATAGTGGCAGGTAGTGAATGCAACCTGTCACGAACTTCTGCTGAAAGAGAGGTTGGCTTCCAATGTTCAATTAAAATTTTTCCATATTTATCCGTAATGATACTCAGTGCATGTGAGAGCCGGACACCGGGATCTCTTAAAATTCCACCCCAATTTCCTGAGTGATGGGCACCTTCGCGGTATTTAGCTTCAAGCTCAAAATTTATTGCTCCCCTCGAACCAAGGAAGACAGTTGGCACATCAACCGCTACTCTTGGACCGTCCGAAGCAATTAAAACATCAGATTTAAAATAGTCCTTATACTGTTCACAAAGATCAAATAGTCCAGGAGAACCAATTTCTTCACCCATCTCAAAAACAATCTTTAGATTAAATCCAAGCTTTTTGCGGATTTTTAAAACTGAAAGTAGGGCTAGTAAATTTATAAGATGCTGACCTTTGTTATCAGCAACACCTCTGCCGTAAATTTTATCATCAATAATTTTCAATTCATTTGGAATAATTTCTTCAAACCACTGCCCTTCTTGCAACGGGACTGTATCACCATGCCCATATAGTAGAATTGTTTTTAATTCTGATGACTCTATTCTCTTTCCAATAAGAAAAGGAGGACCGTCTTTAATGGGGTTATCAATTATTTCTGTTTGAAGACCTAGTTCCGTTAAAATATCCCAAAGTCCGTCAGTGTAGTAGCTAGTCAAATCCTCTACAGATACAGCATTTTTACTGTCAGTGACGATATTTACCAGACTGCTTAATTTGTCAAAAAACTTTCCGTCAGTAAACCATTTATTTGAATTTTCTAATGCCTGGTCCGGTGAAGCCATACAAAACCTATTTTTTTGCAAATAAATAAAATATTTATAAAAAAACTATAGACACTAAATCGTAACAAGCCTAGCCTCATATGGTGATAATATTTAGGAGGTAGATATGAATTTTTGCAAACTAGCAAAGCTGTCCTCAGTTGCCCTGATAATGGCAACAGCAGCAAATGCTGAAAATGTCCTTCGCTGGACAAGTCAAGGCGATGCTTTGACAATGGATCCTCATTCGCAAAATGAGAGCCCAACAATCGCATTCAATGGACAAATTTATGAAGCACTCGTTGCTCGTGATATTGAAATGAACCTTGTACCAGAATTGGCAGAAAGCTGGACAGCTTCACCGGATGGGTGGACGTTCAAACTTCGTCAAGGAGTAACATTCCACGACGGCGCCGATTTCACAGCAGAAGACGTAGTTTTTTCTTTCAATAGAGCGCTTGAAGAATCCTCGGATTACAAAGAGCAAGTAAAAACTGTTTCAAAAATTGAAGTGATTGACGACTATACTGTGAAACTCGTTACTGATGGAGCAAATCCAATTCTGCCAAACACGCTTACGAATGTGTACATCATGGATAGTGGTTGGGCAAAAACTAATGGAGTGGAAAGACCACAGGATTTTGCTGCAGAAGAAGAAACATTTTCAGTACGAAATTCTAATGGAACTGGGCCGTTCATGCTAATGAGCAGAGCGCCAGAAGAGCTTTCAGTACTTAATCGGAACCCAAATTGGTGGGGCGACTCTATGTTTCCTGGTAACGTCGATCGCATAGAATACAGACCCATTAAAAATGCTGCAACCCGTGTCGCTGCATTACTATCTGGTGAAGTTGACTTTGTATTAGATGCTCCTTTGCAGGATTTAAAACGAATTGAAGCGACAGATGGCCTAACAACAAAAACTGTAGCACAAGTTCGTTCTATATTTTTCGGTATGGACCAAAGCGTCGATGAGCTGAGAAGTTCAAACATTAAAGGTGCAAATCCATTCCGAGACATTAGGGTCCGAGAAGCCTTCAATCTTGCCGTAGATAAAGACGCCATTCAACGAGTTGTTATGGATGGATTGTCATTTCCTACTGGTATAATTACACCGCCAGGCGTTTTGGGTAACACACCTGAACTAGATAAGCAGTATGGCTTTGATTTAGACAAGGCCAAAAGCTTAATGGCGGAAGCTGGTTATGCGGATGGCTTCGAAGTTCAACTTGATTGCCCCAACAATCGTTATAATAATGACGAGAAGATCTGCCAAGCTGCAGTAGCAATGTTGGCGAAAATTGGAGTTAAAGTAAACCTAGACGCCATACCAAAAGCACAGCACTTTCCCAAGATCCAAAAAAGAATTTCTGACTTTTATATGTTAGGATGGGGTGTGTCTACGTTGGATAGTCACTATGTGTTCACTTATCTCTTTGACGGAGAAGGATCATGGAACGGTATTGGTTACAATAACGCTCGGGTAAATGAAATAACCAAGCTAATTGAAACTGAAACTGATATTCCCAAGCGTACAGCTCTCATTGATGAGGCTTGGCATATAATTAAAAAGGAAATGCCTTATTTGCCTATTCACCACCAAGTACTTGGCTGGAGCATGAAAGACAATGTTGACGTTCCAATTGCTGCAGACGATCATTTGAGACCGAAATACGTAGTTTTCAAATAAAATTATAACAGTACGGGGCGCCATTATGATGGCGTCCCAAATTAGCAGGTTTCATGTTTTATTTTATAGTTAACCGGTTAGCTCAGGCGCTTTTGGTTATGGCAGTTGTGTCGGCCATAAGCTTTTCTTTGTTCAATTTTGTCGGCGATCCAGTAAATAATATGGTTGGTCAAGATGCAACCAGAGAGCAAAGAATTGAGATCAGACAACAGCTTGGATTAGATGACCCTATTTTAGTTCAATATCAGAGGTTTATGGTTAATGTTGCACAAGGTGACTTTGGTCTGTCCTACCGGATTAAACAGCCCGTCAGTCAATTAATATTGGAAAAGTTACCAGCTACTCTAGAGTTGGTTTTTGCTTCTGCTATCATTGCTGTATTCATAGGGATCGTTCTTGGCGTTTTTACAGGTATCCGACGTTATTCATGGGTCAGTAAGATAATAATGAGCGTTAGTCTAATAGGTGTAAGCCTCCCGACTTTTATTATTGGTATAGGTCTAATTTATCTTTTTGCGGTTTATCTGAGGTGGCTCCCCTCCTCTGGCCGGGCAGGAGTAATTGAGCTTGGTGGGTGGAAGACATCCCTCTTAACTGTCGATGGATGGCGCTCAATAATTTTACCGGCAGTCACCTTATCTCTTTTCCAGCTTACAATGATTTTGAGACTGGTTAGAGCGGAAATGTTAGAAGTAATGAGATCAGATTATATAAAGTTTGCCAGAGCTCGAGGTTTAGCAAACAGGGCTATTCATTTTGGTCATGCTCTCCGCAATACACTTGTTCCCGTGATAACAATTATTGGTTTAAATATCGGTGGCCTGATAGCTTATTCCGTCATCACCGAAACAGTTTTCCAGTGGCCGGGAACAGGCTTAATGTTTATTCAGGCAGTTGACTTTGTCGACGTTCCTATCATGGCTGCCTATTTGATATTTGTAGCTTTGCTTTTCGTTGTGATAAACCTCATTGTTGATATTCTTTACTTTGTTGTCGACCCCAGAATACGACGTGGGGGTTCATAACTTGGCTAAAACTGATCACTCAAAGTCTCGTTGGCAGCGTTTTTTAGACAATGACATTGTTTACTCTTTTTTTACGACACCTGGAGCTATTATAGCCGCGAGCATCACTCTCATAGCAATTACCGCTGCCTTTGCAGCACCTTTAATTGCACCATATAATCCATTTGATCCTGCACAAATTTCACTATGGGATGGAAAACTTCCTCCAGCTTGGACAGATGGCGGGTCATCAGCATACCTTCTTGGAACAGACAATCAAGGACGTGACATGCTGTCGACCATTCTTTACGGCGGAAGAATTTCAATTCTTGTTGGTATAGCTGCCGTATTTTTAGGAATGTTATTAGGAGTAACATTAGGCGTGATTTCAGGGTATTTTGGGGGCTTAACAGATACGATTATTATGCGCATAGCAGATGTACAGCTTACTATCCCTGGGATTTTGGTGGCGATACTCATTAATGGAATTGGCAGAGCCGCCCTGCCCCTAGAATTACGCGAAGAGTTTGCAATTTATGTTGTGATTGTTGCCATTGGGCTTACTGATTGGCCTCAATTTGCACGTGTTGCACGAGGAGCCACCCTTGTGGAAGCTGAAAAGGAATATGTTCAGGCAGCTAAGCTTATTGGATTGCCAAAATTTACAATTATCCTGCGACATATTTTACCTAATACACTTCGCCCTGTTTTGGTGATAGCCACGATTGGTCTAGCCCTTGCCATAATTGCCGAGGCAACTTTAAGCTTTCTTGGGCAGGGCATACCGCCGACCACACCTTCACTGGGCACACTTATAAGAGTAGGAAATGAATTCCTCTTCTCAGGACTTTGGTGGATTACTTTTTTTCCAGCTATAGCTCTTATAATATTAGTATTTTCTGTAAATTTACTGGGGGATTGGATGCGAGATGCACTTAATCCAAAGTTACGATGAACAATCTTCTTCAAATAAATAACTTAAGTGTAGACTTCCCATCACGGAGAGGACAAGTCGCGGCGGTCAATAATGTATCCATTACAGTCGCCAAGGGTGAAGTTCTTGGTTTAGTGGGTGAAAGCGGCGCAGGGAAGTCAACTGTAGGCAACTCGGTTATCAACCTTTTAGAACCCCCCGGTTATATCTCTGGTGGAGAAATTATTTTTGACGGAAGTCGGATAGATCAACTGTCCAACGAGGAAATGAGAAAGATAAGAGGAGCAAAAATAGGTACTATTTTTCAAGATCCTCAAACCTCACTAAACCCGCTGATGACCATTGGCAAACAGTTATCCGAGACACTTATAGAAACTTTAAAAATTTCTGGATCCTCTGCTCGAGAAAAATCAATTGAGCTACTTGATTCCGTCGGTATTCCTAATCCGGAACCACGATTAGACGCCTACCCTCATCAGTTTTCAGGTGGAATGCGCCAACGTGTTGTCATCGCTTTGGCACTGGCTGGTGATCCCGATTTAATTATTGCTGATGAACCAACGACTGCACTCGATGTATCGATCCAAAAACAAATTTTGGATTTAATAAAATCATTGTGTAAGCAACGCAATTTAGGGGTCATTATTGTTACTCACGATATAGGTGTCATTGCCGAAATCGCTGATCGCGTAGCAGTAATGTACAATGGCCAATTAGTAGAAGAAGGAGAGGTAAAACAAGTTCTTCAAAAACCAAAGCATGAATATACAAAAAGTTTAATATCCGCAGTACCCAGTGGTGATCAAAAGCTGCATCGCTTCACTGTTGTTGACTATATCGATGGATCTGAGGAAAAAGTCACTCTAGAAAATGTAAGTGACCACTGGCTTTCAAAAAATAAATCCTCCGAAACCCACAATACAGCTGTTTCAGTTAAAAATTTATCAATTGAATTTTCTATTCGGCAGGCCTTATTTCGAAAAAACCGTATTTCATTGAAAGCTGTTGATGATGTGTCGATTGAGATAAAGACAGGCGAAAGCTTTGGATTAGTCGGGGAAAGTGGTTCCGGGAAAAGTACACTCGCGCGACTAATTGCGGGTTTATATACACCAAAAGCAGGTGACATAAATATATTTGGCCACAATGTTTTACAGAAAACTCAAAAAACAAAAACTTCTTTAATTAGAAGAAAAATGCAAATGATCTTCCAAGACCCCTATTCTTCTTTAAATTCAAGAATGACCGTTGAGGATATAATATCAGAACCAATTCGTTTTCATCGATCAACTGGGAATTCAAACGAAACATTAAAAGTGGTCCGGGATTTAATCTCTTTTGTTGGCATGCCCATCACTTCACTAAAAAAATATCCACATGAATTTTCTGGTGGTCAACGACAAAGAATTTCCATTGCAAGAGCGCTGGCATCAAGACCTGAAATTCTCATTTGTGATGAGCCAACTTCAGCACTAGATGTTTCAGTTCAAGCTAATATATTGAATCTATTAAAAGATTTACAGGAAGAACTAAGCCTAACCATGCTATTTATTTCACATGATTTACCAGTAATCAGGCAAATGTGTGATCGGGTAGCTGTAATGCAAAATGGTAAAATTTGTGAAATTGCAGAAACAGATAAGCTATTTGACCACCCGGAGCACGAATATAGCAAACACCTTTTAGGCTTAATGCCTAGAATGGATTTATTTCGACTGTAAGCTTAAGAGTTTTATATTTTAGGCTGTTAAATTAAACGACATTAAGTTTTGAAACATACTCACTTGCAGTCATTTTATGATATTTAATACCACTAATATTAAGATCGATGGGATTAGGGTCAACTATCTCAATTTTGGCATTATTGCTGAGAGCATAACGAAGAGCAATTGATGTAATATTTACACTGAATGATGTACCCATGAAAACAACGCAATCTGCAAACTGCATTGCTCGCTCAGCTTCGCTCATTCGATATAAATCTGTGTAGTATTCATCAAATAAAAGGACAAATGGCTTAAGTGAGTGCCCATGCTCAGGTTGTCCTTTTATTTTAAACAATTCCAGCAAAAGCCTCTTTAATTTCAAGTTATCGTTTAAATCAATTTTTTCGTTAGCAATGATATCCCAAGGCGCTTCTTCTATTGGGATAATATCATCTTGATTATGAAAAACTGTAACCTTGTCTAAACGCCCATGAATTGGGATATACCGAGTATTACCTGCTTTACCGTCCAAGCCATCAATATTTTGCGTTATAAGATCTTTATCAGCTAGCCAAAAATGAACCTCGTTAGGTAGGATGTGACGATAGGTTGCAAACCTTTTATAATACCAAAGTAGAAACTCAGAAGGGTTTTCACAGTACATTTTCCTAGTTGCCATTTCTTGAGGGGTAAAGTTCGAACTTCCTATTGTCCAAAATCCATCAGCGCCTCGAAATGTTGGAATACCGCTACTTTTGCTAACGCCTGCCCCTGTAATAAAAAGCTTTTTTTTCAATGTATTATGAGCCTTAATTTATTTTACTATTGGAATTCAAATCCCATAAATCCGTAAGTAGAAAACATTTGAAAAGCAAAGACCGCCAACATAATCATCAGAGCCATAATTAGAATTGTATATTGATGCATTGGAACCCAATTCAATTAAAACACAGTTGGTTGGTTATGCCACATCTTGTATCCTCAATCAATTTTAATACATCATGTTGCACAAAGATAAATTTATGATATCTAAACGGTGGACGATCTCGAGCCATGGTCCTTCTAAAGATCCCCCCAACCTAGAAAGATCATGGCTCGCAAAAAGCGGAAGGGGTAAATGCGTGATTTCTCATACATTTACCCCTTCACGGATAACTACTGTCTCTTTCACATCCCCTCGTGATTTCAAACTAAGTTTAATATCACGTTAGGCGTTCAATTTGCTTACTCTGCTTGCGCTTTATAAGCTTGTTTCACCTTTAACTGCGATCCAACTCGAAAGTTGTGGACGATCTCAGCTTATTGATCCGGAGTTGGTTTTGTCCGTTTTTCACCTAAATTGTCAATCTTGCGACGACCTTCTAAGTGACTAACTTCTAACACCCCCCAGTTTTTATCCTGGGTTCAAGGTGACACAAAAATTTCAGCCAACAAAACGAAATATGAGATATCCACAGAAAAAAGTTTAGTTGTCCACAAAAATGAAAAACTTATCCCCAAAAACCAAAAAAAAACCGGTTTCAAAAGTTAGAATTTCACTATTTGAGCCGAATCAATGGAATAAAATTAGACGTTTTGCTTTAAAAATTGCATAGCTGCCTGAGTTCCGCCAACTTGATGAGGAACGGAGCTTTTAGCAAGCCCCATTTCAATTCCGCCAAGCGTTGCTACGAGCATCAAATCGTTGAAGTCGCCTAAATGACCTATTCTGAAGACCTTACCGGCCAGACGAGATAACCCATTTCCTAAAGACATATTAAAATTATCTAACACAATTGAGCGAAATTCATCTGCATTATGTCCCTCTGGCAAAAGCACAGCAGTAAGAGTGTTAGAAAAATCATCTTTATTTTCGCATAAAACTTCTAATCCCCATGTTTGGACAGCTAATCGCGTTGCCTCAGCGTACCTTTTGTGACGCTTAAACACGTTATCCAGCCCCTCTTCCTTCAACATCAAGATTGCTTCATTTAGACCAAACAGCAAATTTGTTGCAGGAGTATATGGAAATGCACCAGCAGAATTTGAGTCAATATGCTCACCCCAATCCCAATAAGATCTTGGCAAGGTTGCTCTCTCATAAGCTGCCAATGCTTTTTTCGATATTGCATTAAATGAAAGGCCTGGTGGAAGCATTAAGCCTTTTTGAGAGCCCGAAACAGTAACATCAACTCCCCAGTCATCGTGACAGAAGTCTGAGGATGCGAGAGAAGAAATTGTGTCTACCATTAATAAAGCTTGGTGACCAATATCATCGATGCATTTACGAACTTTAAAAATGTCTGACATCGCTCCCGTAGACGTTTCATTGTGAACAACACAGACAGCTTTAATTTCACCAGTCCTGTCCGATAAAAGGCGCTCCGCTATCTTTTCAGCATCCGCACCCCTTCTCCAATTGGTCTCAATTAGTTCTGCATTTACTCCTAAACGCCTTGCCAACTTAACCCATAAACTCGCAAAATGACCGGTCTCAACCATCAATACGGTATCGCCAGGCGATAACGTATTAACCAAAGCAGCCTCCCAAGCACCGGTACCTGAGGCTGGGTAAATTATGACATCGCTTTCAGTTTTAAAAATATCTTTGATACCAGAAAGACATTTTTTAGCTAAATTAAAAAATTCTTCACCACGGTGGTCAATAGTCGGATAATCCATAGCTCTTAAAATTCTATCTGGAACATTCGTTGGTCCGGGTATTTGAAGTAAGTGCCGTCCTGTTTTATATTTTTGTGACATTTCGAATTACCATTCTATTTTGTGTAGTGCGCTTGGGCCACCTGGCCGCTTTCGCCGCATTATTAGGATAAAAGTTGTACTTTCAATACCGACAGTTATGCTAATTTATATTAGTTAAATAAATGAGTTTGAAGGTAAAAATGAAATCTGAGATTTCAGTTTTAAAAAGTTCTCTATCTGGCGATCTGCTCGACGGACAATTTGACCGTGGACGGTACTCAACAGACGCTTCTATTTACCAAATAATGCCTGAAGCGGTCGTTTTACCTAAAACAGTAGAGGATATACAAAAAACCATTCAATTTTCTCAAGACAACAGTATCCCAATTTTGCCAAGGGGTGGTGGAACTTCACAGAATGGGCAGACCGTAAATCAGGCAATTGTTTTAGATAATAGTAAGTATTTAAATAAAATAATTGAAATTGATGAAAAAAATCTGACATGTATTGTGGAACCTGGCGTCGTTCTCGACGAATTAAACCGACAATTAAAGCCATTTGGCCTTTGGTTTCCAGTTGATGTTTCAACATCTAGTAGGGCCACCATTGGTGGTATGGCTGGTAATAATTCAGCCGGTGGTAGATCTATTCGATACGGCATAATGAGAGATAACGTGTTATCAATAAATACAATTTTGTCTGATAGTTCAAAGGCACACTTTGGACTGGCAAAAAAGGGTCTGAGCGGATTAGAAAAAGTATTTCCCAAATTAATTAAAATTGCGGAAAAAAACCAAAAAGAAATCGAAACTAGGTACCCAAAAGTTCTTAGACGAGTGGGTGGATATAATTTAGATGCCTTGTTGCCTGATACGCTCGCATCTAGGCCGGGTAGTATCGGTAATGAAAAAGATATAAATTTATCGCATTTGATTGTTGGCTCTGAGGGGACCCTAGCTTACTCAACAAGTATTAAATTGAAACTATCGCCGTTACCTCCACCAAAGATTATGGCTCTTTGTCATTTCTCTACCTTTTACGAGGCAATGGACTCGGCTCAGCATATTGTTAAATTAGATCCAATAGCGGTCGAATTGATTGACAGCACGATGATCTCCCTGGGGCGATCAATACCTATTTTTTCTAAGACAATTGATGATTTTGTTGTCAATGATCCGGAGGCACTTTTAGTAGTGGAATTTGCAGAGGATATTTGGAGTGAAAACCTTAAAAAAGTAAAAGACCTGGAAGCCTTACTTAAAGACACATCAGATAACACCACCAACAGTATTGTTCTTATTGAAGATCAGAAATCGCAGAATCGTATTTCTGAAATGCGAAAATCAGGCTTAAATATTATGATGTCAATGAAATCAGAGGCTAAACCTGTTTCATTTGTTGAGGACTGTGCAGTGCCACTCCATAACCTTGCAGAATACACGCAAGGTCTGACTGATATTTTTGATAAATACCAAACTTCAGGTACTTGGTACGCGCATGCGTCTGTGGGCTGCCTACATGTAAGACCAGTATTAAACATGAAAGATACTAGAGACATTATAAAAATGCGTTCTATAGCAACAGAAGCATTTGAGCTTGTGAAAAAATTTCATGGTTCTCACTCAGGCGAACACGGAGATGGAATTTCTCGCTCAGAGTTTAATCCCGTTATGTTTGGAAAAAAACTAACTAATGCCTTTAGAGAAATTAAATCTTTGATGGACCCACATGGAATTTTTAACCCAGGAAAAATTGTAGATGCTCCTAAAATGGATGATCGTCATTTATTTAGGTTTTCACCAGGTTACTCTGTCAATGACTTCCACACAGAGTTGGATTGGTCAAAGTGGCCAGGTAGCGCCAGCGGTTTTCAAGGCGCTGTTGAAATGTGTAATAACAATGGAGCCTGTAGAAAATTACAAGGAGGTGTTATGTGCCCTTCTTTTAGAATTACAGGTGAAGAAAAAGATAGTACGCGAGGAAGAGCTAACAGCCTGAGACTAGCAATGTCCGGTCAACTAGGTCAAAACGCAATGGCATCAGCTGAAATGTTGGAAGCCATGAAATTATGCGTTTCTTGTAAAGCTTGCAAACGTGAATGCCCCACAAGTGTAGATATGTCAGCGATGAAATTAGAGGTAATGGCACTAAACGCTAAATATAATTCTTTATCAATTCAAGAAAAACTAATCGCTTTCCTACCCGATTATGCCCCTCTAGCTTCTTCATTTAACAAAATATTAAATTTGCGCAATTCCTCAAAAGTTCTAGCTAAAATCGGTGAGAAGCTTACTGGATTTTCTGCGCAGAGAAATCTCCCAGTATGGAGAAAAGACTGGTATCGCAACCACGAAGTTCCCGCAGACCCTGTTGAGAAATATCCAGTAATATTATTCGTTGATACATTTAATAGATATTTTGAGCCAGAAAACTTACGGAGCGCGGTAAGAGTGTTACATAATGCAGGATATCAACCTTTCTATCCAAAACCAGAAACGAAAAGTCATAAAGCTTTGTGCTGTGGTAAAACCCACCTTTCAGTTGGAAATATTTCGAAAGCAAGAGAAGCTGCTGAACGATTAGTCAAAACATACCTTCCTTACGCTAAAAGGGGTTTACCCATAGTCGGTTTGGAGCCCTCATGCCTATTCGCACTAAAAGATGAAATTCCATCCCTATTAAAAACGAATGAGGCGAAGCTTGTTGCAGAGAATGTGATTACTTTTGAAGAGCTGCTAGCTAAAGACAAAAAACTTCTTAAGCTTAAACCGTTAAAAGCCAAGGCCTTACTGCATGGTCACTGCCATCAAAAAGCCTTTAATGTTTTAAATTCTGTTGAGAACGTGCTGCATTTGATTGAAGAGCTTGAAGTCGAGAAAATCGAGACAAGTTGTTGTGGAATGGCAGGGGCTTTTGGGTACTCAAAAGAGACTATAGATTTTTCAATAAAAATGGCTGAGAAAGATCTGCTCCCAAAAATAAGACAGGCAGAAGAAAAAACCATTCTAATCGCTGATGGCACGTCATGCAGAAGCCAGATTATTGATGGAACCGAGAGAGAAGCTGTCCACGTAGCCAGACTACTAGATAGGCAGCTTAGGAATAATTAAAATAGACCTACACCAATTAGACGTATGCCCATAAAAAGAAAAGCAATCAAAACAGCTTTCTCAAACCAGGTTTGAGAGGTTCTATTTCGAAGTATCTCGCCCACCCTAAAACCAGCAAGAACAAATACCAACCCAAATATAGATTGCATCGCCACCTGTTTAGTCAAAACTCCACCGAAAATTAGCCCGAAAATTAATGGTACCGCTCCTGCTAAAAAAAGAAATCCTGTTGCAGAAATAAACCGGTCTTTATCTACCTTCCTCGCAATCAGATAAATTGCGACCGTTGGTGACCAAATTGAACTTAAGCCTCCAAGAACCCCAGACAAAACCCCAAAACCAACCTGCCAAGATCTCCTTCCGCTTATTTTAAATTTTACACCGATCAGGCCATTTAAGGATACAATTACCATTGCTAAGCCAATCGAGATTGTGAGCAGTCCAGTTGGGTATTTCGAAAGGAAAAGTGACGTTAAAAAAATACTAAAAATAATCGCAATGGCAAATAACCAATAAGTTTTAATTGACTCAATTCGGTATTTAGCGCGCGAAAATTGTGTAAGGTTGGTAAATAAAATTGGGATAACGAGTAATGAAATCGCCTGTGCCGGTGGTATTACTAAAGTGAGCAATGCCATAGCAGCGGCAGGCAGCCCAATCCCCAGAAAACCCTTAACAATGCCAGATAGAAAGAAGACACAAAGCATAAAAACAAGAATGTTTATATCACTTGAAGGAAACAAAATATTCCAAATATCTTCATTCATATCACTTGATGTTTACTAGCGTTAAGGATGAGAACTTACTGTTTATTTTGATTATCATAAATCAATTCAAATAATTTTAATCGCTGTACTTTTCCTGACGGCCCTTTAGGGAGATCAGCGACGATATGAATGTTATCAGGAGACTTAAATTTTCCAATTTGACT
>JBJLGF010000054.1:0-34331 GCA_045564975.1 Paracoccaceae bacterium
ATAAGCTGCGAGTATGCCAAGTACAAACGGATGAAGGCGAGCTTCAAATAATCTGTGGTGCTCCAAATGCGCGAAAAGGAATACTAGTTGTTGTTGCAAAGCCTGGTGTATTTGTCCCGGGCATAGAAACAACAATAGGTGTTGGAAAAATTCGCGGTGTTGAAAGCTTCGGAATGATGTGTTCGGAGCGAGAAATGCAATTAAGTGACGAACATGATGGTATTATCGAACTATCTTCGGGGCAGGTTGGGGAAAGGTTCACTGACTGGTTAGCAGATAATAAACCATCAAAAGTTGAAACCACCATAGAGATTGCGATTACCCCAAATAGACCTGACGCACTTGGAGTTCATGGGATAGCGAGGGATCTAGCTGCGCGTGGTTTAGGTAAATTAATAAATAATGAGGTTGGCCCAGTTAAAGGGAGTTTCCCTTGCCCTATTTCGGTAGAAATCGATAAAAACTGTCTTGATAATACGCCAGTATTCTTCGGCCGTGTCATTAAGGGGGTTAAAAACGGTCAGTCACCAGAATGGCTTCAGGATTATTTGAAAGCAATAGGGTTGCGTCCAATATCTGTGCTTGTCGATATTACTAATTATTTTACTTATGACCAAAACCGCCCGCTTCATGTCTTTGATGCAGATAAAATCAATGGAGATAAGCTCAAAATTCATAAAGCGGTCGGTGGAGAAAAATTTATTGGGCTAGACGAAAAAGAATATACGCTAAGTCCTGGCATGACTGTAATTTCAGATTCTAAGGGAGTGGAAAGCCTTGGTGGCATAATGGGCGGTTTGCACTCTGGGTGTACGGATAAAACTGAAAATGTTTTTTTAGAGGCAGCATACTTCAACCCTATTAGAACGGCTTACACTGGCCGAGAGTTAAAGATTAATTCGGATGCTAGGTATCGTTTTGAGAGAGGTATTGATCCAGCCTGGACGCCGAAAGGTATTGAGGCTGCAACTGATATGATCCTTAAGTTATGTGGTGGGAAAGCCTCAGATTTAGTTAAAGCAGGGCATATTCCTGATACCTCAAGATATTACAAATTTGATGCAGATAAGGTTCAATCTCTTGTAGGTATGAAAATTCCAGAGGACCAACAAAAAAAGATTTTGGCGGATTTGGGCTTTATAGTCACAGGCGATCAAGCTCACGTACCCGCTTGGCGGCCAGATGTTTTGGGTGATGCAGATCTTGTAGAAGAAATCGCTCGTGTTGCATCCTTAGCAAATTTAAAGGGGGTCCCATTACCCAAAAAAGATGTGGGCATTTCAAAGCCAGTTTTGAGTATTTCTCAAAAACGTGAGCAAATAGCCAGACGAAGTATAGCGGCCTTAGGCTATAATGAATGCGTCTCATATAGCTTTATTGATGTCCGGTCAGCTCAACTTTTTGGGGGGGGTACCGAAGATACCCAACTGCAAAATCCGATTTCAACTGATATGAGCCATATGAGACCTGATCTTCTGCCTGGCCTACTAAAAGCAGCTTCCAGAAACCAGGCCAGAGGTTTCAGTGATATTGCATTATTTGAGGTTGGTTCGGTATTTGGTGGTGGAGAGCCAAGTGATCAAGATTTTCAAATTTCTGGTTTATTAGTAGGCCAAATAACTAAGAAAAATGTACATAGTAAAACAAGAAATATAGATATTTTTGACGTAAAAGCTGATGTTGAGGCTACATTGGCTGCGCTGGGTGCACCTAAAAAAGTGAAAATTAGTAGGGGTGGAGACAGTTGGTGGCATCCTGGGCGACACGGTCGTATTTGCCTGGGGCCAAAGACGGTTCTAGCAGTATTTGGAGAAATACATCCAAAAATTTTAAAGGAAATAGACGTAAGAGGGCCAGCTGTGGCTTTTACAATTTGGCCTAACTCTGTACCGGTTCCAAGAAATAAGAAATCAACCCGCTCGGCTTTAGATCTAGTTGATTTACAGGCCGTCGAGCGTGACTTCGCATTTATTGTGGACAATAAAGTAGAGGCTTCAGATTTAGTTATTGCTGCTACAGGAGCCGACAAACAGTTAATACAAGATGTAAGAGTTTTTGACGAATTTGTTGGTAAAGAGTTTGGGAATGAAAAAAAATCAATTGCGCTAACGGTAAGGCTTCAACCTGCTGAGAAAACTCTTACTGATGCCGAAATTGAAGATTTAAGCAAAAAAGTAATTGAAAAGGTAGAAAATGCTACTGGTGGTGTTTTGCGAACCTAGGAGAAAAAAATGCGTGTTTATTTATCAGGCGAAATCCATACAGATTGGCGGGATGAAATTATCGCTAGTTCTAAGGATTTAGATATTACTTTCGAGGGGCCAGTTACCGATCATGAGTTAAGTGATGACTGTGGTGTGATGATAATGGGAAAAGAGGCCGATAAATTTTGGCATGATAGCAAGGGAGCAAAGCTCAATGCGATCCGTACTCGAAAAGGCCTCATGAACGCGGATATTGTAATAGTTCGATTTGGTGAAAAATATAAACAGTGGAATGCGGCTTTTGATGCTGGTTACGCCGCGGCTCTAGGTAAATCGTTGATTGTAATGCATAGTAATGAACATCAACATGCCCTCAAGGAAGTTGATGCGGCAGCTTTAGCAGTTGTTGAAAATCCAGGACAGGTGGTTCAAATTCTAAAATATGTTTTGGGTGAAAAAATTTAGTTATATTTGTTTATATAGCTTGCTGATTTTTAAATTTCCTATGAATACTTAAATCATGAAATTAGATGAAATCGATAAACGAATTCTTAAAGCTTTGCAGGAGCGTGGAAGAATTTCTAATGCTGAGTTGGCTGATAGTATAAATTTGTCTCAGTCAGCCTGCTATCGACGAGTGCAAAGATTAGAAGACGAGGGTTTTGTAAAAGAGTACGTCGCACTTTTAGATACAAAAAAAATGGGTGTTCCTACCACAGTTTTTGTGGAGATTACGCTATCGGCTCAAGCTGATGAAGTTTTAGATGCATTTGAAAAAGAAGTTGCCCGCATTCCAAATGTTTTAGAGTGCCACCTTACGGCTGGGACTGCAGATTATGTTTTAAAAGTTGTTGCAGAAAGTACTGAAGACTTTGCTAGAATTCATCGACAATATCTGGCTAGGCTTCCAGGCGTTGCACAGATGCAATCCTCCTTTGCTCTGCGTACTGTTTTTAAAACAACTGCTTTACCCATCTAATTTCAAATTTTATACTATTCCGTGACCCTGTGAAAAATTTAGTGTAAGATTTATCTCTTAAAATGTTTGCGGGCTTCAGAAAGTGTATTTTCGGATGACAAAGAAAACAAAAAGTTGGATCGAGGCGGAACTGGAAGATACTTTGGACGAAATGTTCGAAGAAGAGTTTAATGCTCCAGCTCTAACTAAAGAAATGCGAAAAGTTTATCGAGATAAGCATCCTAATATGCTCGATAAAACGACTTATTATCGTAATTTACTGCGTCTCCAAGTTGAGTTGATCAAACTACAAGATTGGGTAAAAGAAACTGGCTCAAAATTAGTAATAATCTGTGAAGGCCGTGATGGTGCTGGAAAAGGGAGTGTAATAAAGCGCATTACGCAGAGAATGGATCCTAGAGTTGCCAGAGTTGTTGCTCTTCCTGCTCCTACAGAAAGGGAGAAATCGCAATGGTATTTTCAGCGATTTGTGCCGCATCTCCCTGCAGGTGGTGAAATCGTTTTATTTGATCGTTCATGGTATAATCGAGCAGGCGTAGAAAGAGTAATGGAGTTTGCGGACTCGGAACAGGTTGGACAGTTTTTTAATGATGTTCCTGAGTTTGAACGAATGTTGGTTCGGTCTGGGATAATGGTGTTAAAGTATTGGTTTTCTATTTCTGATGAGGAACAGCAAATAAGGTTTTTAATGAGAATCCATGACCCAATGAAGCAATGGAAACTATCCAAAATGGACCTGGAGAGCAGAATACGTTGGGAAGATTATACAAAGGCTAAAGAGGAGATGTTTTCTAGAACCAATATTCCTGAGGCGCCGTGGTATATTGTGGAGGGTGATGATAAAAAGAGAGAGCGTTTAAATTGTATAGAGCATATTTTATCCATGGTTCCATATAAAGAAATTCAGCATGAACCTATAAACTTACCTGAACGTATTTTTAACCCAGACTACGAAAGAAGGGTTTTACCGGATAAACTGTACGTTCCAAAAATTTACTAGAATTTATTTTTAAAACGAAAAAGGCCCACTAAAAGTGGGCCGTTTTTAAATTAATGTGCAAGCTTTCTTACATCATACCTTCGCGCTGAGCTTTCTTTCGAGCCAATTTACGAGCACGGCGAATTGCCTCGGCTTTTTCACGAGCCTTTTTCTCAGAAGGTTTTTCGAAATGCTGCTTAAGCTTCATTTCTCGGAAAACACCTTCGCGTTGAAGTTTCTTTTTCAACGCACGTAGAGCTTGGTCCACATTATTATCTCGAACACTAACCTGCATGTGGTTGTCACCACCTTTCTATGTTAAAGTTGCATCTGTGTGCAGGAAATGCTCCTATAACAACCATAAATAAGGTTGTCTAGTGAAAGATTTATTAATGCGTAGACCAGTTGATCCTGAAGTATTAAAGCTAATGCTAGCTGCATTGCCAAACGTAGCATTTGATGGTTGGTCAAATTCAACTTTCGATGCTGCTTGTAGAGAAGCTGATATTTCTGAAAGAAAAGCAAGACTATTCTGCCCAAGGGGGGCATTGGATCTGGCAATCGCATTTCATAAGTGGGGTGATAATCAGTTTGAAACTGCATTTACAAAGAAAAAAATTTCGGAGCTGAAAGTAAGAGAAAAGATCAGAAAAGCCATTGAGTTAAGAATTAAACTTGCCTCCGATAAAGAAGCAGTTCGAAGAGGGGTAGTTCTTTTTGCGTTACCTATATATGCGTTTGAGGGCAGCCGCCTAATATGGGATACTTCGGATTTAATTTGGGAATTAATTGGAGATAACTCTGAAGATTACAACTGGTATTCTAAGAGAGCAATTTTGAGTGCGGTATATGCCGGTACTGTATTATACTGGCTAGGTGATAATAGTGAAGGAAGTGAAGAAACCTGGCATTTTTTAGATCGAAGAATTGAAGATGTTATGAAGTTTGAGACTGCAAAAGTACAACTTAAAAAAAATAAATTTACTAAAGAATTTGATGGTTTAGCAGAAAAATTTTTGAAAAAGATCAAACGACCTAGTAGGAATATAGATCCTAATTTACCCGGTTATTTGGATACATAAAAATGAAAGAAATGAGGGCAATTGAAATTTCGAAGCCCGGTGGAGCTGATGTCCTAAGGCAAGTAGTTAGGAGCATCCCAACGCCAAATAGAAATGAAGTTTTAATTAAGATTTCTTATGCTGGCGTTAATCGGCCAGATGTTCTGCAAAGAGCAGGATCTTACCTGCCACCTCCAGGGGCGAGTGACCTTCCAGGGCTTGAAGCTTCTGGTACAATATTAAACATTGGAGACAATGTCACTAATTGGAATATAGGCGATGAGGTATGTGCACTTTTGCCTGGAGGGGGCTATGCCGAATACGCTTTAACGCAAGCAAGTCATTGTTTGCCCGTTCCGAAAGGTATGAGCTTAAAGCAAGCAGCTGCACTTCCTGAAACTTTTTTCACAGTATGGAGTAACGTGTTTCAAAGAGGAGAATTGAAGCCAAATGAAAGGTTCTTGGTTCATGGTGGCTCATCTGGAATAGGAACTACTGCTATTCAATTAGCAAATGTTTTTGGTAGTGAAGTTTATGCCACGGCGGGAACTGATACAAAATGTTTAGTTTGTGAAGAGCTTGGTGCAAAAAGAGCAATCAACTACAATAAAGAAGATTTTTTAGATATAATAAAAAGTATTGGTGGTGTGCATCTTATCTTAGATATGGTTGGGGGTGCTTATATCGCAAAAAATATAAACGCCTTGGTTGATGATGGTAGATTAGTACAAATTGCCTTTTTGAACGGTGCAAAAGTTGAGATAAATTTTGCACAAATAATGACAAGACGCCTAACTTTTACTGGTAGTACCTTAAGGCCGCAATCCGACCTTTCGAAAACTCAAATAGCCTCAGAATTGTCCGACAAAATCTGGCCATTGTTGGGTGCTGGCAGACTAAATCCTGTTATAGATAGTGTCTTCGAATTAGAAGATGTTACTTCTGCGCACCTTCTAATGGAAAGCAGTAAGCACATTGGGAAAATCTTATTAAAGGTTGAAAAGTAGTTTCTTTATAAAGGAGTTTTTACCCACCTCATATACGGTATTCAAAAAGTGGTACCTATTTATATTGAATTTTTAATATTTCGTAAGCTTTTTCGCCACCCGGAGTTTTGACTTCCACACTATCACCCTCATCTTTTCCGATAAGAGCTCTTGCAATTGGTGATTTAATATTTAGGAGCCCTGCTTCAATATTTGCTTCATGCTCTCCAACAATTTGCCAAGTTTTTTCTTCGTCAGTATCCTCATCGACTAAAGTTACTGTTGCTCCGAATTTTATTGCGCCTGCCAAGGTAGTTGGGTCTATTACATCAGCTAAAGATATTATTGCTTCAATTTCCTTGATCCTGCCTTCTATAAAGCTTTGCTTTTCACGAGCTGAATGGTACTCAGCATTTTCTGACAAGTCGCCGTGCTCGCGCGCCTCAGAGATAGCTTGGATTATATTTGGTCGCTCTACAGATTTTAATTTTTTAAGTTCTGCTTCGAGTACGAGGCTTCCCCCTCTGGTCATTGGGATTTTTTCCATAACGCATCCGGCTTTGCTGTTAAATTATCATACTTAGCCTTATGATGAGCAAATTAAATGTTTTTATGCAAGGCTTTGTAGAGTTGAATTTCATATATTGTTTAAATTTATGGAAATAATGCCGCAAGATATTAATTAAATGATGTGAAATGATTGACGCTTAGTATTGAGAAGGCGTACTTACTTTCAGGTAAGAGAAGCAAAAGGTACGAGGAGGATTTCGTGTCAGAAGTGGTGAGAGAAACTATGGAGTATGATGTCGTAATAGTTGGAGCTGGTCCGGCTGGCCTCTCCGCTGCTATTCGACTGAAACAACTTGATGCAAACTTAGAAGTGGTAGTACTTGAAAAAGGATCAGAAGTAGGTGCTCATATCTTGTCTGGTGCGGTATTGGATCCTTCTGGATTAAATAAATTAATACCGGAGTGGAGAGAAAAAGGTGCGCCCATAGATGTGCCTGTTAAGGAAGATAATTTTTATATTCTTGGAGAGGCAGGACAAATCCGTTTGCCAAACTTCCTAATGCCACCACTTATGAATAACCACGGTAACTATATAGTCTCTATGGGTAACGTGTGTAGGTGGATGGCGGAACAGGCTGAAGAGTTAGGAGTAGAAATATTTCCTGGAATGGCATGTTCGGATCTGGTTTTTGGAAAAACTGGTGAGTTAAAAGGGGTCGTCGCTGGCGAATTTGGGAAAAACTCTGATGGGTCAATAGGGGAAGCATATGAACCAGGGATGGAACTATACGGAAAGTACGTGCTTCTTTCAGAGGGGGCTAGGGGTTCACTAGCAAAACAAGTCATAGAAAAATTTGATTTAGACTCTGAATGTGATGTACCAAAATTCGGAATTGGAATGAAGGAAATTTGGGAAGTTGATCCAGAGCTTCACAATGAAGGTGAGGTTACACATACAATGGGTTGGCCTTTGGGCTTTAAAAGCTCGGGTGGCTCTTTTGTCTATCACTTAAATAATAATCAGGTCTATGTTGGTTATATAGTGGACTTGAATTATAAAAATCCATTTCTATCGCCTTATATGGAATTTCAGCAGTTTAAGCATCATCCAAAAATTAAAAAGCTACTAACCGGTGGCAAACGTATAGCCTATGGAGCAAGAGCGGTAACCAAAGGTGGTTTGCAATCAATTCCTAGGGCCGCTTTCCCGGGAGGAGCTTTACTAGGTTGTTCTGCTGGACTTGTAAATTTACCCAGAATTAAAGGTAATCACAACGCTATGCATTCTGGTATCGAGGCGGCCGAATCTGTTTATGATGCAATAAAAGACGATAGATTTGGGGATTTGCTTTCAGACTATGATTTAAAATTAAAAACTGAAGCTGTTGGAAAAGACTTAAAAAAAGTTCGTAATGTTGCTCCTTTGAATGCTAGGTTTGGCCCACTGGGAGGCCTAATGCTGGGTGGATTTGATATGTGGTTCCAGACACTATTTAAATTTTCGCTCTTTGGTAGTCTGAAACATGGAAAATCTGATGCGGAGTCTACTGAAAGCGCTGCAAAGCATAAAGAAATTAAATATCCGAAACCCGATGGTTCAATAAGCTTTGATCGCTTGACTAATGTATCATTCTCAATGACCAATCATGAAGAAAATCAACCATGCCATTTGCAACTAAATGACCCGGAAATTCCAATATCCGTGAACCTACCTAAATTTAGTGAGCCTGCTCAAAGATATTGTCCTGCTGGAGTTTATGAGGTTGTTAAAGCTGAAGAAGAAGAACGTTTTGTAATCAATTTTCAGAACTGTGTGCATTGTAAAACTTGTGATATAAAAGATCCCAGTCAGAACATTAATTGGATGACACCCCAGGGTGGTGATGGGCCTAATTATCCTAATATGTAGTTAACGAAAAATCCTTTAAAATTTCTATTAAAGGATTAGGTTCTCTATTATAAGTTTTAAGCTGATTAAATGAAAAATTTTTTGCAAGTCTTTTTGTCATTTCTCATTGTTTCGATTTCCGAGCTAGCATCGGCGTCGTCTGGAGCGTATTTGGCAGGGAGACAGGCTATTTCCGATCATAACTTTGTAACTGCTTCTAAATTTCAAGCTAGGAGTATAAGTGTTGATCCAGAAAACTCCAAGCTTTTAGAAGGACTTATGATATCTTTTATATCTCAAGGATTAGTAGATGACGCAATATCTATTGCCAAAGTTTATAAAAACCAAGGGAACTCAAGCCAAATCTCCCAAATGATTTTATCAGCTTCAATGATCAAAGATGGAAAGAAAAAAGCTGCACTGGATTTTATCAAAGAAGCTGCTGAAACTACACCAATACTGCAAGATCTTTTATCAGGATGGATGTTGATGGGATTATATGACGAGGTAAACGCAAATCGTGTTTTTGACAAAATTTCTCAAGTTAAAGGTATGGAACAATTTGCGAATTTTCATCGTGCATTAGCACAGCTTTCAATAGGGGAACTTGACCAAGCCGAAAAAACGTTCAGCCTCATCCACACTGATCAGAGGAATCCAACGAGGAGGTCGATTATTTATCATGCAAAAATACTCTTATCTCTGGGAAAATTCCAAGAGGCACAGGGCTTACTTGAGAAATGGTTTGGCTCAACCTTTGATCCCGAGATAGAAGAAATTTTTGCTTATGCATCTAGCAAAAAATACTATTCTGAATCTTCTTTTCCTAACCCAAGCATTGCAGTAGCTGAAGTTTTTTATTCTATTGCGAAACTTATTTCAAAAGAGGTAGACCCGGCCTTCACGTTAATTTATTCAAGGCTAGCCCAATACGTCGATCTAAGTCATGTTGATTCAACATTGATGACTGCAGATTTACTTGTGGACTTAGCACAATATAATTTAGCAATAAAGGAGTATGAAAAGCTCTCCAAAAGCCAACCACAATTCTATGCTTCGGAATTAGGAAGAGCAGAGGCTTTGCGGGTATCTGGTAAGGCGATGGAAGCAATTGAAGTATTAATCGAATTAACTCGCCAGTATCCAAATTCTGCCGATGGTTTTAGAACATTAGGAAATCATTATCGCCGCCTAGAAGTTTACGACAAAGCTGAGGTTTCTTATGGGGAAGCTATAAATCTTTATACAGCCAAAGGTGCCAAAGGTGATGCCGGTTGGTTTTTATATTATGTTCGGGGCATAACCCGGGAAAGGCTTGATATATGGGAACTAGCTGAAAAAGATTTTCGAAAAGCGCTTTCACTTAATCCTAATCAACCGCAAGTCCTGAATTATCTAGGGTACTCATTGATAGAAAAAAATTCTAACTTAGACGAAGCTTTGGACATGATTGAAAGGGCTGTGAAGGCAAGCCCCGACAGCGGTTATATTGTTGACAGTCTTGGCTGGGGTTATTACAAACTTGGTCGGTATGAAAAGGCTCTTCCAAACTTAGAAAGAGCTGCTGAATTGATGCCCGTCGATCCGATCGTAAATGATCACTTAGGTGATGTCTATTGGATGGTAGGAAGAAAAACCGAGGCTCAGTTTCAGTGGCGAAGAGCTTTGTCTTTTGACCCAGAAGAGGAAGATATAGATCGAATAAAAAAGAAACTGAAAGTTGGCCTTACTCAAGTGCTCACGGACGAGTCAAAGGAGACTGGATCATTAGTGAAGTAATGTTTGAAGAAAAGGCCAGTGCAAAAGTCAACTTGTGTTTGCAGGTCGTGGGCCAAAAGTCGAACGGTTTTCATTTGTTAGACTCAATTGTAGCGTTTACAGAATTTGGTGATAAATTATCTTTTAAAAAAAGTGAGAAGTTAGAGCTCACAGTTCAGGGTGACTTTTCTGACCAAATACCGGTAGATAATTCCAATTTGATTTTGCAAGCAGCAGAATTATTAAGAACACTTAATAAAATAAAAACCGGTGCCCATATAACTTTGATCAAAAATTTACCTCCAAGTGCTGGCTTAGGTGGAGGATCCAGTGATGCTGCAGCTGCTATCCGTGGACTATCCCGTCTTTGGGGTACAGATCTGCCAGAAATACATGACCTGATGACAATTGGGTCTGACTTGCCAGTTTGCATTAATCAGAAAACTCAGCATATGCAGGGTTTTGGTGAAGTTTTAAGCGAAATAAACACTTTTCCAAACCTTTCTATCCTTTTGGTAAATCCTTTGAAAAAGGTCTCAACACAAACAGTTTTTCAAATGCTTAAAAATAAGAAAAATCCGCCCTTATCAGAATATGAAAAGTTATTTAAGACAAAAAAAGATTGTATAGAGTGGTTGCTCTTACAGCGAAATGATTTGATGGAGCCAGCAGTAAGTGCCGAGCCAGTAATATCAGAAGTTTTGAGACTTATTTCAAATCAAATTTCTGTCAAGAAGGTTTCGATGTCGGGGTCTGGTGCTACTTGCTTTGGAGTTTTTGAGAATAAGCACGACTGCGATTTAGCGCTGAAAAAGGTTCGACGAGAGCGGCCCGAATGGTGGAGCGTTTCTACTGAAATAATATCTACTTAGATCTAGTTAATACGTAATCGGCTAAATCAGATAAAAGAAGTGTGACCTCAGATTTGGGTAATGTCTTCAGTGCAAGTTTTGCTCTATTAACCCATACCTCTGCCTCTTTACGGGTATCACTTAATGCATCATGTTTTTGCATTAACAAAAGAGCTTTATTCCAATCATCCTTATTTTGATCGCCTTTTTCAATTGTTCTTTTCCAAAATTCTAGTTCACTTTTGGTAGATTTTCCAATGGCTTTTATAAACGGCAATGTTACTTTCCGTTCTCGAAAGTCATCGCCACTGTTTTTTCCTGTTTTTTGTAGGCTGCCTTCCACGTCTAATAAATCATCAATGATTTGAAAAGCTATACCAAGCGCATCACCATATTCATAAAGAGCTTTACAAGCATCTTCTTCCGCTCCTGCGATCTTACCGCCGACTTGAGTTGCTGCAGAAAACAGAGCGGCTGTTTTCCCCCGAATAACTTTTAAGTAAGTAGTTTCATCCGTTTTAACGTTGTTTGAAACGGTAAGCTGTAATACTTCCCCTTCAGCAATAGTGGCTGAAGCACTGGCTAATATATCTAGAATTGGCAGTGAACCGATTTCCACCATTAATTGAAATGAGCGTGAAAATAAATAATCGCCAACCAAAACTGATGATTTGTTATCCCATAATAAATTTGCTGTGGGTCTGCCGCGTCTCTTTAAGCTTTCATCTACAACATCGTCATGAAGCAACGTTGCCGTATGGATAAATTCAACTGTCGCTGCTAATTTTAAATGTTTATCACCAGAATAATCGAACAAACGTGCTGCGGCTAAAGTCAACATCGGTCTTAATCTTTTACCTCCCGCGCCGATCAAATGGGAGGTCACTTCTGGTATCCTAGGCGCATTTTCGGAAGCCATTCGTTCACGAATGATCTCATTTACGCTTAGCATGTCTAACTCAAGAATTTTAGCTAGCTTTTCATCTGGTTGTATTTTTTTATCCAACACTGATTAAACCTTATCTTTTCTCGACATATATGGCGCCAGCTCATAAAGTTTTCTTATGAAAGAAATATTTAGCACAAATGATATAACGAAATTTGTATACGCCGAAACTATCCTGAACTCAAATAATATAGTATCTTTTACCCTTGACGAAAACATCAGTGTATTAGAAGGCTCAATCGGCATATTGCCACGGCGGTTGATGGTATTGGAGAATGATTATGAACAGGCTTTGGAGCTGTTGGAAAATTTTGGTTTAGATTTGAAAAGTATTTAATGTGAACGATTTTACCAAAGATAGCTTTTTAGGAGGTGGCATTAAGATTTGGCAGCCTAAAAAAGGTTACAGGGCAGGGATAGATCCGATATTATTGGCGGCGTCAGTAAATGTAAGTGAAGGTCAAACAGTTCTAGATCTTGGTTGTGGTGTGGGAACCGCTAGCTTTGCCATTGGTTATAGAGTTGGAAATGTTGAGCTGTACGGCATCGAAATTCAAAAAGATTTTGCAAATCTGGCGAATTTAAATTCAGAAGAAAATGGAATAGAATTAAAATTAGAATGTTCTAATATCTCTAATTTATCACCAAATATTACTAGTAAAAGTTTTGATCATGTAATAGCAAACCCGCCTTACTTTGATAGAAAAACTTCGGTCAGAAGTATAAACTTAGCTAAAGAAAAATCATTTGGAGAAATGTGTCCTATTTCCGAATGGTTAAAAGTTGCTGCAAAACGTGCAAAGCCAAAAGGCTTTGTGCATTTTATAGTTAGATCTGACCGATTGCCAGAAATGTTTAGCAATATGCCAAATAGCTTAGGTAGCTTGGTAATAACGCCCATTCTTTCACGTAAGAATGAGAATGCTAAACTTACAATTTTACATGCAAAAAAAAATGGGCGCGCTGGTTTTATAATCTCATCACCTATAATTTTGCATCCTCTAAAAAGTGAATCCCGGGAAAAGTATGTTCCTGAAGTTGATCAGATGCTTAGGAACGGCGCAAGCCTAATTAACTGGATTTGATAGATGCATTTTATGAAAAATGGCGGAAATTGGCCGAGTCGGATCTAACTCAAGTGACATGATTAAAAAAATATGATTAGACTAGTTTATTGGTAGCGAAAGGAGAACAAAATTGAGCATAACGTCGCATATCCAAAACCTAAAACAAAAGCATGAAAAGCTTTCAAGTGAAGTTGAGCAAGCTTATAAATCTCCAGCCTCAGATGAATTATATATCTCTCAATTGAAAAAAGAAAAATTACGTTTGAAAGAAGAGATTTCACGGCTCTCTAGATAGTATTCAAGACCTAAGTGTGTCACCCAAATCAAGTTTGGGCTTCAGAGAAGTTATTCTTTCATGGTTTTCTTTTTGACCAGCAACTCTATTCGAAACGATTTCAGCCGCTATCTTCCCAATCTCGTATCTGCAAGCGTCCATAGTTGCAAGCTTCATTGGTAGCCCGTCAAGTAGTTCAACACCGTTAAATCCCGCCAAACCAATTTCTTTTGGGATGCCTTTCTGATTTTCAAGAAGCGATAGTAATCCGCCTGCTCCAATCATATCATTTGAATAATATAAGAAATCCAAATCTGGGGTTCT
This sequence comes from Paracoccaceae bacterium, assembly GCA_045564975.1. Taxonomy (GTDB): domain Bacteria; phylum Pseudomonadota; class Alphaproteobacteria; order Rhodobacterales; family Rhodobacteraceae; genus Salinivivens. The sequence continues at coordinate 13,828 of JBJLGF010000054.1, forward strand.
CTTTAGTATTTCCTGGGTCATTTGCGCACCTTTAGCTAAAGCAGAACCTCCAGAATAAAATTCGTGATCAGAAATTTCTATATTCTCTTTTGCCAAAGCCTCTGTAAAACCATCAAAACGTTTTCTGGCGCGATGGTCTAAAGGCATTTTGGTCCCCAAAAACCCTATTTTTCTATACCCAGCCTCCAATATCGCTTTCGCCATATGTCGACCCGCTCGCTTGTGGGAAATTCCCACAGCTGAATCTATTGGGTTTCCATCGATATCCATAATTTCCACTACGGGTATATTTGTACTTTTTAGCATCGCTCTTGAGGCATCTGAATGCTCTAGGCCAGCGATTATAATGCCGGAAGGTCGCCACGATAGCATTTGATAAAGAACTTTTTCTTCTTTTTCGGGAAGGTAGTCGGTGACTCCAACCACTGGCTGCAATTCAGTATTTTCTAAAACTGAGTTTATTCCTGTCAGAACCTCTGGAAAAACCATATTTGACATAGACGGAATTATTACTGAAACTAAATTCACTCGCTGACTTGCCAAGGCCCCTGCAATTTTATTGGGAACGTATCCAAGCGATTTGGCGGCTAGAAGAACTTTTTCCCGAGTGGCTTGAGAAACATCGCCCCTACCGCGGAGGACACGACTTACGGTCATCTCAGAAACACCAGATGCTTCAGAGACGTCTCTGAGGGTCAGTGTGCGGTTTTCGAAGCGACTCAAATCATTGACCCCCTTTAGCTCTAGTTTTGGGGAAAGATTAAATAAATTACAAGTTAGAGTTTACTTTTGTTAAAAAAAATCTTTAGTTAGATTTTTTGAGAAATTTTGTTGATGCCTTTACCCGATTTTGATGTTGAGACTGGATTGATTAAAAAAGGCTATAAAGCGATAGCAGGTGTTGATGAAGTGGGAAGAGGATGCATCGCGGGGCCCGTGACGGCCGCTGCGGTCATATTAAACCCACAAAAAATTCCAAGTGGATTAAATGACTCTAAGAAAGTGAGTTTTAAAAATCGTGAAAAAATTTTTCAGTCAATTCAAGACACATGCACATTCTGCGTAGCGCATTCATCCGTAGAAGAGATAGACCAAATTAACATTTTACAGGCAAGCTTGCTATCAATGAAAAGGGCTATTTTGGGGTTAAGTATTAAGCCAGATTTTGTGCTCATAGATGGAAATAAAAGTCCTGGGGACTTGGAAGGCGAATCTGAAACTATAGTTAAAGGTGACAGTAAGTCTCTTTCAATAGCTGCAGCTTCTATTGTTGCAAAAGTAACACGCGACCGTTTTATGTCGCGATTGGATAAGGAATTTCCAGGTTATGATTGGTCTCAGAACGCTGGATACCCAACAAAATTGCATAAATCAGCAATCCTAAATATAGGGATCACCCCATATCATAGGCGTTCTTTTAAACCCGTATACAATATCTTGTATCAAGAAAATAATTAAGTGTTTGAATTAAAAAAATAAATTGACCTCGAATCACGTTTGAATCATTGTGTGGGCAAATCACGAGCGCAAAAAAGCGTCAAAATATTGAGGCCAGAATGTCAATTAAGACTTTTACCAAGGAAGGTACCGAACTTCCTTTAAACAAAATTTTAAATGGAGACTGCATTGAAATAATGGATAGTCTTCCCTCGGATTCGATCGATTTGATTTTTGCTGATCCGCCATACAATTTGCAGTTAAAAGGTGAACTTCATCGTCCTGATCACTCAAAAGTTGATGCTGTCGATAATGCTTGGGACCAATTTGATAGTTTTAAAACTTATGATCGTTTTACTGACAGCTGGCTAAATGCTGCTAGACGAATCTTAAAACCTAACGGTGCTATTTGGGTCATTGGAAGCTATCACAATATATTTCGAGTTGGTGCATCTTTGCAAAATAAAGGGTTTTGGATTTTAAATGATATTATTTGGCGGAAATCAAACCCAATGCCAAATTTTCGGGGTAAACGATTAACAAACGCACATGAAACAATGATTTGGGCTTCCAAATCAGAGGGTGCAAAATACACGTTCAACTATGAAGCACTTAAAGCTTTGAATGAGGGCGTGCAAATGCGCTCGGATTGGATTTTGCCGATTTGCAATGGGAATGAAAGGCTTAAAAATAACAAAGGTGAAAAAGCCCATCCTACACAAAAACCTGAAAGCCTGCTACACCGAGTGTTGGTTGGCTCCACTAATCCCAATGATGTTGTATTAGATCCTTTTTTTGGAACTGGAACTACAGGGGCTGTGGCAAAAATGCTGGGTCGAGAATTTATTGGAATTGAAAAAGAGCAAAATTACATCGACGCCGCCCGAGATAGAATAAAGAAAATTAAAAAATTTGATAGTGAGGTGCTGGAAGTATCAACGAGCAAACGATCTGAACCCAGGGTCCCTTTTGGGCAAATAATTGAGCGTGGAATGTTATCACCTGGCGAACAATTGTGGTCTTTGAACGGGCGTCATAAGGCAAAAGTTAGAGCTGACGGTACGTTGATAGGGGACGATATAAAAGGATCAATTCATCAGGTTGGCGCCGCTCTAGAAGGTGCTCCAAGTTGTAATGGTTGGACTTATTGGGGTTTTAAACGAGATGGTAAAATGGTGCCAATTGATATTTTAAGACAACAAATTCGTTCGGAAGTCATATTGTAATTCAACAGCCTGTGGTGTGAAATCGCAACAGACTTAAGTCCGCCCACTGCCCACTGGGCGGATTTTTTTTATTTTTAACTTATTGTTACCAATTAGTTATTTCTGGATAAAACATTTCTCGCCAACGAGTAACTCTTGGGTTCATGATTGACATCCAAGTGCTTGGAAATAGTGCTAAAATTCCCATTGCTGGATAGCTATGTGGAAGTTGGGGCGCCTTTGTCGCACCAAGGTTTTGAAGTAATGGGAAACTTCTGGCTGGTTTGAAATGATGATCAGAATGCCTTTGTAGGTTAATCAGGACCCAATTTGATACCTTATATGTTGAGTTCCAAGAATGGTGAGGTTGTACAAACTCATACTTACCGTTTTTAAGATTTTTGCGCGATAAACCGTAATGCTCAATATAATTAACTAGTTCCAACAACAATATAGCAACGAGTGCTTGAATAAAAAATAAAAACAATCCAAAAAATCCGCCAATCAGAAACGAAAAGGCAATCATAAAAAATTGTGAGGCGAAATAAATATAAAATGGGTTAGAAAAGTCGCTTGGAGGTAGTCCCTTACGTCCAAGTTTTATATTTTCTGATTTGAACGAGGAAATCGGGCATTGAATTAGAACCCGCATAAAGAATTTATAAAAATTCTCGTTATACTTAGCTGTAACTGGGTCTTTTGGCGTTCCCACGTGGATATGATGAACCAGTAAATGTTCTGAACGGAAATGAGAGTAAAGCACCATCGCCAGCAAAGCATCTGCTAACCATCGTTCTAACTTACCAGATTTGTGCATCAGTTCATGCGCGTAATTTATTCCTATGGTTCCTGTTAACACGCCCATAGCGCAAAATAGGCCAATCTTTTCTGTTAAGGACATGTCAGTGTAAATTGTGAGTACTAAAATGCCAAATAAAGTAATAAATTGGATTGGAGCCCAAATCAGAGTTATAAGGCGATACCAAAACAGTTGAGAGTCTTTCAGATTTGTATCTAAGTTTTCAACTCGCAAACCTACATATTGGTCGATTAAAGGTAATATTATTAAAGTAAATACTGGGACTATTAGAATTGCCCAGCCCTGAATTATGAAAGAAACCCAAAGCGATATTGCGAACAAAATAGAAGACCAAAACGGTGCTGCATATTTAAAAGACAATAAAATATTTTTATCAGACATTACTAAAACTAACGATACTTTTAATTAAAAAAAAATTTTTATTTCTACAATTATGATCTGACCTGTTTTGTTGAATGGTTCTATAATATGTGACTTCAACATATGGCTCCAAAATATTTAATTTCAATATTTAACTGATTTCCAAACTTTTTTCATAACTGTTGGCAGATTGTTTGGATCAAATTTGTCTGGGTTCAAAAAATTCCCCCTTTTAGGAGTTTTTCCTATTTCCACTTTAACATGCATGACCTTTAAACTTAAGTCAAAATGCGTGAACGTATGTTTTACGAGATTATTTTTTATTTTCCAATCCCCCTCTATTGGTGGATCATCTTGAAAAAAATCCCCCCATTCAGAACATGGCAGGCTGAGCATTCCACCTAAAAGACCATTTGGTTGCCGTATTTCAGTCAGTATTGCGCCATCAGCCCTTTCAACAAAATATGCGATCCCATATCGTGTTGGTTTTTTTGTTTTTTTCAATTTGCGTGGTAAATATTTAGATGTTCCCGCTTTTTTTGAACTGCAATGATTTACCCAAGGGCAGATCTCACAATTTGGTACTTTGGGTTTGCAAATAGTCGCGCCTAGGTCCATTATTGCTTGAGCATAATCTCCAGACCTAATCTTTGGGGTGAGTTGCTTTGCTAAAAATGATAACTCTTTTTTGGCTTTTGGTAGTTCTGTATGGACATTAAAAATTCTAGAAATCACTCTTTCAACGTTACCGTCAACGACCGTTTCTGGGATGTCATATGCGATTGAGGCAATCGCAGATGCAGTATACGGACCTACACCAGGTAATTTTAATAATGCATCGAATGCTTGGGGGAATTCCCCGTTTTTATCTTTGGCGATCAGTCTTGCACACTTTAATAAATTACGAGCCCTTGCGTAATAACCCAGTCCTGCCCAAGCTCCCATAACTTCCTCATCTTTGGCATTTGCCAAATCAAATATTGTCGGCCATTTTATTGTAAATTTTGTGAAATAAGGCTTGACAGAGGCAACAGTAGTTTGCTGAAGCATAATTTCAGATAACCAGACGTGATATGGGTTTGGTCTAATACCAGACAACCTTTTCTTAGGTGCAATCCTCCATGGCATTTCTCTAGCATTATAATCATACCAGTCTAGCAACTTATTTGGATCCGGTTTGTTTTTTATGCTAGTCTGCATGGGGGTAAATCCGTTGATCATAGGTATGTATCTTTAAATATTGGATCTTTTAAAAAAGGTATATAATAATAAAAAAATGCGGAAACACGGGTTCAAAAAAGCATCGATTTTGTTGAATAAAAGTATTCAAAAGGCTAGTGAATCAAGAGGTTTTGCACAATCTCGCATTTTGACGCATTGGAGCGAGATTGTTGGAGAAGAAATTTCATCTGTATCTATTCCTACTAAAGTGAGCTACAAAACTGATGGTTTAGGTGCCACACTTACAATTCTAACATCTGGATCGAGTGGGCCTATTTTAGAAATGCAAAAAGAATTCATACGAAATAAGATTAATGCCGTATATGGATATAATGCAGTTCATAAAATAAAAATAACTCAGTCGTCACCAATCGCGGTCATTAGCAAAAATGAAAATTCTGAGAGTAAGGTTTCTAAAAATAAGAAGATTGACGTGGAAATTTCTACTAAAATTGAGGAAACCGTAAATGAAATTGATGATAAAAACCTCAGACAAGCACTTGAAGAACTGGCAATAAATGTATTTACAAAACTAGGGAATAGTTCCTCTTCTGAAAGGTAAATATTATGAGAAAGCTGTCATTATTTTTATTATCTCTTGGGTTTGTGTATTTCTTACAGTTCGGTAGTGAAAATGAACATAGAAGTAAATTTGCTCTGCCTTATGTTGCAAGCGCTGAAGAAGCTTCTGAAATAGTAAAGCCGATAGCAGAAATGATGCAGGGTAACCAGGATGCTCCGATTGAAATGATTGAATACGCATCTTTCACCTGTCCTCATTGCGCTACCTTTCACGCTGAAGTTTATCCTAAGTTAAAAATTAATTATATTGATGAAGGACATGTTAAGTTTATTTACAGAGAAGTCTATTTTGACAAATACGGTATGTGGGCATCAATGATTGCAAGGTGCGCTGATGCAGATAGATTTTTTGGAATGGCTGATCAAATCTATAGAAAACAATCTAACTGGGCTCGTGCGGAAAGTGATTTGGCTATTGTTACACAGCTTAGAAAGATCGGTTTGTTAGCGGGGCTTGATGAAAGTCAACTAAATGCATGCCTTCAGGATGGTGTAAAATTACGGGCATTGGTCGAGTGGTATAGTGAAAATGCAAAAAGAGATAAAATTAAATCTACACCAACTCTAATTATAAATGGTGAAAAGCACTCTAATCAAAGTTATGAACGGTTAGCTGAAATACTTGATAAGATTTTAGGAAAATCATGAAAGCACCTTTAGAAGGCCTACGTGTTGTAGAGCTGGCTCGTATTCTTGCTGGGCCTTTCGCGGGCCAAACCCTTTCTGATTTAGGCGCTGAAGTTATAAAAGTTGAAGCTCCAAATGGTGATGATACGAGAGGTTGGGGGCCACCTTTCATAGATAGGGATGGAGAAAGCTCTGCTGCGTATTTTCATTCATGTAATCGAGGAAAAGCAAGTATAATTATTGATTTGTCGAAGAACAGTGATCAATTACGTCTTAAAGAATTGATACAGTCTTCTGATATCCTAATTGAGAATTTTAAAGTTGGTGGTTTGAAAAAATATGGGTTCGACTACGAAAGTGTTAAATCGATTAACCCTGCATTAATTTACTGTTCTATAACTGGGTTCGGGCAAACTGGTCCATACTCGCACAGAGCAGGATATGACTACATTATTCAAGGAATGAGTGGTTTCATGTCAATAACTGGTGAGTCTGGAGAAATGCCCCAAAGGGCTGGTGTAGCAGTTACAGATTTATTTACCGGTTTATATGCAACCACAGCAATTCTGTCAGCGATACACATGCGAAATGATACGGGCAAAGGCCAACACATTGATATGGCTTTACTCGATTGTGCAGTCTCAGTAATGATCAATCAAGCGATGAATTTTATGAGTACTGGAATTTCACCTGATAGGGTTGGTAATATTCACCCTAATCTTTGTCCTTATCAAGTATTTGAGTGTTCTAATGGTCATTTAATAATTGCAGTTGGAAATGACGGCCAGTTTTCTAGGTTATGTGGTATATTAAAGCTAGAAACTTTAAGCAACGACCCTCTTTTTTTAACAAATAAACAAAGAGTTTTGAACCGCGATGAACTTACTGTGATGTTATCTGAAGCTATAAAACTATTTCAAAAGGATGAACTTTTGAAACTTTGTGAAGATAAAAACGTTCCAGCTGGCCCGATAAACACAATGGAAGAAGTTTTCAAAGACCCGCAGGTTATATTTCGTGAGATGCAGTTAAATTTTGGAAACCTGCAGGGAGTAGCTTCACCATTTAAATTTTCTGATGCTAGACTAAATATGGAAACACCATCACCTGGATTAGGTCAAGATGATCCTAAATTTTAAAATTCGCTAATTAATTATTGAATAGATCTTCCAGCTCATCTTTATCTGCAAATTCAATCCTTACGGGCAATGAGAGTACTTTTTTACGAAAAGTATCCGGCAGCCGTACAGCATCCTTCTCGGTTGTTACTAACTGTGCCTGAGCTATTTCTGCTCTACGTTCTAATCTTTTTAAAATTTGTCCGTTCAACTTTTGATGATCGCTTAATGCCACACAGTCGATTATGTTAGCACCCATTGATCGAAGGGTCGCAAAAAATTTTTCAGGGTCAGCTATCCCAGCGAAAGCTAAATATTTTCCTTCTTTCCAATTCATGCCAGTCTCAATTGGCATTAATGTCGAGCGTATAATTTTTAAGTGGTTTGGAAAAGCATCAAATTTATATAAACTCTGCCCTACAATAATTAGCGCATCGGCTCGTTTAAAACCTTTGGAGATATTTTCTCGAAGCGGCCCTGCTGGCAAACATTGTTTATTCCCAAAACCCCTCTTACCGTCAACAACCACTATTGAAAAGTCCTTGTGAAAACTTGGATCCTGAAACCCATCATCTAATATGACTATTTGAGCACCAGCTTTTTCAGCGGCTGCAATACCATTTTTTCTTTTTTTTGAAATCCATACGGAAGTGAATTCGGACATTAAAAGTGGTTCATCGCCCACTTCGTCGGATTTATGCTTTCTAGGATCTACTAAAAAAGTTCCCTGAAATTTACCTTTGTATCCACGTGATACTATATGTACCTTTAGGCCTTTTTCTAGGAAATGACCCGCTAAGGCTATCGTCGCAGGGGTTTTGCCGGTACCACCTACATTTAAATTACCAACGCATATCGTTAAGCAGTCATATTTTTGGTGTTTACCAAATTTCTCTCGTAAAGAGGTTAACATGTTATAAAGGCAACCTAATGGAAGTAAAAAAGTTGCCTTCCAAGAACTGGGCTCATACCAAAATTGAGGAGCTTTCATATTAATTCTCTGTCTTTTAGATATTCAAAAATAAGTTCTATTATTTTATCCGTATTTTCAGCACCAGAAGAAATAAAATCAAGTGCTGCGATACCCATATTTGCTGCTTTATCTGCTGAATAAAGCTTATTTAGCTCAGTTGCCAATTCACTGCTGCTTTGTACCTGCAATGCTGCGCCAACACTTTTTAGGCCCTTATATTCCATCGAGTATGCACCAGTATTAGGGCCATGTAGTATCCCACAACATAAGCTTGCAGCGATTAATGGGTCTTCTTGCTGATCTAACATGGCCAATGTATTCCCATTAAAAACAATGGGTGCCAATCTCATGAACTTGACATTATTAAGAGGTTTTTTTGAAAAATAGACTTGTGTCGCTTCGCCTGGATTTTGTGTCTCCTCAACGGTATTTAGTCGCAAATCTAACTTGTCACAATGTTCTTTCAAAACACCTTCAGTTTTTGGGTTAGATAATGAAATAGTCAGGCAATATTGAAAAGCTGCTCGTAATACTTGTCGATGAGCCTGCAGGACAAAGTCAATTTCGCGTTCATGAATGTTTAGCGCGGCCCACATTGGTCTACCTTTTAAAATACTAAAAATGCTATCATTTTCTGAAAATGGTAGGGGTGCTATTGAAGACTGTAAAAGACCCATCCCTTTAATTTTGCGTTCGTCTACAGAATTTTGGAATAGTTGGGATGCAGCCATTTCATTTTCTGTAAAAACAAAATCGAATTCATTAAACACTGTTTTTTTAAAGTTTGATAGTATCCTTAGTTTTCTCTTTGCTAAATTTGCAAGGCGGGCATCGGCAAAAATACTTAAATTTTGTTTTTGTTTTATTCTTGAGGTTAATAGATACGGAAGTGGCCCATCCAAACAAATAATTACTTTTGGATCATATTTTTTGAAAAAATTCGGATGTGAAAGCTGGTCAGAAATTTTTCCAACAACTAAAAAATCATATAATGACCTTGGTTTCTCAATAAACTCTTCCCCATAGGTTATCAGAAATTCTGATCTCATCTTTTCTCTAAGATATAAACATAGCAATTCTGCCGCGCGAAAACGATCTGGCTGAGATACATGAACCCAAATACATGGAGATAATTTGGTTACTACTGAACTGGAGTTATTAATTTTTTAAGCTCCCCTTACTCTCCTTCTAATTTCACATTGGAAAATTATACAAAATAAAAAGCCGCTAAATTGAGCGGCTCTTTTAAACTTTTTAAAGTTTAATAATTTAGAAGCCCAAACCTTCGTATTTTTTCTTAAACTTAGATACGCGACCACCTTGATCAAGTAACCGCTGACCGCCACCGGTCCATGCCGGATGCGCAGTTGGGTCAATATCAAGAGATAAAGTTTCGCCTTCATTACCCCAAGTCGAACGCATTTTTATAACTGAGCCATCTGTAAGTTTTACGTTAATAAAATGGTAATCAGGGTGAATATCTTTTTTCATGTTATATTCCTACTCTTTTACACTCTTTGGCTTATAATTTGTGTCTTCAGCAATACGAGCTGACTTTCCTCGGCGTGATCGAAGATAATATAACTTAGCCCTTCTGACGCGACCTCGGCGCACAATAGTTATGCTTTCAATATTTGTTGAATAAAGAGGAAATACTCTCTCTACACCTTCGCCAAATGATATCTTTCTAACTGTAAAAGATCCAGCAATACCAACGCCATTTTTCCGGGCGATGCAAACGCCTTCATAATTTTGAACACGAGATCGTGTACCCTCTGTAACTTTATATCCTACTTTGATGGTATCACCAGCTTTGAAATCCGGTATTTCTTTGCTCAATGAGGCAATTTGTTCTGCCTCTATTTGTGCGATCATATCCATCGCAAATCTCCTTTAAAAACGGTTTTTCCGCTTTATTGCTACATCGGTTCAGAGCTCTAGCTATTTCCTGGATCCCTAATTCTATTAAGTCCAAAAGAGTGTACAACCAAATTTATTTTGCGGATTTTACATTTGAATATCAGAGATATCATTACATAAAACCACACGGTCAATTCAACAGTTTCAACCGGTCTGGGCAGCGTTTAAATTGAAAACAGCAGATTGGCAAGTTTTTTATTCTATATGGGCTGTAAATTAAGGTGAACGGGAATTTCAACTTATCAGTATGTTTTTATTTGGTTTCATAACTAATAGAGAGCTGATCAATTCTTTGTTTTATTCCAGGCTTTCCATAGATCAGGTCTATATTTTTTTGTCTTAGTTTTTGCCTGATCCATTCTCCATTTTGCAATGTTTTCATGATGACCTGATAATAAAGTATCTGGAATTTTTTGACCCTTCCACTCAGCTGGCTTGGTATACTGTGGGTATTCTAATAAACCATTCGAATGGCTTTCATCCAGTGGACTATCAGGGTTGCCCAGTATGTTTGGAAGTAGCCGGACAGTAGCGTCAATCATTGCTTGTGCTGCTATTTCACCGCCCGTCATGACAAAATCGCCCAATGATATCTCGTCTATATTATAGCGTTCTAATATGCGCTCATCAATTCCTTCAAATCTACCGCATAAGATTATAACCCCAGGTGCTGCAGCCCATTTTTTCGCAAGTGTTTGGTCAAATCTTTTGCCTCTAGGCGACATATAAACTAAAGGCCTTCCTTTGGGTGAGCTCGATATCGATTTCTCTAATGCAGGCTCTATTACATCTGCACGTAAAACTAGTCCTGCGCCTCCACCCGCTGGAGTATCATCAACTTTTTTATGAGCTCCAATGCCAAAATCTCGTAAATTTACTGTTTCAAGTGCCCACTTATTTTTTTCAAGGGATTTTCCAACAATACTTTCGCTCAATACACCTGGAAACAAATTGGGATAGAGTGTAATCACATCTGCTGTCCATACCTTGCTTAGTCGTGGCCTCTTTGTCATTAATTCCTTGGGGCTTGTGGAGGCTGATATTGATTTTCTACCAAAAGATAAAGGTTTGTCACTCATTATTAAAAAAGCCCTTTTGGAGGATCGATAATCACAATAGAGTTTTTTATATCAACCTTAGGTACAATTTCTCGAGTGAACGGAACTAAAATAGATTTGTTTTTGCGCTTATTTTCAATTTCTAATAAATCAGAAGCACCATGATTGAGAACGGATTTAATTCTCCCAATATTCGAGCCTCCTAAATTTTGAACGATCAGACCGATCAAGTCAGTATGATAATACTCGTCTTCTAGTAGCTCTGGTAGCCTTTCTCTTGGGACGAATAATCTCGTACCTTTCAATTTATCGGCTTCTTCCTTTGATATAACCCCCGACATCCGTGCTGATAAACCATTTTTAATCTCACCTGTTATGACAACATCAAATTTTTTTTCACCTTTTTCTGTCAATAGTGGGGCATAGTCAGCTATTGCTTCTGGAATGGATGTAAAACTTTTTAAACGAACTTCCCCCTTAACACCAAAAGCGCCAGCAATTGCTCCAACACAAATAAGTTCAGACATATGTGAAATCCCTAAATCGGATATTCAATTAAATTATCTAATTACTCTTGAACCTGGGCTGTACAGATAGAGCCATTTAATGTTCCACCTATTTCACCACATATTTTTTTATATTTTTGTTTTTCGTATACGACACCAGAAGTGAAGGCTATTCCAATAATTATAAGCAATCTTACAGGTTTAAATATCATTTTATTTGTGTAATATTTTTCCTTTGATTATTCAAAATAAATTTCGAACGATCATTATTTAAAATTTCTGATAATGATCGTTCGAAAGCTTGATTTAGATCTAGCCTTTTGCTTCTTTTGCTGGAGCACCTTCAGCTGCGGCTTCTTCGGCTGGAGCTTCTTCAGCTGCGGCTTCTTCGGCTGGAGCCTCTTCAGCTGCGGCTTCTTCGGCTGGAGCCTCTTCAGCTGCGGCTTCTTCGGCTGGAGCCTCTTCAGCTGCGGCTTCTTCGGCTGGAGCTTCTTCAGCTGCGGCTTCTTCGGCTGGAGCTTCTTCAGCTGCGGCTCCTTCGGCTGGAGCTTCTTCAGCTGGAGCCTCCTCAGCTGGAATCTCTCCGCTGTCTTTAGCTAATTTTTCTTCAGCCCTATCTTGTGCCTTTTGGCCAGGAAGCGCTTTTTTAGGGTTATTACGGGTCTTTTTATCCAAAATTCCAGCTGCTTCTAGAAATCGTGAGACGCGATCGGTTACCTGTGCACCTTGGCTCAGCCAATATTGAATGCGCTCTACATTCATTTTAACCCTTTCATCACTATCTTTAGGTAATAGTGGATTATAAGTTCCCAGTCTTTCTATATATCGTCCGTCTCGTGGCATTCTGCTATCTGCCGCAACTATCCTGTAAAAAGGACGTTTCTTGCTGCCACCTCTGGCAAGACGTATTTTCATGGCCATTGTATGTTCTCCTTATGAATGGCTTTTCAGGCAAATGCCTTAAAGTTGTTGTTTTTTATGGTGTTGAATTACTTCCTGGATAATGAAATTTAATAAATTTTTTGCGAAGTTTGGATCTAAACCCGCTTCATCTGCTAGATTTTCAAGTCTTGAGATTTGATATGCTTCGCGGTCAGGGTCAGAAGGTGGTAAGTTATTTCCCGCTTTCAATTTTCCAATGGCTTTCGTGTGTCTAAAACGTTCACCAAGTGTGTAAATTAAAATTGCATCAAGGCGATCAATACTGTCTCGATGATCATGAAGAACATCCAAGACTGTTTGTGATAGATTAGTCATTCAAAAGCCTCCCCAGAAATTTATATTTTCCACTTCCATTTTGTAAAATATTCATCCGTTTAACTCATGAGGTTGGGGGTGACGAAAAAGCATTTCATTACCCATAAATGAATTTTTATAAGAACACTCAAAACGTGCGCCCATGCGTTTTGCTAAATTAATGGATCGTTGATTACCGGGCACTATACCACTTGTAAGCGTTTCAAATTGAAGCGCCTCGTAAGCCCAGCGTCTTGCTCTACATGCAGCTTCGTAGGCAATTGATTTACCTTCGAATTTGTCAAAAACAGCCCATCCTACTTCTGGTTCTGGCCAACCCTCAGGGTTCCAAATTCCACTCATTCCAGCAACTTCACCAAGTTTAGTTTCTATCATAAAATAACCATACCCGTGCCAATGCCAGTGGCCCACGTTGGTAGAAAACCAACGCCATGCATCGCTGCGGTCAGGTGATGAACCAAAGCCCCGAGATCGATTTTCATCTAGGAGAAAAGCAATAACTTCTTCAGCATCCTCTTTTTCAGGTCCGCGGAGTATTAAATTTTCTGACTCCAGTATAGGTGCGTTTGTTAAGCTCATTTCTTTTTACCAAACCCAGATAGTCCAGGTGGAAGCTGGGCCCCACCTATTCCTGAAAGTCCACCAGGAATATTATTTGGCGACATATTGCCCAGATCTTTTGCTGCCTTTTGCAAGGCTTTGGAATCCAACTTACCTGACAATTCGGCGGGATCTGGCGTTCCTTTTCCGAACATCCCCTTCATGGCTTGTTTAAGCATTCCGCCCTTGCCCATTTTTTTCATAACGTCAGACATTTGCCTTTGCATTTTGAGCAATTTATTTAAGTCACTTACTTCCATTCCGGAACCGGCAGCTATTCTTTTTTTTCTGCTAGCCTGCAAAATTTGGGGGTTTGCCCGTTCTCGTTTTGTCATTGAATTGATTAAGGCAATTTGCCTGTTAAACACTGAATCATCCATCCCAAGTTCAGAAGCTTGCTTTGCCATTTTCCCCATACCCGGCATCATACCCATAATGCTTTCGACACCGCCCATTTTCATCATTTGCTCAAGCTGTGTTCTGAGATCATTCATGTTGAATTGGCCTTTCTGAAACCGCTTCATCATTTTTTGGGCTTGCTCCGCCTCAATAGTCTCTTGAGCTTTTTCAACTAAAGAAACGATATCGCCCATGCCAAGTATGCGTCCAGCAACCCTTTCAGGTTCGAATGTGTCAAGAGCATCTATTTTTTCGCCAACACCAACAAATCGTATTGGTTTGCCAGTAACCGCACGCATTGATAAAGCTGCGCCGCCCCTGCCGTCACCGTCCATTCGTGTTAGAACAACACCACTGACCCCAATTTTGTCATCAAATTCAGTAGCAACATTAACAGCATCCTGCCCTGTTAAGCCATCAACAACCAAAAGTGTCTCTCTAGGGTTGGCAACATCCCTAACGGCTGCCGCTTGGGCAATTAATTCTTGATCAATGTGGAGGCGACCAGCTGTATCAAGTATGTAGATATCATAACCTCCCAAAGAGGCTTGTGTTTTTGCTCTCTTTGCTATCGCTAAAGGATCTTCTCCTTTCACGATAGGCAGAGTATCGACCCCAATTTGAGAGCCAAGAATCTGTAATTGCTCCATAGCAGCTGGACGATTTACGTCCAATGAAGCCATTAGTACTTTTTTTCCATCTTTTTGTTTAAATCTGTTCGCTAATTTTGCTGAGGTTGTTGTTTTTCCTGAGCCTTGAAGGCCTACTAGTAGGATAGGAGCGGGCGGATTATCAATTTTGAGTTTTTCGGGATCTTCATCGCCTGCCAAAAAATATACAAGCTCATCGTGGACAATTTTTACAACTTGCTGGCCGGGTGTGACTGATTTTGTTACAGTTTGACCTGTTGCTTTTTCTTGCACCGCTTTTATGAAATCTCTCGCGACAGAAAGAGAAACATCAGCTTCTAGCAGAGCTACCCTCACTTCTCGAAGAGCTGTTTTCACATCATCTTCAGATAGAGCACCCTGTTTAGTCAGCCGATCGAAAACACCGGAAAGCCGCTCAGATAAACTCTCAAACAAATCAAACTCCTCAAGTCCAATCTAATTCAGTTATGCCAATCCCTACAGTTGCTTATAAGCGTAATTACCCCCGTGGGCGAAACTCGCTGACGGGGGGCGATCCAACTGCTAAGGACCGGAAGAATAATCTTCCTTTGAATTGGCCGCTATAAACACGGCTTTTCTTGTTGTGTCAAGAACTGACACTAAATGGTTCAAATAAAGTTAACTTATATCAGAAGCGTTCAATAATTTTTCTCTTGTTAAAAATTCTTCAAATGAATCTAGATTGATGGGTTCAAGTTGTCCAAAGCTTTGTATCCAAATAAAAGCTGCATGCATGGCTTCCGTATTTAATTTGCACCATTTTACGCGTCCCCGACGTTCTTGCAAAATTAATCCAGCGTTACGTAAAACAATTAAATGTTTTGATATTGCAGCGAGTGACATATCAAATGGTTCTGCTATGTCGGTTACCGCCATATCATCTTCCAAAAGCAATATGAGAATATCCCGCCTTGTCGGATCAGCCAGAGCCGAAAATATTTGATTTAGCTTATGAGCCATTAAGACAAAACTTTATTCAACCAATTAGTTGAATAATAGAATTCCCCATAAATTTAATCAACTAGCAGATATGTAAAAATTTTATTTTTAAAAACTGTTATAAATCAATATCTTATATTTATTTCGTCTTCGAAATCATTATTGACTTACTGGCTTTAACTTCTTAGACACAAGATGTTTTGTTGGGATGAAACTATGGGTGAGGGTGACGTCGAAGATCCTCTTAAATCTTTAGAAAAAAAGATAGAGGATGCAAAAAAAGGGGTTGAGCCTCAAAGGTCCGCACAAAACAAGTTTTCTGCTGCCGAAGTTGGCTGGAGAATGATAATTGAATTAACGGCTGGAGTTTTTATAGGCTTCGGTTTGGGGTACGGACTGGATTTTTTGTTTGATACGCAACCAGTTTTCATCCTGATATTGACACTATTTGGGTTCGCGGCTGGTGTAAAAACAATGATGCGCTCTGCCCGTGAGCTGCAAGACAAAGAATTGGCAGCCCAATTCAGTAAGGAAGAGGATGGCATAGATGGCTAGCAGCGGTGACGCAAAAGGTGAAGGATTAGTTTTCCACCCTATGGATCAGTTTATTGTTGAACCGCTTTTCGGTGCAGGTCCAGTACACTGGTACACAGTTACGAATGTGACCCTATGGATGGCCCTGTCTGTTCTTGCGCTAATTCTGATAATGGTTGTTGGAACGTCAAAGCGTGCGTTGGTTCCGTCAAGGGCACAATCAATAGGTGAATTAGCCTATGGATTTGTACATAAAATGGTGGAGGACGTAGCAGGCAAAGATGCCATTCCTTACTTTCCGTATGTTATGACGCTCTTCATGTTTATCGTTTTATCGAATTTTCTGGGTTTGTTACCGATGTCGTTTACAACCACCTCTCACATAGCTGTTACTGCAGTGATGGCTATGGTGGTATTTTTATCAGTAACTATCATAGGGTTTGCGAAAAATGGCGTAGGCTTCTTGTCGCTTTTTTGGATTTCGTCCGCCCCGCTGGCTTTGAGGCCCGCGCTAGCACTTATCGAAATTATCTCATATTTTGTGCGGCCTGTTAGTCATTCTATCCGACTTGCTGGCAACATGATGGCAGGACATGCTGTTATCAAAGTATTTGCAGCATTTGCAGGCGTGGCGCTGATATCGCCGCTTTCTGTTGTTGCTATTACCGCAATGTATGCGCTAGAGACGTTAGTCTCGTTTATACAGGCATACGTTTTTGCTATTTTAACTTGCGTCTATCTAAAAGACGCTCTTCATCCACATCACTAAAATATTATAATTAAGGAGAATTCAAATGGAAGGCGATATTGTACAAATGGGTGCATACATTGGAGCGGGTCTAGCCTGTACTGGCATGGGTGGCGCTGCAGTTGGCGTTGGTCACGTAGTAGGAAACTTTATAGCAGGGGCGCTTCGAAACCCCTCTGCTGCTGCTGGACAAACGGCAACAATGTTTATTGGTATTGCTTTTGCGGAAGCCCTGGGTATCTTTTCATTCCTAGTGGCCCTTCTACTAATGTTTGCTGTATAAGCTTTAATTAGAAGAATGTTGTGAAAGATGAGGTTGTCCTTAATTTAAGATCACCTCAACTTTACTTGGTCGTAAAGGAGTAAGATATGGCAGCTAAAGCTGATGTTTCTATAAGCACTTGTATTGATAGCTATGGAAGTGCAATCGGTATGCCTCAGTTATGTACCGATTGGGCAAGTAACCAAATATTCTGGTTAGTGGTCACTTTAGTGGCAATATTTTTTGTTCTTTCGAGATTAGCACTTCCCAGAATATCTGCAGTGATATCTGAAAGACAAGGCACAATCACAAACGATCTCGCAGCAGCAGAAAATTTGAAGTCAGAAGCTGCGCAGGCAGAGGAAGCTTATAAGCAAGCGCTTGAAGATGCGCGTTTAGAAGCTTCTAAAATAATAGAGTCTGCTAGGTCTGAAATAAAGCAAGAGTTAGACGTTGCAATTCAAAAGGCTGACGCAGATATTTCTGTAAAAGCTTCTGCTAGTGAAGAAGCAATTGCAGAAATAAGAAAAGATGCTCTTGCAAACGTAAAATCAGTGGCAAAAGATATTACATCCGAATTGGTTAAGGTTCTTGGTGGTAAAGTTGACTCTAAAACTTTGACATCTGTAATTAACGCGAAAATGAAAGGTTGATGGGAATGTTGAAAAACATAATAGCTCCTGGAATAATGCTTACATTTGCTAGCCCTGCATTGGCAGCTTCTGGTCCTTTCTTTTCTCTTCGCAATACAGATTTTGTTGTTTCAATAAGCTTTATTTTGTTCGCCCTAGTTTTGGTTTATTTGAAAGTGCCCTCAATGATGGGTAAAATGCTGGATCAGCGGGCTGCGTCTATTAAGACTGAGTTGGATGAGGCCAGAGCTTTGCGGGAAGAGGCTCAAACAATTCTTGCATCTTATGAAAGACAACAAAAAGAGGTTAGTGAGCAGGCTGCCCGGATCGTAGAAGATGCTAAAAATGAAGCGAAGGCAGCTGCAGAACAAGCAAAGATTGATCTTGAAAAGTCAGTTCAGCGCAGGATGAGTGCGGCGGAAGAAAAAATTGCTTCTGCGCAGGCATCTGCAGAGCGCGAAGTGAGGGATGCAGCGATTAACGTAGCTGTTGCAGCAGCAACGGAAATCTTAAGTAGTCAAATGTCCTCAGAAATTGCAGACAAATTGACTGAAAATGCGATTTCAGAAGTGCAATCAAAATTTCATTAAGAAAAAAATTAAAAAACATGTTATCAGTGCGAAGGTGTCAGTTTAATGCTAAAGCCTGCTTACTTTAATTCTGGTAGCACTTGATCAAGCCAAACTAATGCCCCATTATTGAAATGCTGCGGTTTGATATCCACCATATTTCTTTGATAAAAAGTCCCTAAAACCATATATTCGCCAATTACAACATTAGCTGTCAAACTTAAGCTCATATTGCCATAGCACCAACCATGTCCTGTTCTTTGCGCAAAGACCGAGAATTTCAAAGTCAAATCTGTTTTGCTCTGATCATCAATAATTTTGGCACCACTCTCAGAGAGTTTACTTTGAATGTAGCGTTTTGTTTCACTAATGTTAGTCCAGCAGCCCTTAGTTGCTTTGTCTAAAATTTGTACGAAAACATTAAATTCTTTAATCGAAAAATTTTGATCTATATATTGACTAGAAAGTTTGTTTGCTGTTCCTAAGAAAATAATAAATATCAATAAAAATTTTCGCATAAACCTTTCCTAAACCATCAAAATTGCTGATTTAATTTTTACAGGCATATGTTGTTTCCAAACTTTTGGCAACAAGGCCTTCTGCGGCAAAATTCATGATATTTGGATTAGTCTCAATAAAATTTAGGAGTTGCAGCCGTAACTGATCTGGCTCTACGCCTTCTGCGAGGCAAAGGTTAAAGTGATCTGATAAATGACCAGAGTAAATGGCGTCTTGGACTCCAATAATGTAGCCTTCGCAAACAGCTTCGTCTATCGCGTTACCTGATCTACATAAATTATAAAGTTTTGTCCCATTATAAAAATACTTTGTTGAACCAGCTGATAAACATGATCCAATTAAAACTAATGAAATCCCGAGAGTAAGACTTTTTAAAATAGGTATTAAATTCATCTAAAAACTCCAAGAAAACCCACCAGCAAAAGCTGGCTCTTCCATCATTTCACTTTGTGACGCTATAATCTTTAATTTCGTTCGCTCGAATTGTAAACTGACGCCAAATGCCATTGCAGATTGTCCAGCATAATCACCATAACCAAACCCCATATGGTTGCCTTCTTTATTAGCATCAACTGCTGATGCCATGGCCATAGTCATAGCTGCGGTACTATCTGTATACTGTTTTGTAACAGCGTGTGTTGGTTTTGTTGGTTCTGGTACGTGTACCTCCCCAACAAACTTTGTGACATCTGTATTTGCGTTACCAATTTGTATTATTCCAACCGATGAAGCCATTATATCCTTACCATCGCCAATCGGTCCTTCGGAATCATAAAAAACCATTGAGTTTTGTCCGACGTGAACGGCTCCAGTAGTTTCTTCAAAATGCATAACTGCTTCTCCAGAACTACTTAAAATTTTGTCTGCCGTTAAATTACCAGTAACTTTAACATCGCCATTGAGGGTTAGGCTATCTGTTTCAAAGTCACCATAAATTAACGGTGTCGGAGTCGATGTATTATCAATATATAGCTTGTTTGACCCACGTTCCTGTGATCCCGCCATATATCCTACAAAAATATTACCTGTCCCTTGTGAATTAGTTGACCCAGCTCCTAAACCGATTGCAGTATTTTGACTTCCGGAAGTAACATTTAGTAAGGCATTTCTTCCAATGGCTGTATTATATGAGCCAGTGGTGTTTAACAGCAATGACCCAACACCTATAGCGGTATTGTGATCTCCAGTAGTATTATTATGCAAAGAGTTAACACCTGTCGCAGTATTTGAGCTGCCCGTTGTATTTGCGTTTAAGGCATTGTAGCCCTGGGCAGTATTTGAGCTACCTCTAGTATTGGTGCTTAGGGCATTGAAACCTTGCGCTGTATTATTGGAACCAGTTGTGTTGGTTGAAAGAGATGCGACGCCCGTTGCAGTATTGTGATTACCCGTCGTGTTTGCGTTTAGAGCATTGAAACCCTGGGCGGTGTTATTGGAGCCCGTGGTGTTAGAACCTAGCGCATTATCACCTTGAGCAGTATTTGAACTACCCGTGGTGTTTGCGTTCAGAGTATTGAAACCCTGGGCGGTATTATTGGAACCGGTTG
>JBJLGF010000055.1:0-34059 GCA_045564975.1 Paracoccaceae bacterium
AGATATTTGGATACGCACGTTTTGCCAGATCCGGGATTAGTAATTAGAACCTCAGGCGAAGCTCGTATTTCTAACTTTTTGCTTTGGCAATCAGCCTATTCGGAATATGAGTTTATTGATACCCTATGGCCTGATTTCACGGCAGAAATTTTTTCTAGCATCATAAGTGAGTTTGAGAACCGTGAGCGACGCTTTGGTGGTATAATAAGATGAAATCAATGAGTATCTGGAAGGATTTGCCCTTAAGAATTGTTTCGGCGAGCCTGCTATTATTGGCAAGTGGGCTCTGCATTTATTTTGGAGATCCTGTTTTCACATTTTTTATGATTATGATAGTTGGGGTTGTACACTGGGAGTTGGGGAAAATGCTCACTCCAACATCTAATCAAGCTCAATGGTTTAGTGCGGTTTGTTCTGCGATTTCTTTATTTGTGATTATTTTAGTTAATAATATTCTTTTTGTTTCTGGTGTATTAGTCATAAATTTCCTTTTCCAAAGAAAATTTTTTCATCACAGTAAAAATTTTGGTGCCGTTTACTCTTTTGCAGTTATTATTTGTGGAGTAATTTTTCATAGTGTTCGCTTGGATTTTGGGCTTCATCACATTATCTGGTTAATCGGTGTCGTAGTTTTAACCGATACGGCTGGGTATTTGACCGGTCGTATGTTTGGTGGTCCCAAAGTTTTTTCTAGAGTTAGCCCCAACAAAACTTGGTCAGGAGTATTTGGTGGATGGTTAGCCGCAGGTATATTTTCGCTATTTTTTGTTAAGAATGTTGCTCCCCCAGATCTTTTTGTTAATTTTGTAGCAGTTAGTATTTTGCTGTCTCTTGCTGCCCAGGTTGGTGATATGATTCAAAGTTATTTGAAGCGCATACGCCAAGTCAAAGATAGCTCGAATTTAATCCCAGGACATGGTGGTTTTATGGATAGGTTTGATGGTTTCATAGGTGCAACAGTGGTCACAGGTTTTTTCTTTGAGTGGATCATTTAATGAAAAAAATTAGTATTTTGGGAGCGACAGGTTCGATTGGTCAAAATACATTAGATTTAATTACAAATACAAAGGACGAATTTGAGGTTGTAGCACTTACTGGATCTCAAAATATTAAATTGCTTGCACAAAGTGCTATCGATTCTAATGCCAAAATTGTTGCGACTTCTGATGAGAGTAAATTCAATGAACTCAAGGAAATACTATCTGGACGAAATATTAAAGTGCTTGGTGGAAAAAACGGGATTTTGGAAGCTTCAAGTGCAAAAGTTGATTGGGTAATGTCTGCAATAGTAGGTTCAGCAGGTTTGTTGCCGGGGTTAACGGCTATGCAAGCTGGTGCCAATGTTGCGTTGGCCAATAAAGAAAGCATGGTGGCCGCAGGATCAATTATGAAAAAAGTTTCTCAAGAAAGAGGTGTTAAGTTATTACCAGTTGATAGTGAACATTCAGCTGTTTCGCAGGTGATTAGGGGTGAAGATAGAGAAACTCTTGAGAAAATAATAATTACAGCATCTGGTGGTGCGTTTAGAAATAGATCTATTGAGGAGTTGGAAAAGGTAACTCCCTACGAGGCCTCACAACATCCTAATTGGGATATGGGCCAAAGAATTACGATTGACAGTGCTTCATTGTTTAATAAAGCATTAGAAATAATTGAAGCAAAAGAGTTTTTTAATCTAAATCATTCTGAAATAAATGTACTTATTCATCCTCAGTCAATAGTTCACGCTATAGCTTGCTTTCATGATCAAGGAATGAAGGCTCATTTGGGACCTGCTGATATGAAGCACGCTATAGCTTATGCCTTGCATGAAGAAAAAAGATTTCGTCTGCCTCTTAAGGAAATTAATTTATCAGAAATAGGAACGCTTAATTTTTACGAACCTGATGTTACTAAATATCCTGCATTAGAACTTGGATTTAATGTCATTCGTCACGGAGGTTTAGCTGGTGCAGCTTTTAACGCTGCGAAAGAAGAGGCTTTAGATAATTTTCTTAATTTAAAACTTAGTTTTCTCGGGATGTCAGACGTCGTGAGTGCGACAATGGATGAATTAACGGCCTCTAATAAGCTAGATCAAGTAGTTGAATTAGAAGCGGTGATGGAAATAGACTTATTAGCACGATCGGTTGCAAAACAATACGTCGAAAAATATTAAGGTTTAGCTTTGGATTTGTTAATAATTTTTGATTATTTTGGAAGCTTTTTAACTACGGCTTTTGCTTTTGTTTTATGCCTTTCAGTTATAGTATTTATTCATGAATTTGGTCACTATTTTATCGGTAAAATTTGTGGTATCCAAGCGGAGGTCTTTTCTTTGGGATTTGGACCTGTTTTATTCTCTAAGCGAGATAAAAAAGGGACAAAATGGCAAATAGCCGCCTTGCCCCTCGGTGGGTTTGTAAAGTTTTTAGGCGATCAAAATTCAGCTAGTGCTGCTATTATTAATGACTCAGAAAATAAATCTTTGGCATATCAAAGGCGTACAATGCACGGTGCTCCTTTGTGGGCCCGTTTCCTAACAGTGGCCGCAGGACCAGTTTTCAATTTTCTGTTTTCGATGATTATCTTTTTCATCATTTTTATGAACCAAGGTTCTACTAAAATTCCGTTAACAGTTGAAAAAATTTTTGATACGCCTTTCGATCAAAAATTTATTGAGGGCGATGTCATTAAGTCAATCAGTGGTATTACTTTAGATTCAGATCTGAGTGAGTTTACAAAGAAACTGGAAGAAAGATTACCAAGCGAATTTGCCAGCTATGTCGTCGAAAGAAAAGGCAATCTAATAAAACTAGAAAATGTAAATCAAAATCCACCATTTATTTCGCAGGTTCTACCTAAGTCGGCTGCAATTTCGTCGGGACTGGCAAAAGGTGATCTAATTTTATCAATTAATTCCGTGAAGATAACTAATTTTGATCAGATAAAGAGCTTCGTAGAAAACTCTAATGGGGAAAGTTTAATAATCGAGTACTGGAGAAAAGGGTTTACTTACTCGACAGATCTTAATCCTACAATTGTTGACGTTCCAAAAACAGATGGAAGTTTTGCGAGCACCTATCGGATAGGAATAGTGAGTAGTTATTTTCCTTTCGAGCCGGCTACGGAAGGTCAATCTCCTGTGCGAGCAGCAATGAATTCTGCAGAAAGTACGTATCATATTTTAAAAGGTTCAATCAAAGGACTTTATCATATTGTCTTCGGTAATATTAGCAGTTGCAATTTATCAGGTCCTATAAGTATAGCCGAAACCTCTGGGCAAATGGTTAAGCAAGGAAGTTTAAATTATCTTTGGTTTATAGCCGTTTTATCGGTTGCAATAGGAATGATAAACTTATTTCCAATACCGGTCCTGGACGGAGGACATTTAATGTTTTTTGCTTTTGAGGCAGTATTGGGTAAAAAGCCTAATCCTGCAGTGGTAAATGGATTTATGACATTAGGTTTTTTTATAATAGTAAGCCTTATGGTTTTTTCTATTTTTAATGATGTTTTGTGTCCATGAAATTTTAGGCAAGAGACTTTTGACAATAGAATTATAAAGCTATAGTTCTAGATCACAGATATTGTGTGGGCTTTTTATATGATAAAATTATTTAGTTTTTCTTTATTGAGCTTGGCTTGCTTTTTAGTTTTCGTTGAACCTACTAAAATTAATGCAGAGACATTTCGCATTAACTCAACCACTGTGGAGGGAAATTATAGAATTTCTGACGATGCAATTGTAAATTATTCTAGGCTTAATCTTAGCAGAGTATTGTCTTTAGAAGAGTTAAACGAAGCTTACACGAATATATTAGAAACTGGATTATTTAAAAAAATAGAATTTAGTAGAGAAGGTTCAGCTTTAACAATTTTTGTTGAAGAATATCCTACAATAAATGAGATCTCTTTCGAGGGAAATCGTAGATTTACAGATGATAGACTGACTTCTTTTCTAAGCTTAAAACCCAGGTATGTCGTAACATCAAAGTCCCTTGAAAAAGATTTAGGTTCAATAGCCGCGCTTTATAAAAATAGTGGAAGACTTTCAGCACGCATCCAACCTAAGTTGATAAAACTTTCTGATAATCGAGTGAATTTGATTTTCGAGATATTTGAAGGCGAAATTGCGGAAATTGAGAGAATAAATTTCGTTGGGAATAGAGCTTTTAGCGATAGGCGTTTGCGCAGAGTTTTGGGTAGCAAGCAGGCAGGACTGTTAAGGAGAGTAATAACGCGTGATACGCTGGTTAGCGAAAGAATTACTTTGGATAAAAGGTTATTATCCGAATTTTACTTAGAAAGAGGTTTTGCTGATTTTAAAATTTATGACGTAAATGCTGAGTTATCTGAAGAAAAAGACGGTTTTTTTATTTCTTATAATATTAAAGAGGGCCCTAAGTTTTCTTTTGGAAAAATTGAAATAAGTTCGGAATTGAATGAGATCGACGTCGATAATTTTCGTAGACTTATTAAAATTAAACCAGGCGAAGTATATTCACCAAAATCTATACAGGAAGTGGTTTCGCGGTTAGATGATGTACTTCAAAATAGGGGTTACAACTTTGTACGGGTAAATCCAAAAATTAACCGTAATATAGAGGATTTATCTACCGATATTACTTTTGTATTAGAAAAAGGCGATCGCGTTTTTATTGAAAGAATTGATATTACTGGAAATACAGCAACTTTGGATAGAGTTATCAGGCGTCAGTTTTTCATCGTAGAAGGAGATCCGTTTAATCCTAACGAAATAAGAGCAGCTAAAGAACGGATTCTAGCTCTTGGGTTATTTTCCGACACTTCCGTAGACTTATCTCCTGGTAGCACAAGCTCTCAGATTGTAGTGAAGGTTAAAGTAGAAGAAAAACCAACCGGTACTCTGTCGTTTGGTGCGGGCTATTCTAGCGCCTCTGGACTGGGCGGTATTGTAGAATATTCGGAAAAAAACTTTCTGGGGCGCGGTCAGGGACTATCATTCTCAGTTAGAACTGGAGCAGATGATCGATTATATGAATTATCATTTTTTGAACCAATGTTCCTTAGAAACGACCTGGGGCTAGGCATGAATTTGTCTTTAAAGGAGACAAATAAGCAAAATGCCGCTTACGATACAGAAAATGTACTGTTCCAGCCGTTTATAATTTATCCTCTGGGGCAAAAGGCTAAGTTGAAAGTCGATTATTCTGTTATTCAAACTGATTTAAGTAATCCTGGACTGGTGGGTACAATCGTAACTGATGAAGTTAAAGAAGGTAAAATAACCTCCTCTAGCATTGGGTATGAACTTACCAACGACTCAAGGCTTTATAAATCGGGTCAAAAAAATGGTTTTTTGTTAAAAGTAGGACAGCAGTTCTCTGGTTTGGGTGGAGATACCACGGGCTTAAAGACTTTAATTATGGCTGCAGCACAAAGAGAAGCCTTTAAAGAAGAAGTCAAATTTAGCGCTGTGGTTGAAGCAGGCGTATTAACCTACACTAGTGGGAACAGTAGAGTTACCGATCGGTTTTTTCTTAGTTCTAATAAAATGAGAGGGTTTGAACCTGGTGGCTTAGGGCCTAGAGAATGTTCAAACAAGTTATGTGGTACGGGTACCAACGATGCCTTAGGAGGAGAGAGTTTTACAGTCCTACGATTAGAGGCTGAATTCCCTTTTGGTTTGCCTGAAGAGTACGGATTAAGTGGGGGTGTTTTTTATGACATTGGTAACGTTTGGTCTCTGAGTAAAGTAAATGATAATGTACTTTATGAGGCGGGAAGTTGGCGCCATTCTGTAGGGGCCTCAATTTTTTGGAAAACTCCTATTGGACCTTTACGGTTTAATTTCACTGAAGCGTTAGAAAAAGAGTTGTATGATAAAGACGAGTCATTTGATTTAACAATTTCAACTCGATTCTAATGAAGCTTTTTAAATTAATACTGGCGGTTTTGTTATTCAACTTTTCGGGCCCTGTTTTGGGATCGGAGAAAGCTTCGTTTTATACTGTTGATATGAGCAAGTTATTAAAGCAAACTGCTGTAGGAAAAAAATTAATTTCAGACAACAACTCTTTGAAACAATCTCTTCAAAATGAAAACGATGCTTTACAAGCCGAGCTATTACTAGAGGAAAAAGATTTAAGTGAGTTGCGTAGCTCACTTTCTGCTGATGAATTTCGACCTAAAGCGTTAGCATTTGATCAAAAAGTAACAATTATACGTTTGGAACAAGCTCAAAAAGAAGAAAATTTATTAAGAGATATAAGGAAAAAAGAGTCTGACTTTTATAAAAATATTTACCCTCTTTTATACAAGTTACTATCTGAGCATGGTGGTTTAATTTTGCTGGATCAGAGAAATGTGGTTTTGTGGGATAGCTCTGTTGATATTACTGATGAAGCTATTGATATGATAAATCGAATTTATGAGTATTAGAAATAAATCAGTTAACTCCAATATAAAAATATTCATTTTTCTTTTATTAAGGCTAAGTTGAGTGCTATTAATATTACTGATGGGTGGTTTGTAGTCTAAGAGGGCTTTGTGAGAAATAATAAAAAATCAGCAGATATTCAATTAATTCAAAGGATAATTCCACATCGTTATCCTTTTCTATTAGTGGATAAGGTAATTGAGATTGATAATCTTAAATCAGCCACTGGAATTAAAAATGTGACTTTCAACGAGCCACATTTCCAAGGACATTTTCCTGAAGTTCCTATAATGCCTGGCGTCACAATAATAGAAGCTTTGGCACAGACTGCCGCAGTTATGGTTGGCGTTAGTTTGGACTTAGCAGATAAAAATTTACTTATTTACTTTATGGGTATAGATAATTGCAAATTTAGGCGTAAAGTTGGACCTGGAGATACGCTCGAATTGAAAATTAAAGTTTTAAGAGGAAAAGTAGGCAGTAAAGTTTGGAAGTTCGCAGGTACTTCTAGTGTGGATGGCGAAGTTGCTGCAGAAGTGGAATTTACTGCTATGATGGAATTACCCTCTGAAGTCTGATTGATGCAAAATAATTTAATTCACCCCTCAGCGGTAATAGAGCCTGGCGCAAGAATAACTGATGATGTCACTGTCGGACCCTTTAGCTATATAGGATCCGAAGTTACCCTACACTCTAGGGTGCACATAAAAAGTAACGTTGTTGTTACGGGAAAGACTGTAATAGAAGAGGACACTATTGTATATCCTTTTGCAGTGATTGGCGAAATTCCCCAAGATTTAAAGTTCAATGGGGAAAAAACAAGCTTGCGAATTGGGAAAAGAAACCAAATTAGAGAGCATGTAACTATAAATACGGGAACTGCTGGGGGCGGTGGGTTAACTTTGATAGGTGACGACTGTCTTTTTATGGCAGGCAGTCACATCGCCCATGATGCGAGTATTGGTAACAAAGTAATTATAGCCAATTCGGGTGCCGTTGCTGGACACTGTATTATTGAAGATAACGTTATTATTGGTGGGCTTTCTGGAATACACCAATTTGTGAGAATTGGACGTGGTGCCATTATTGGAGCTGTGACAATGGTCACAAATGATGTTATTCCTTTTGGTTTGGTTCAAGGGCCAAGAGGTGCTTTGGATGGGCTTAATTTAGTAGGTCTGAAGAGAAGAGGTGTAGACCGGAGCGATATAACTGCACTGCGTGCGGCTTTTCAAGCACTGGCTCAGGGCGAGGGTACATTTCAAGATAGGGCCAAAAAGTTAAAAGAGGAAACGACTAGCGAATATGTGGATACAATAACGGATTTTATTTTAAGTGTTAGTGATCGATCATTTTTAACACCAGGTGATTTTTAAAATGAATGACGGATCAGACCTGGCTATAATAGGCGGTTCTGGTAAGCTTCCTATGATCATAAAAAACTCCTATAAAAAAGCAATTTATATAACATTTGATAATCCAAAAAATGCTTTAGAAAATTGGGTCATAAACTGTGAGTTTGAAAAACTTGGTGTTCTTTTCGATACTTTAAAAAGCAATAGGATAAGTCGAGTGGTTATGGCTGGTGCTATTGGCCGTCCTCACTTCGATAAAAATAAGTTGGATAAATACACTCAATCTATTATGCCACGCTTAAGTGAAAAATTAGTACAAGGCGATAACGAACTTCTTTGCTTTATCGCTGGTGAATTTGAAAAAAAAGGTTATCAAATTCAAGGGGCGTCAGATATTTTGCCTGATTTGACTCTTGAAAGAGGCTTTCTTTGTGGTTCTTCATACGAATTTCTCTCAAGAGATATTAAGAAAGCTGATAACATATTAAAACTCTTATCCCCTCAAGATATCGGCCAGGGAGTTGTCATAGAAAATGGACTGGTGTTTGGTATCGAAACGCTGCAAGGGACAAACGAGCTTTTAAAATTTGTGGCTGGAACTTCATCTAATTTAAGACTTATGAATTTTGGTGGTATTTTTGTTAAGCGGCCTAAAGAAAACCAAGATCTACGTTTTGATATGCCTGTGATAGGTCCTGAAACAATTGATTTAGCCTGTAAAGCAGGCTTGCGGGGCATTGTCGTTTCGCCGCGCTCGGTAATTATTGTGGATCGCAATGACTGTATAGAAATAGCTGAGGCCAATAATTTCTTTATATTAGCTGAGGAAGCCAACATTTGAAGATATTTATAATAGCCGGCGAAGACTCTGGTGATAAACTTGGTACAGCAATAATTGACGGTTTAAGGAATGCTCTTAAAAATTCTCCTACTTTTGTTGGGATAGGCGGTACTGGTATGCAAAGTCGCGGAATGAATTCGATTTTTCCTTTGAGTGAATTATCCGTTATGGGATTTCTAGAAATTGCTTCGCAGTATAAAAACTTGAAAAAAAGATTGAATCAAACTGTATCTTGTATACTAGACGAACAACCTGATATTTTATTAACCATCGATGCCCCTGAATTTTGTTTTCGGGTTGCAAAAAGAGTAAAATATTTAAACAAGAATATCCCGATTGCTCATTATGTTGCCCCTACCGTTTGGGCTTGGCGACCAAAGCGTGCAAAAAAAATCTCACATTTTATTGATCATGTTTTAGCTCTTTTTCCCTTTGAACCTAAGTATTTCCATGATGTTGGGCTAAGTTGTGATTTTGTTGGACATCCAATTGTTTCTGAAAGCAAAGCAAGTGACGAAAATGTAGCTGAATTAAGAAAAGAGTTTTCATTAAAAGATAATCCTATTGTCCTATGCCTTCCTGGGTCAAGAAAATCGGAAGTTGATCAGTTAATGCCAGTCTTTGGACAAGCGCTAAAAAAGTTTTCTTATATTTTACCGGAAGCTAAATTTATTTTGCTATCTACTCCGAATGTTTATGAGTATTCAAAAAAATATTTAAGGTATATGCCGAAGAATATTATTTTCTTAACCCCTGAAGAAGTTGGGATTGAAAAATATATAGATTTTAAAAAAGCTAGTTTCCAAGTTTCTGACTTAGCTTTAGCTGCATCTGGAACGGTTTCTCTTGAGCTTGCTGCAAACCAAACCCCAATGGTTATCGGTTATGATTTAAATTCTTTGTCAAGGCTTATCATTAGTTCGTTGCTTCGCACAGATACAGTTACCTTGGTAAATTTAATCACCGGAAACAGAAATATTCCAGAGTGTATTGGTTCGAATTTAAACGTAGAAAATCTATTTTTAGAAATGGTAAGGGTTTATTCTAACAAACAAAATCAACTTAATGACTTTAAATTGACTATGAATTTATTAGGAGACAACGAAGTTTATCCCCATGTTAGGGCGGCTAATTCGTTAATAAATTTTTATAATGATTTCAGAAGGGCTTAATTACTTCATAAGCAGCCGTAAAACCCTCTAAAGATAAATTTAAGTTTATAGCGGCGTTTGGGTCTGATATGTGAGTTATCGATAACTTAGAAGCCGAACCTTTTTTCATAGCCTCAATATCTTCTTCCTTTAGTCCCATACGAATTAAACACCCGTTGTTATTACAAAAAGAATATGGGAATTCTTTTACATTTTCTTCTGAAAAAGCGACCCGAAATTTTTTTGTTAAAAGAGTTTCTAGAGGAACCATAACATTTGCAGCAGCAACTGCTATTTCGCCA
This sequence comes from Paracoccaceae bacterium, assembly GCA_045564975.1. Classification (GTDB taxonomy): domain Bacteria; phylum Pseudomonadota; class Alphaproteobacteria; order Rhodobacterales; family Rhodobacteraceae; genus Salinivivens. The sequence continues at coordinate 10,050 of JBJLGF010000055.1, forward strand.
GGATTTAGTTTGAAAATTGATATATCTGCTATGGGGGTATTTTCATTTAGATAGATAAGTTGTTGCATCTCGCATTTATCAATATCCCCAGGATTACCGGTTATACATCGTACATTCCAATCACCCTTGTTACCAGCAAGATATATTTCACCAGGTTTTCTTATAGTCTCAAGTGGTTTGCCGAGAGATAATCCTGAAGCTTCTTGTGAAACTGCAGGAAGATTATTTATGATTAAAAATAAGGTACAAATAAGAAAAAATTTAATTCTTTTGGCTAAGAACAATGACAAAATTCTATCCTTTTTTGTTTTTTGATTTTAGCAGCTTAGCTAATTAAGATTATATACTTTATTTGGCGCAACTTCAATTACGGGGTTTCTTTTCAAACCGTGGAAGCATGGCAGAAAAATCTTTTCCAGATCCGTCTTCTTCTTCAACAAAAGTTTTGTAAAGTTTCATTGCTAAATATCCCATAGGAGTATCAGCATTTACATCTTCTGCAGCAATTTGTGATAGAGTTAAATCTTTTAACATTAAATCTGAAGAAAATCCAGGAATATAATTATTATCTGATGGAGTGTTTGGGCCAATACCAGGCGCAGGGCAGTAGGCATTCATCGACCAACTATATCCTGAAGAGGTTGAAACGACATCAAACATTGCTTTTCTATTCAGCGATAGTTTATCTGCTAAGGCAAATGCTTCACATGTCGCTATCATTGTCGCACCCAAAATCATATTATTACAAATTTTTGCAGACTGCCCGTTTCCAGATGCTCCACAATGAACAGCTTTTTGACCCATGATACCGAATAATTCTTTAGCTCTAATGAAACCTTCATCTGGACCTCCAACCATGAAAGTGAGGGTGCCTTCTTTAGCTCCTCCTATTCCCCCTGAAACAGGCGCATCAAGTGGGATAACCTTATGGTTTTTTGCAATCTTAGCAACGCTTTTGGCTGATGCGACATCGACAGTAGAGCAATCTAGAAAAATTGATCCTTCTTTCATGTATTGGATGGTTTCATCTGCTACAGACTTTAGTATTTTTCCATTTGGTAACATTGTTATGACGACTTCGACATTCTCAGCGCAATCTCTTGGCGTCTGTACTATCTCAACCATCTCTACCGTTAGATTTTGTGTGTCAAAACCTAAAACAGTGTGTCCGGCTTTCGCCAAGTTATGAGCCATAGGTGCGCCCATATTTCCAAGGCCAATAAATCCAATTCGCATTTATAAAATTCTCCTGATTTCACTAAAATCTTATACTGGTTTGAAAAATTCATCTATAATTTCTTTAGGAACCCCATCTATTTTGAATTTCCATTTTGGCTTACGATCCTTGTCTATAATAACTGCGCGGATACCTTCTTGGAAACTTCCGTACTCCTGGGCGCGCGAGGTAAATCTATACTCTAAATCTAATGCATCTTCTATTTTCGATGTGGGCGTAAGACGTGATAACATTTCTAAGGTATAAGTCATTGCTATAGGACAATTTTTTATGATTTTTTGTGAAGCTAAATGTGCGAGTGGATTTTCTGATTTAGAAAGAAATTTTACAATTTTGGAAAGTTTCTTAGATTCAAATGCAGCCTCAAAAAATTTCGCGCTTTTAGATAGTTGGCTTTCTCCAGGATCTTTTAAGTACTTATGTATGATAGAAGAATCTCCAGATTTTTCTAAACTTTCTATAACATAAGACCATTCATTTTTTGGTATATAGCAATCAGCAAACCCAGCATAAATCGCATCCGCAGCGTCCATCTGTATTCCGGTTATTCCGAGGTAATAGCCCAAATTACTTGGGGCCCGAGCGAGCAAAAGAGACCCACCCACATCTGGTACAAGCCCAATACTACATTCGGGCATCGCAATTTTGCTGGTCTCACACACTATCCGGTGTGAACCATGGCAAGAGATTCCAACACCTCCACCCATAGTAAAGCCCTGCATAAATGCGATATAGGGTTTGGGGTATTTTGCTATTAAAGCATTCAAGCGATACTCATCATCCCAAAATTTCTTGCCATAGCTATAATTTTTTTTGCGACCTTCTTCGTATAAATCTGAAATATCGCCACCTGAACAAAATGCTTTGTCACCTAGAGCATCAATGACTATGAGTTCAACTTTTGAATCCTCTTTCCACTCAATTAAAGTTTTTTCAATTGCCATACACATTTCGTATGTCATTGCATTCAGAGCTTTAGGTCGCTGTAGAGTTATTCGTCCGGCTTTTCCTACAACTCTTAAATTTATATCTGAAATCATTCAGTCAGCATTTGACGAGATACAATTAGTCTCATTATCTCGTTTGTTCCTTCAAGTATTTGATGAACCCGTAGATCACGAACTATTTTTTCTATACCATAGTCAGTTAAATATCCATAACCTCCATGGAGTTGGAGTGCTTCATTAGCAACTTCAAATGAAATATCCGTGACATAAAGTTTGGCCATTGCACAAAATTTAGATGCATCTTTTGCTTCTGTATCGAGTTTCCATGCAGCTTGGCGCAAAAATGTTCTTGCAGTCTGAAGTTTAACCTCCATATCCGCTAGTTTAAACTGAAGGGCTTGGAATTGATTAAGGGTCTTACCAAATGCTTTCCGGTCGTTCATATAAGTCAAAGATGAATTTAGGGCAAACTGGGCGCCTCCAAGCGCACTTGCTGCTATATTAAGTCTTCCGCCGTCTAGCCCAACCATTGCATAAGAAAACCCTTTTCCTTCTTCACCTATTAAATTTTTTCCAGGCACACGACAGTCATCAAATTGAACCTGGGCCGTTGGTTGTGCTCTCCACCCCATTTTTTCCTCTAAAGCTCCAAAGCTTAATCCTTCGCTTGGGTCCTCAATTATGATTGCTGAGATGCCACTTGGGCCTTCGCCACCGGTTCTTGTCATCGTTAAATAAGCATCTGAATAGGCACCACCTGAAATAAAAGATTTTGTCCCATTCAAAATATAGCCTTCGTTTGTCCGAATGCCTTTTGTTTTTAAAGCTGAGGCATCTGATCCAGACCCAGGTTCGGTCAAACAATAACTATAAATCTTTTTCATACTGCAAAGATCTGGTAAAAAAAGATCCTTATTTTCAGTAGAGCCAAATTTATCAATCATACCTCCCACCATGTTATGAATTGATAAAAAGGATCCCACAGAAGGACATGCCATTGCTAATGCTTCAAAGATTAAAGTTGCATCTAATCTACTTAAGCCTGATCCGCCATACTCCTCAGAGACATAGATCCCGCCAAAGCCAAGTTTAGAGGTTTTTGCCCACAATTCTTTTGGGATAGTTCCTTGTTTCTCCCAGTCGATAGAAAATGGTGCGATATTTTCTTGGCCAAAAGAATAGGCCAAGTCAAATATAGCTTCCTGTTCTTCTGAAAGTGCAAATTCCATTTCTTACGTAAAACCCATTTATAATTAACATTAATCCATCGGTTTGAAGTTGAATTCGCCACCTTCTTTAATACCTGACGGCCATCTAGATGTTATGGTTTTTGTTCGCGTATAGAAACGGAATGCATCTGGACCATGCTGATTTAGATCGCCGAACACAGATTTTTTCCAACCTCCAAACGTATGATAGGCGAGAGGAACTGGTATTGGAACGTTAATTCCTACCATGCCAATATTAATTCTTGCAGCAAAATCTCTAGCAGTATCACCATCTCTGGTGAAAATAGCGGTACCGTTACCATATTCATGATCCATTGCGAGCTGGATTGCCTCTTCATAACTACCGGCTCTGACTGTTGACAAAACTGGGCCAAAAATCTCTTTTTTGTAAATATCCATATCAGGCGTTACATTGTCGAATAAATGTGGACCAACAAAAAATCCATCTTCATAACCCTGAAGAGAAAAACCACGTCCATCAACGACTAATTTTGCGCCTTGATTAACTCCGCTTTCCACAAGTCCTAAAATATTATTCTTAGCGGCAGAAGTTACAACTGGTCCGTAATCGATATCGTCACCTGCTGTGTATGGTCCAACCTGGAGACGCTCAATTCTTGGAACTAATTTTTCAATTAAACGATCTGCTGTTTCATCCCCTACAGGCACGGCAACAGAAATAGCCATGCATCGCTCTCCTGCAGCACCATATCCGGCCCCAACTAGAGCATCAGCTGCTAAATCCATATCAGCGTCTGGCATCACAATCATATGGTTCTTCGCACCGCCAAAACATTGAACACGTTTACCATTCGAGCACCCTTTTCCATAAATATATTCAGCAATGGGCGTAGAACCGACAAAACCAATTGATTGAATGACAGGATTTTCTAACATTGCATCAACGGCAACTTTATCTCCATTAACAACCTGCAAGACACCATTTGGTAATCCTGCTTCCTCCATCAGTTCTGTAAGCATCATCGGAACCGAAGGATCTCTTTCAGATGGTTTTAAAATAAAAGCGTTTCCACAGGCAATCGCAGGAGCAAACATCCACATTGGAATCATCGCGGGAAAATTGAACGGGGTTATTCCTCCACAAACACCAAGGGCCTGCCTCATGGAGTACATGTCTATGCCGGGACCAGCACTGTCGGTAAATTCACCTTTGAGCATTTGAGGAGCGCCAATACAATACTCGACTACCTCTAAACCTCTTTGTACATCTCCTTTAGCATCCGGAAAGGTTTTCCCGTGCTCTCTACTTAAAGCTTCCGCTAGTTTGTCCATATCTCTATTTAATAAGTCGACAAATTTCATCATTACTCTTGCACGTCGTTGTGGGTTTACTGCTGCCCAGTCAGGCTGAACAGATTGTGCAATAGCCACAGCCGATTGCATTTCTTCCTCGGAGGCTAATGGAACTTTGGCCTGAACTTCACCGGTTGCAGGGTTGTAAACGTCTGCAAATCTGCCAGATGTTCCTTTGACATATTCCCCATTTATATAATGAGATAGCTCTTTCATTTTATTCTCCTAGCTTAGAAAATATATTAGCGCTGTGGTGTGTATTGAACCAGAGGAAATATTTATTCGTGAATTTTAATATTAAAAGACTTAATTTTTATGGATATTAATCTTTGCTGATAATTTTTGATTTTAAAGTTAGTTTGAGCATTTCAAGAATAACTTCTAGCATCTAAATTTTCATAATAAAATACATTTTAATTAAAATAAAAACACTATAGAAGCATTTAAGAAACCTTTTAATTTCACTAGTTTTGCGAAATTAGTTTAAGGAAAATGAGAATGCGCATAGGTCTTTATCCAGGTACGTTTGATCCTATTACTTTGGGTCATATTGATATTATAAGAAGAGCATCTTTGCTGGTGGACCGGCTTGTGATTGGTGTGGCTATAAATAGCGATAAGTCACCTCTATTTGATTTGGAAGATAGAGTTTCAATGTTGGAGGAGGAATGCAATCATTTATACAAGCAAGCCGGGACGGAGTTTGTAGTTCATCCATTTGAAAATCTGTTAATTGATTGTGCCCATGATGTAGGAGCCCAAGTTATCGTACGCGGCCTGAGAGCAGTCGCTGATTTTGAATACGAATTTCAAATGGTTGGCATGAATAGGTCTTTGGATAACTCTATTGAAACCGTATTCCTAATGGCTGAAGCGAAGCATCAGGCTATTGCTTCAAAATTAGTAAAAGAAATAGCCAGATTAAATGGTGATATATCTAAATTTGTTACGCCGCATGTTGCCAAAAGGCTACTTAATAAATTGAAAGTACTAAATTAATTTTATAACAATTTAGACATTTCTAAAGCCGTATCGGCCATTCGGTTTGAAAAGCCCCACTCATTGTCATACCAGCTCAATACTCTCACCATCTTTTTCTGGAGTACTTTAGTTTGATCTGCCGCAAATATTGAAGAGTGTGGATCATGATTGAAATCCATTGATACTAATTTTTCTTCAGTATAACCAAGCACTCCTTTTAATTCATTAAAGGATGAATTTTTGATTATAGAATTTATTTCACTTTCTGAGGTTTCTTTTGATGACTCGAATGTCAGATCGACCACTGATACGTTAGGAGTTGGCACTCGTATAGAAACGCCATCAAGTTTCCCATTAAGTTCTGGAATGACCAGCCCCACAGCACGAGCAGCGCCTGTAGATGTTGGTATCATATTCATCGCTGCCGCTCTTGATCTGTAAAGATCAGAGTGCATTGTGTCTAGGGTAGGTTGGTCTCCTGTATAACTATGAACGGTAGTCATGAAACCTCTCTTTATTTCTAATTTTTCATGTAAGACCTTAACAACTGGTGCCAAACAGTTGGTCGTACAAGAGGCGTTTGATACAACCAGGTCATTTTTTGTAAGTGTTTTATGATTTACGCCAAAAACTATAGTTTTATCAGCATTTGTACATGGAGCAGAAACTAGTACTCTTTTAGAACCATTTTTGAGATGCTTAACTGCAGCTTCTTTTTCGTTGAAAATACCGGTACATTCGAGAGCTATATCAATGTCGTTCCAGGAGAGTTCCTCCGGGTTTTTTATTGCTGTGACCCTAATTGGTCCAGTACCAACATTGATCGTATCTTCACAAATATCAATTTTATTTGGAAATTTACCGTGGATGCTATCAAACTTGAGTAAATGTGCATTTGTTTTCACAGGTCCCAAGTCGTTTATTGCGACAACAGAAATATCAGTTCGGTTATTTTCTATAATAGCCCTAAGTACATTTCGGCCAATTCGCCCAAATCCATTAATTGCTACTCGAACAGTCACTGTTTATCCTTCAAAATGGTTAACTAATAGTTAGCGCTAACATCGCATCATCCATTAAATTGTCAATCTTTAAATTTCTCAAAAAAAAGCGTTATTTATATTTAAAGGCAAATTAAAACATGCTTTAAATTTTTATGGAATTTATAATAGGCGGCCCATCGTTGATGCAACATCTACCATCCTACAAGAAAAGGCCCACTCATTATCGTACCAAGCTAAAACCCGCACAGTATGTTTCCCAACTACTTTAGTTTGATCCGGAGCAAAAATACACGAGTGTGTCGTATGATTGAAATCTATAGAAACTTTAGGTTCACTATCGTAAGCTAAAACCTGTATCATTTCATTTCTTGCCGCGTGTTCTACAACTGAATTAACATCCCCCACACTGACTGGAGTGCTTGCTTCAAATGTTAAATCAACAGCACTTACATTAGGTGTAGGTACCCTTAGTGCGGTGCCATCTAATCTTCCATGTAATTCTGGCAAAACTTCTCCTAATGCTTTAGCAGCCCCGGTTGATGTAGGTATCATGGAAGTGGCTGCAGATCTTGCCCGGTAGAGATCATGGTGCCTTCTATCCAACGTGGGTTGATCCCCTGTATAACTATGTATTGTCGTCATTATTCCCCGCTCAATGCCGATATTATCATTCAATACTTTCGCCAAAGGTGCGAGGCAATTTGTGGTACAGGACCCATTAGAAACTATTTTATCACTGCTTGTTAATGATCTGTGGTTGACACCGTAAACTATCGTTTTGTCAACGTTACTGGCGGGTGCAGAAATCAAGACTGACTTTGCTCCTTGTTGAATATGGACTTTAGATTTCAATCCATCGTTGAACATCCCCGTACATTCTAAAACTACGTCACATCCCGTCCAATCTAACTCTTCAGGTTCATATGTGGAAAATACTTTCACAGGACCGTAGCCAATATCGAGTGTATCTTTTTCAACAACTATATCACCAGCAAACCTTCCATGCGTACTATCGTATTTTAAAAGGTGCGCGTTTGTTTGAATAGGCCCAGTTGCATTAATTTTTGTAACATGGACATCATTTCTTGCGCTTTCTTTTATATGAGAAATAGTACTTCTTCCGATGCGCCCAAACCCATTTATGCCCACGTTGATTGTCATCTTAAACCCCGCCACAGTTTAAGTCATAAATACATTAAAGTTATGATTGGAGGAATGAATAAATTGATAATCTTCAATATGTTAGCGGTAAACGTGACAAATAAAACAATGATTGCGCTAACAAAACCATTCCCGATAATCTAATAACGCAAAAATTCTTTTATATTTTGGATTTCACAAGTTTTATAATCTGTTCAGAAGTGATTCCATAATGATTAAATAGCGTGTTAGCTGGTGCAGAAGCGCCAAAACTAGACATTCCGATAAATCCAGAACTTGCTTCTCTTCCGCGTTCTCCCATCAGCCATTTATCCCAGCAATCTCTAACACCTGCTTCAATTGCAATTCTGACATGCCGCCCTCCTGGAAGAATGCGTTTGCGATATTTTTCGTCTTGTTTTTCGAAGAGCTCCATACACGGCATTGACACTACTCTGGTACCTATACCCTCACTTTGCAATTCTGCTCTCGCAGTGAGTGCCAATGCAACTTCTGATCCCGATGCGATTAATATTACTTGTCGCCTACCTTCCGATTCCGCTAATATATAGGCTCCTTTCGATGATAAATTTGCGGATTTATACTTTGTTCTTAAAGTCGGTAGCCCTTGTCTTGTAAGTGCGAGTACCGAGGGTGTGTCTTTAGAATGCAAAGCAATTTCCCAAGCTTCGGCCGTTTCAACACTGTCAGCCGGTCGAATTACTAAAGTATTAGGAGTAGAACGGTTTATTGCTAAATGCTCAACTGGTTGGTGAGTTGGGCCATCTTCACCCAAGCCTATGCTATCGTGGGTCATTACAAATATTGTTGGAATCTTCATTAATGCAGCAAGGCGCATTGAGGGTCGTGCATAATCAGTAAAACACATAAAAGTTCCGCCGTAAGGCCTTAACCCTCCGTGGAGAGCCATACCATTCATGGCAGCAGCCATGCCGTGTTCGCGAACACCCCAATGTATATATCGACCTTTTCTATTATCTATATCGAATACCGTCATGTCTGCTGATTTCGTATTATTAGAGCCTGACAGGTCAGCAGATCCCCCTATGGTTTCAGTCATAATAGGGTTGATAACATTTAAAATCATTTCGCTTGACTTGCGAGTTGCTACTTTAGGCTGTTCAATACTTATCGACCTCTTGAACTTGTTAACTTCTCTCGTAAGTCTTTGTGGCACTTCCATTGAGTGCATTCTTGAAAACTCAGACCGTCTTTTTGATGAAAGTGCGGCGTAACGCTGTTCCCAAGATAACTTTTCTTTTTGACCTTTTTTACCGATTTCTTCCCACTCTTTTTTTACTTCAGGTGGAACATAAAATTTTTCCTGGCTCCACCCGTAAACTTTTTTTGTTTCTTCAATTAATTTGCTGTCAGTGAGTGCTCCGTGACCTTTCGACGTATCTTGAGCTGATGATCCCAGAGCGATATGCGTCTCACAGGCTATCATTGTTGGATTGTTGCTTTTTTTAGCCTCAATTATTGCTCGGTCAATTTCGACAGGATTATGGCCATCAATTTCTAAAACATGCCACCCCGACGACCTAAATCTTTCAATTTGGTTGGTATTGTCGGATAATTCAACTTTTCCATCAATTGTTATGCTATTATTGTCCCAGAAAACTATTAGTTTTGATAACTTTTGTCTTCCTGCTATTGTAATTGCTTCTTGACTGATGCCTTCCATCAGACAGCCATCACCAGCAAAAACGTATGTATAATGATCCACTATACTTTTACCAAAATTTGCTCTTTGAATTTCTTCGGCCATAGCAAAACCAACAGAATTAGCAATTCCTTGCCCTAACGGACCAGTTGTAGTCTCTATCGCATCAGATAAAAAGTTTTCTGGGTGGCCAGCCGTTTTAGCTCCTAACTGGCGAAAGTTTTTTATCTCTTCTAAAGGAAAATCGTTGTAACCTGTTAGATATAGCAGGCTATATAAAAGCATTGAACCATGACCTGCAGATAAAATTAGTCTGTCTCTGTCGGTCCATAAAGGTGCTTTAGGATCAAATTTTAAGTGATTAAAGAACAAAACGGTGGCTACGTCTGCCATACCCATTGGCATACCAGAATGTCCAGAATTTGCTGCTGCAACCGCGTCTAAGGTTAAAACTCTTATGGCTGTGGAATTTGCCCAATGTTGAGGATGTTCTTTTCGTAATTTTTCAATAAGCATGGCACGAAGCGTTCCCTATTTGTGTAATAGGCTCTTTATCAGGATGAAATTGAATATCAAGCTATCGGTTAAAAAATGCTTTGATAAAACAAGTAATTTTTAATTTCTTGTTATAAACTAAGTGAAATTGAGTTTATTTTTGATTCGTAAAATTTACTTAATTGTGAATGGGTAAGAATAGAAAGAGTGCACTAGATGCAGCCGTTTGAAAAACTAACAAATCGATTAAATCAAGCTTTAGAAAAAATAGAAATTTCATTAGAAACACAACTAGAAAATATACCAAATGATAGTTCTTTGGAAGCCCTCATTTCAGAGAATGAAGGTTTAAAACGTCAAGTAGAATCTCTTAAAGCAGAGTTGGAAAATTCAAGTAAAGATAGGGAAGCACATTCAAATATTGAAGGTTTGAGCGCTGAGTTGTTTAATCTAAAAGAAGAACGAGAACAGGAAAAGAAAGAACTGCAATCACTTTACGATCAATTATCTGCGGCGTTAGCTGCTAGTGGGGAGACAGTTTAATGCCAGAAGTTGCAATTAACATTGGTGACAAAAAATTTACGGTTACATGTCAACCTGGTGAAGAGAGCGCATTAGAAGCTGCTGCAAGCCTTTTAAATGATGAAGCTTCCTTTCTCGTTAGTGAGATTGGACAGCTTTCAGAGCAAAAATTGTTGTTGATGTCAGGTTTGATGTTGGCTGATAAAATGACTTCACAATCCGAGAAATTGGCAAAAGCTGAAAAAGCTCTGGAAGAAACCTTAGCAAAAGCTAAAAAGTTGGATGAAAATGACGCTTCACAAGAGGCGCAATTTGACGACAATTATTTAGAGCAATTAACGAATATTACGGAAAAGGTGGAAAATTTAGCATACAAGATAGCGAACTAGACCCTTCTAAGCGTTCGACTCTCGTATTTTGTCTGCTGCGTCTTTATCGTATTTAATTTCATTCTCGTCAAACATTGTATCGAGTTCGCCTGACATTGTCATTTCAGTAATAATATCGCATCCACCAACGAATTCTCCTTTAACATATAATTGTGGAATTGTCGGCCAATCAGAATAATCTTTAATCCCCTGCCTGATGTTTTCATCAGCCAGAACATTCACGTCTTGAAAATCTACTTCCATATAATTCAGCACCCCTGCAACGCGGCTGGAAAATCCACACTGTGGCATCGATTTGGTACCCTTCATGTATAGCACAACGTCGTGCGATTTTACTGTTTCATCAATTATTGATTTCGTATCTGACACAATTAAGACCTTTCACATCTTGTTTTAATATTTATCCTTCTGGTACTTTTGTAGTAAGTGCTAATGCATGAAGCTCACCATGAGAGCCATCCATTTTACCTTTCAGAGCAGAGTAAACAATGCGCTGTTGTTGTACTCTATTTTTGCCACGAAAACTTTCATCAATTACCTCTGCGGCGTAGTGATTGCCGTCACCAGCTAAGTCAGTAATTTCGACGGAAGCGTCGGGTAATGCTTCCTTTATTAAAGCTTCTATTTCATTCGCTTGCATTACCATGGCCTGTTCCTCTGATCATTATTAATCTAGGGTGCCAATTCATTGTTAACAATATAAATTTAAAAAAAATTTGTTTTAACTTTGAAATAGGTTCTTAAATGTGTCCGAAAAAATGGCTGAAAGCGTAACTAGCTCGGATCTGGAATTTCCAAAAACGATTGCATCACCTTTGAATCTACCAACGGTTTGGATAGGAATATTTTGCTCACCGGCTTCAATAAATAGAGTTTCTGCTTGATCAAATTCACACGCAATCAGATATCGTGCCTGATCTTCTGCAAATAAAAACTCAGTACTTTCTTCATAAATTTCAAAACCTATCTCGGATCGATGGGCAAGTTCAAATGCAGCAAGAGCTAACCCGCCGTCTGACAAATCAATACAAGCATTTATTAGTTCTCTATTTTCCAAAACAAAGTTACCGTGTTTTTTTTCAACTTCTAAATTAACTTTTGGGGCGTCTCCATCACTTCTATTGAAGACCTCCTGGAGTAAAGCGGTTTGGCCTAAATGACCTTGAGTTTTCCCTATTAATACTGCCATATTTCCTTCAGAGACCCCACCATTTATCGGGTCTTCGGATTCGTTAATAAGTCCAACGGCTCCAATTGTTGGGGTTGGATTTATGGAAACTCCATCTGTTTCATTATATAAACTGACGTTGCCTGAAACAATTGGCATGTCTAGTTCTTTTACGGCCTGAGAGATTCCTTTAATCGCTTGAACAAACTGCCCCATTATTTCTGGCTTTTCAGGGTTTCCAAAGTTTAAGTTATCTGTCGAAGCCAGTGGTTTTGCACCAACGGAAATTAAATTCCTAAATGCCTCTGCTACTGCCTGCTTTCCTCCTTCAAACGGATTTGCCTGAACATATCTTGGAGTTACGTCACTAGTAAATGCGATTGATTTTTTTGTTCCATGAACCCTAACAATGCCCGCGCCAAAACCTGGTCGCTCAATAGTATCGGCCATTACCTGACTGTCATATTGTTCGTAAATCCAACTCTTTGAACAGTAATTCGCGGACGAAATTAAAGCTTTCAAACCATCAATTGCGTTCACTTCCACAACGTCTTTTAAATCGTTATTTGGTTGTACTTCAACCCATGGTCTGTCGTATTCAGGCGCATTACCAGCTAGTGCTTTTAAAGGGAGATCAGCTTTCAAAACACCATCTAATTTTATAAGAAACCTGTCCTCCGAGATAGTTTTGCCAACAATGGCAAAATCTAAATCCCATTTGTCAAAAATTGTTTTTGCTATGTTTTCTTTTTCAGGGTCCAAAACCATCAGCATTCTTTCTTGGCTTTCAGACAGCATCATTTCATAGGCGCTCATATCAGGTTCTCGAGTTGGAACTTTTTCTAGGTCCAAGCTTATTCCTAAATTACCCTTGTCTCCCATTTCTACAGCTGAACAAGTGAGACCTGCAGCTCCCATATCTTGAATTGAAATAACCGCACCTGTCTCCATAAGTTCTAGGCAGGCTTCCATCAAACGTTTTTCGGTGAAAGGATCACCTACTTGAACTGTAGGTCGCTTTTCTTCAATTGTATCGTCGAACTCAGCACTCGCCATCGTGGCGCCACCCACTCCGTCGCGTCCAGTTTTTGCTCCGAGGTATACGACTGGCATACCGATCCCCGAAGCTGCTGAGTAGAATATTTTATCTTTATCAACTAAACCTGCTGCAAACGCATTGACCAAACAATTTCCGTTATAAGACGGGTCAAACCTCGTTTCACCTCCAACTGTAGGAACACCAAAGCAGTTTCCGTAACCTCCTATGCCGGATACTACACCGTTAACAAGTTGATTTGTTTTATAATGATTTACGTCACCAAAGCTCAAAGAATTCATTACCGCGATTGGCCGAGCACCCATCGTGAAAACATCTCGTAGAATTCCTCCAACGCCCGTCGCCGCTCCTTGGTATGGCTCTATATAGCTAGGATGATTGTGGCTCTCCATTTTAAAAACCAAAGCTTGGTTATCACCAATATCGATAATTCCTGCATTCTCTCCTGGTCCACAAATAACTTGAGAGCCCTCAGTAGGTAGAGTTCGAAGCCATTTTTTCGACGATTTGTAAGAACAATGTTCATTCCACATTGCTGAAAAAATGCCTAATTCAGTGAATGTAGGAATTCTGTTGATAATGGATAAAATTAGATCGTATTCATCTGACTTTAAACCATGCAATTCAATAAGTTCTCTGGTTATGTCAGGCTCATTCATTTTCAGCTCACTTTCATTGATTATCTAATATGCCAAGCTTTTTAAAAGAGCAATGAACTGGAAAAATCTTTTGTCTTTAATCAATCATTTGAGCTCTTGAGGCTTTTCGATGCTCTATAATTTCTGATTGAACAAAATCCCTAAAAGCTTCAATTCGTTTTGAATGACGCAACTCTTCGGGAAAAGCCAAATACACAGGAACATCATTCGACTGGACTTCTTCGAGAACTGGAACTACACCATCGAATTCTTGAGTTACATAATCTGGCAAAACTCCGATGCCTAAATCATGAATGACGGCTTGTAGAACCCCAAAATAATTATTTACAGTAAGCATAGATGGTATCTCTTGGGTCATAAGCCGTTGCACCAAAGAAAGACCTGAGGACACTTGAGCTGATCTAGGGTTTTGACATATCAGCCTATGATTTTTCATATCAATTTCGCTTTCGGGAGTACCGTATATTTCGAGATATTTTGGAGAGGCAAAAAGGCGCATTTTTACAGTCATTAAGCGTTTCCTAATTAAATCAGCTTGACTAGGTTCTTTCATTCTTATCGCTACATCTGCTTCTCTCATAGGCAAATCTAAAACTCGCTCCTCAAGCATCAAATCTATTTTTAGTTCAGGATATTTTTCGTAGAGTTTGGGTAATCGAGGAGCCAACCAAAGGCTCCCAAACCCTATCGTGGTGGTAACTCTTAATTCACCAAATACTTCTTCTTCACTGTCTCTAATACGTGCCGACGCGGCATCTAATCTCTTGTGCATGCTGTTTGTTGCATCAAACAAAAGCTCACCCTGTTCCGTTAGTATAAGTCCCCGAGCATGCCTATGGAAAAGAGTAGTGTTAAGGCTTTCTTCCAGTGATCGTACTTGTCTGCTAACTGCCGATTGAGATAGCCGCAGAGTTTCTCCAGCATGAGTAAGGCTCCCTGCATCCGCCACAGCATGAAAAATTCTTAATTTATCCCAATCCATATTAAACCTCTATATGATTGATTTATTACACGATTCTAGATCGTGTTAAATGCCATTATGGACGTAACGTGAAAATTAGAGATTTTTACTGGCACAACTCTAAGTAGCGCACTAATCTTATAGATAGGTTAGGGAAATGGATATGGCGAATACATCTATTAAGTTGGATGACAAATTTAATATAAAAAAGTCTAATGTCTTGTTGAATGGAACGCAGGGCCTTGTTCGTCTAATGCTAGGCCAAAAGATCCGGGATGAAAAGCAAGGTCTTAATACTGCCGGATTTGTTACAGGTTACAGGGGTTCACCCCTGGGAGCTGTGGATTTTCAAATGAGACGCGCATCTAAGGAATTGCTATCTTCAAATATTAAATTCAAGGAGGCCTTGAACGAAGACTTGGCCACTACCGCTTTGTGGGGTGCTCAGCAAGCTGAACTGCGAGGAGAGGGGCTTTATGATGGTGTTTTTGGCCTCTGGTATGGAAAAGGTCCAGGAGTAGACCGATCTGGCGATGCCATGCGCCACGCTAATATGGCGGGAAGCTCTGTAAATGGTGGCGTTTTAATGGCTATGGGGGATGATCACTCTGGTGAGAGCTCAACCGTTTTGCATCAGTCCGATTTGGCAATGATTGACGCCGGTATGCCCATTTTAAGCCCCGCAGGTGTGCAAGAAATCCTTGATTACGGTTATTATGGCTTTGCTTTATCTAGATATAGTGGACTTTGGGTTGGTTTAAAAACCATGAAGGACACCATCGAAGTGACTTCTGTAGTTGACGGTAATCCTTTTAGGATGAGTTTCAAAAACCCCATACCTAAGTCTGGGGCTGAAAATTTAAACATTCGTTTAGTTGATACTCCAGCTGATCAAGAAAAAAGACTGTTAAGTGACAAAAAGATAGCAGCAGAGGAATTTGCACGGATTAATAGGATTGATAAAGTTGGTTTACCTAAAGTGAGTTCTAAAATTGGCTTGGTTGCTGCGGGTAAGAATTGGTTAGATTTAATACATGCTCTGTCGCTTCTGGGAATAGATGAATCAGAGGCCAAATCGTTAGGTGTAACAAGTTACAAAATCGTTCAAACTTGGCCCATCGACCGGCAGAGTTTACTTGAGTGGGCCGATCAGCTTGATCTAATCATAGTAATCGAGGAAAAGCGCAAAATTATTGAAACTCAAATTAAAGACGCTCTTTTTTCCGTTGCTAGTAGAACGCGTGTCTACGGTGGTAATAAAAATGATGAAAACTTATTTTTTGATCATGGTGTATTGGATCCATTAGATATTGCATCTGCACTCGGGCAAATATTTAAAGAGGAGGGATGTAGTAATAACTCTTTGGAACTTGGTTTAAAAAAGATCAAAGAAGTGCAATCAGCCGATAACGCACCGGATTTAGCAGAACGACTTCCATATTTTTGTGCAGGCTGCCCCCATAATAGCTCTACCATTGTTCCTGAAGGTTCTAGAGCGTACGCAGGGATAGGGTGCCATTATATGGCCCAATGGATGGACCGGGAGACGCTTGGGTTTACCCACATGGGTGGAGAAGGAGCCAATTGGATTGGGGAATCATTATTTTCTACACGGGGCCATGTTTTTCAAAATATAGGTGATGGTACTTATAATCACTCTGGTATTCAGGCAATTCGAGCTGCCGTCGCCGCAAATACCGATATAACCTATAAAATTTTATTTAATGATGCGGTCGCAATGACTGGAGGACAAGGTAACGACGGTCAATTAACTGCAGCGCGTATTGTCAATGAGCTTTTGGCAATAGGAATTGAAAATACTGTCTTAGTCTATGATGACAAAGAGGACTTATCTTTAAGTGCATTTCCATCCAAAATTGAAAAGTTTGATCGTACAAAACTTAATTATGTACAAGAAAAATTATCTAAAATTAAAGGTGTAACTGCTATCGTTTACGTTCAGACTTGTGCAGCTGAAAAAAGGAGAAGAAGAAAGCGAGGATTATTCCCAGATCCTAATAAGAGGCTTTTTATTAATACAGATATTTGTGAGGGCTGCGGTGATTGCGGAGTTCAATCAAACTGTGTCGCCGTCACGCCCATTGAAACTGAACTTGGGCGCAAGCGAGAAATTGATCAATCAAACTGTAATAAGGATTTTAGCTGTTTAAACGGCTTTTGTCCGTCTTTTGTATCTTTGGAAGGGGCTTCAGTTAAGAAGTCTGAACAAACAGATTTTGTATTACCCACTTTAAAGCGACCAGAAATACCATCTATTAATGGATCTCACAATATTGTTGTCACAGGTGTGGGAGGGTCTGGCGTTGTAACAATAGGCGCACTGATTGCTCAGGCGGCCCAAATTGATGGTTTAGGTGCGGGAATGATGGAAATGGCAGGTTTAGCCCAAAAGGGTGGCGCTGTTCATATTCATTGCAGGTTGGCAAAATCTCCAAGTGAAATATCAGCTATTAGGGTCACAATGGGAGAATGTGATGCCTTGATTGGTGGTGATTTAGTCGTAAGCTCTGGTTCAAAATGCCTCAATTTAACTGCTACTGGACGCACAAACGCGGTTGTAAACTCAGATCGAATTGTAACTGGCGAATTCACCAGAAATACTGAGTTTCAGATTCCAAATGACCAATTGATTGTGTCTATGGAGGCGAAACTAAAAAATGGCTTGTCGCTGCTTAACTCAAGTAAAATAGCAACTAAACTGATGGGAGATTCTATCTATTCAAATATGCTAATTCTTGGCGCTTCTTGGCAAAAAGGGCTTCTACCTTTAAGTCATGAGGCCTTGTCCCATGCAATCAAACTTAATGGAGCGTTCGTTGACCAAAATTTGCGTGCTTTTGAGATAGGCCGCTGGGCAGCACTTTATCCTGATGATGCCAATAAAATGATTTCTAGCCCTGTAGTATATCTAAAAGACTCATTACCAGACCGAATAGATTATAGAAAAAAACATCTCGAAGCCTTCCAAGGAAAAACACTTTCGAAAAAATATGTAGATGTTGTTGAATCATTTGAAGATAAAGAAATCAAAGAGGCAGTTGCAATCAATTATCACAAAGTTTTGGCTTATAAAGACGAATATGAAGTTGCTCGATTACATCTTGGCACACGCCAAAAAGTGGCTGAAAAGTTTGACAATGTAAAAAAGATAAAATTTCATTTAGCGCCTCCATTAATTTCAAAAGAGGGGAAAGATGGTAGGGCCAAAAAAATTGAATTTGGAGAGTTTACTATCCATATCTTTAAAATTCTTGCATGGCTAAAGTGGTTGAGGGGTACAAAATTTGATATTTTCTCATACTCTAAAGATAGGCGCTTAGATCTAAACCTAATTAAGGATTACCAATATGATTTGGAGTTTGTAAAAAAAGTTAACCTCGATAAAGATAAGGAATTAATTTTAGAGTTGTTAAATCTTCCTACATCAATAAAAGGGTTTGGAATCGTAAGACGAAAAAATTATGAAGCAGTTTCAATTCAACGAAACAATTTGTTAAATAAGTTGAGTAACTCATTAGAAGTTTTGGGTCATGCCGCAGAATGAAGCATTTTTTTATGAAATAAAATTGTAACAAAAACTTTTCCAAATAGTTAAAGCAGAAAAAAGATTTATAACAACTGGACACCTCGCTATTATTCTAATGCAAGCAAATTAATCTCATAAAAATGGTTAGTTGAATTTATATCAGCATGGGTAGATAACTTTAAATGTATAAAATCGCTATTTTAGGTGCTTCTGGCTACACTGGGGCAGAGTTGATCCGAATAATATTTAACCATCCTGAAATGGAAATTGAAGTTTTGGCTGCTCATTCTAAGGCAGGCCTAAAAGTGGACGAAGTTTTCCCTCATTTGCGATCCTTAAAATTACCCTCTTTAATTAAAATTGAAGATGTAGATTATTCAGGCATTGACCTTTGCATTTGTGCTTTACCACATAAAACTTCACAAGAAGTTATAAAAGGAATTCCAAAAGATTTAAAATTAATTGATTTAAGCGCAGATTTCCGTCTCCAGAGTGCTGATGATTATGAAAGATGGTATGGTAATGCTCATCAAGCTTTGGAATTGCAAGATGAGGCAGTTTACGGACTAACGGAATTTAATCGTCAAGAAATCAGCGGTGCGCGACTTGTGGCAGGTACTGGTTGTAACGCTGCGACGGGTCAATATATTTTGCGGCCTCTGGTTGAAAAAGGGATCATTGATCTTGAAAATATAATTCTAGATTTAAAGTGCGGCGTTTCAGGAGCTGGTAGATCGCTAAAAGAAAGTTTATTGCATTCAGAACTGTCGGAGGGAACAAATGCTTATTCTGTTGGTGGCATGCATAGACACCTAGGTGAGTTTGATCAGGAATTATCGAAAATAGCTGGAAAAACTGTAAACATTCAATTTACTCCCCACTTAATACCAGCAAACAGAGGAATTTTAGCTACTGCTTATGTACATGGGAACTATCAAGTAGTTAGAAAAGTGCTTTCGCAAAGATATGAAAATGAACACTTTATTCATATTTTGCCGAATGGAGAGACACCCAGTACTCACCATGTTCGAGGGTCAAATGAGTGTCACATTGGCATAGTTTGTGATCGGATTGAAAATCGCTGTATTATTGTTGCAGCGCTCGATAATCTAACAAAAGGTAGTTCTGGACAGGCCGTACAGAATGCCAATCTTATGCTTGGTATCGATGAGGCTGCTGGTCTCAATTTAGTGCCTCTTTTTCCATAGTTCATGAAAAGTTTAAAAAAACAACGTCGAATTCAAGTAATTCTTATTACTTTTATTTCTCTAGCTTTAGCGACGGCACTTATAGGCTATGCAATGCGTGACGGAATAAATTTTTTTAGGTCGCCTTCTGAAGTTTTACAACAACCCCCGAGTAAGAATGAAACCTTTCGAATAGGTGGACTTGTCAAAGATGGTAGTTTGGTTCGAGGTTCTGGAACCGTTATTTATTTTATTGTTACGGATAGTAATAAATCTGTGCCGGTTGAGTATTCAGGCATTTTACCAGATCTCTTTGCTGAGGGGCAAGGAATGATAGCTACGGGTAAATATATTGATGGAAAGTTTATTGCTTCAGAAATTTTGGCAAAACATGATGAAAATTATATGCCAAAGGAAGTTTTAGATACTTTAAAAGAGCATGGTTTATATAAAGAATAGGTAATTAAACTCAATTACTATGAGCTATATATTTAAATAATTTTTATCGAGAATTGCGACAATCATTCCTTAAATAAGCATGGAAAGCGCTGCCATTTAGATTTATATATACTCAATGTTGAATGAAATCGGACATTTCAGCTTATTGTTGGCGTTCTGCGTAGCCCTGATACAGGCAACGATCCCTCTTTTTGGGGCGCATAGAGGCAGAGTTGATCTCATGGCTATTGCAGAAAGTGCCGCAAACCTACAGTTCGCCCTTTTGTTGGCCTCGTTTAGTGCCCTCACACATGCGTTTGTGACTTCAGATTTTTCTGTTAAATTAGTTGTTTTAAATTCGCACTCTCTAAAACCAATGCTTTACAAAATAACAGGTGTTTGGGGGAACCATGAAGGGTCTATGCTGTTATGGGTTCTAATATTAGCCCTTTTTGGTGCTTCTGCTTCTTGGTTTGGTAATAATTTGCCCATCATATTGAAAACACGAGTTCTTTCAGTGCAAGGAGCTATAGGGGTAGCTTTCCTCGCTTTTATAATCTTTACCTCAAATCCTTTTGAGCGAGTTCAAATACCACCTTTTGATGGACAAGACCTGAACCCTCTTCTTCAAGATCCAGGATTAGCTTTTCACCCACCGTTTTTATATTTGGGTTATGTCGGACTATCCATGGCATTTTCTTTTGCTGTAGCGGCATTAATAGAAGGAAAAATTGATGCCGCTTGGGGTAGGTGGGTTCGCCCATGGACACTTGCAGCTTGGATATTCTTAACAATTGGCATCGCGCTGGGAAGTTGGTGGGCCTATTATGAATTAGGGTGGGGCGGTTTTTGGTTTTGGGATCCAGTAGAAAATGCTTCTTTTATGCCTTGGCTTTTGGCTGCTGCTCTATTGCATAGCGCTATAGTAGTGGAAAAAAGGGAAACCTTAAAAAGCTGGACTATCCTTCTAGCTATTCTGGCATTTGGGTTT
This sequence comes from Paracoccaceae bacterium, assembly GCA_045564975.1. GTDB lineage: Bacteria > Pseudomonadota > Alphaproteobacteria > Rhodobacterales > Rhodobacteraceae > Salinivivens. The sequence continues at coordinate 31,000 of JBJLGF010000055.1, forward strand.
TCTTTAATTGGAACTTTTATAGTGCGTTCAGGTGTCCTGACTTCTGTCCATGCTTTTGCCAATGATCCTGAAAGAGGATTTTTTATATTAATTATTTTAGGCTTTTTCATGGGGGGCGCACTAATACTGTTTAGTTTTAGGTCTAGTGCAATGGAGTCTCACAGTATTTTTTCACTAGCTAGTAGAGAAACGGCATTAATTTCAAATAACTTGTTACTAGCGGTGTCAGCCTTTGTTGTTTTTTTAGGAACAATATGGCCTTTGGTCGCTGAATTGTTTTTTGATAGAAAACTTTCTGTTGGCCCTCCCTTCTTTAACGCCGCCTTTACACCTTTTATGATTTTGTTGGGCTTAATATTACCTTTAGGATCAAATTTGTCTTGGAAAAGAGCCAGCATATTCAAAACACTTAAAAAGTTTTCAGTCGTATTTATACTCTGCATATGCTTTTCTGGGTTCATTTGGTCAATCCAGACTGGACAAAGTTTGATTGGACCAATTGGTGTATTTTTAGGCAGCTGGATAGTAATGGGAACAATTATCGACTTACTATCAAAACTTGGTAACTCACGATCTATGGGAAGATTGATGTTTTTACCAAGGGCTGACTTTGGTAAATTCTTTGCTCATGTTGGACTTGGTGTGACTATGTTTGCGATCGCCGCGCTTTCATCTTGGGAAAAGGAAGATATCCGAGTTGTTTCTATTGGAGGGAGTTGGAATGTAGGTTCGTATGATTTAAAACTTGATGATGTAATAGAAGTTCGTGGACCAAACTATTTTTCAACAATGGGTATAATTAAGGTTTCAAAAGAGGGTTCTGAACTCATTACTCTTACACCGGAAAAACGAAACTATCCTATTGCCCAAATGCCTACGACAGAGGCAGCAATAGATTATCGGATTTCTCGAGACCTATATGTTGTTTTGGGAGATCAACAATCAGAAAATGCTTGGACTGTTAGAACTTATTTGAAACCCTTTGCTAATTGGATTTGGGGCGGTTGCTTTATGATGGCTTTAGGAGGTATTTTAAGTTTGACAGATCGTAGGTTGAGAATTGCAGCAGGCTCAAAAAGAGCAAAGAGTTTAGGTCAAGCCACATGAGAGCTTTTTCTTTCGCTGTTTTAGTAATTTTTATTCCTTTCGTTTCTTACTCGGTCGAACCAAATGAGGTTTTGAGTGATCCGACTTTGGAAGAGCGGGCGCGGAATATTTCCAAGGAACTTAGATGTTTGGTCTGTCAAAATGAAAGCATTGACGATAGCAATGCGAGTCTAGCAAAAGATCTCCGTATTTTGGTGAGAGAAAGGCTGTTAGCTGGTGATAGTGATGATGAAGTTTTGAATTTTATTGTCGATCGTTATGGTGAATTTGCTCTATTAAATCCGAGATCTGATGGTTTTAATTTGATACTTTGGTTATCAGGGCCACTGATGTTAATCATTGCATTAATAATTTCTTTAACATTCATAAAATCAAGCCGCAAATCTGAACGCCACATTACTACAGGTTTATCAGATCATGAAAAAAGAGAATTAAGTAAAATTGTAAGTGAAGATTAATTTTGATGCAGTGAAGCAAGGTAAAGCTAGCTCCAAAATTTAAAGGATAAGGTTATGAACTACGAGACAATAGAACTAGAAATAAAAGATCAAGTTGCGGTTATACGTTTAAACCGACCAGATGTAAAAAATGCCCTTAATACTCAAATGAGAGCTGAAATTACCCAATCTGTAAACCAAATGGGAAAAGAGGTTAGGGTGGTCGTTATAACGGGGTCTGGATCTGCTTTTTGTTCTGGACAGGACTTGGGAGATAGAAAATCAGTTTCTCAAATAGATCTCGAACGGACTCTAAGGGATGAGTATGAACCTATGCTTCGCTCGATCTTAGATTGTCCGGTTCCAACGATAGCAGCAATTAATGGGGCTGCAGCTGGCGCAGGGGCTAATTTAGCTTTGGCTGCTGATGTAGTTATTGCTTGCGAGTCGGCTTACTTTTTGCAGGCGTTCACAAGAATTGGTTTAATTCCAGATGCTGGTGGCACTTATATAATGCCAAGAACAATGGGAAAAGCCAAAGCAATGGGTGCATCATTATTCGCTGATAAAATAACAGCAGACCAGGCAGATCGATGGGGTTTGATTTGGGAAGCGGTACCTGATGATTCTTTTGAACAGGTTTGGCTTTCTCGCGCAAATCAATTGGCGAATGGCCCAACGGTAGCTTATGGATACTTAAAAGAAGCTTTAAAAAGCTCTTATGATAATGACCTTAATAGTCAGTTGTCACTTGAAGCAAAGCTACAGAACAAGTGTGGTAATACGCGAGATTTCCAAGAAGGCGTTTTGGCTTTTCTACAGAAGAGAAATGCCAAATTTGAGGGGCGATAATAAATAATTAACGCTTTTCAATGTCTGTATAGTCTCTTGGCACCTCGCCCAGGTATAACTGCCTAGGTCGCCCTATTTTGACTTGTGGATCTGCTATCATTTCTTTCCATTGAGAAATCCATCCCACCGTACGAGAGAGGGCAAAAATAGGGGTGAACATAGAAGTGGGAAAACCCATCGCTTCTAGTATAATACCAGAATAGAAATCTACATTTGGAAATAATTTTTTATCAGCGAAGTACTCATCGTTAAGTGCTACTTCTTCTAATTGTTTTGCGACTTGGAGTAGTGGATTATTGTTAACGCCTAACAAATCTAAAACTTCGTCGGCGGACCTTTTTAACACTTTTGCTCTCGGATCAGTATTTTTGTAAACTCGGTGTCCGAATCCCATAAGTCTAAACGGGTCATCTTTGTCCTTAGCTCGCTTTATGAATTCAGGGATTCTATCTGCTGTACCGATTTCACGTAGCATTTCTAGACATGCCTGATTAGCACCACCATGAGCCGGACCCCATAAACATGCTATTCCTGCTGCGATGCATGCAAACGGGTTGGCCCCAGAACTTGATGCCAGACGAACTGTACTCGTCGAAGCATTTTGCTCATGATCAGCGTGCAGCGTAAATATTCGGTCCATTGCTCTGCTTAAAATGGGGTTAAC
>JBJLGF010000056.1:0-32536 GCA_045564975.1 Paracoccaceae bacterium
CTTTTACGCCACTATCCAACATTTGCCTAACGGGGGCTATTCCACTCGCAAGTCGCATATTGGAGCAGGGACAATGCGCGATACCTGTTCCTGTTTTTGCAAATAAATTAATCTCTTCTGAGTTAAGCTGAACGCAGTGCGCATGCCAAACGTCATCTCCTGTCCATCCCACTGCTTCAATATATTCACCTGGCCGCATTCCAAACTGCTGTAGACCATACTCAATATCTTCGGCATTTTCGGCAAGATGAGTGTGCAAACCCACTCCATAAGAACGTGCCATCGCCGCACTTTCCCGCATCAAATCTATACTCACTGAGAAAGGAGAGCAGGGCGCTAAAGCAACTCGCTGCATAGCATAACGACTGCTGTCATTATACGTTTCAATAAGTCTCTGACTTTCAGACAGGATAAAAGACTCTTTTTCCGTCAGACTATCAGGTGGCAGCCCGCCTTGCGACTCTCCTATACTCATTGATCCTCTTGTTCCATGGAACCTGACGCCAATGTCTGCTGCTGCAGATAAAGAGTCGTCTAATTTAGCACCATTGGGATAAATATACAGATGGTCAGAAGATGTTGTGCAACCACTTAAAGCAAGTTCAGCAAGACCAAGTGCGGTTGACCAGTAAACATGCTCTGGCCCAATATTACTCCATATTGGATATAAAGTTTTCAACCATCCAAAAAGTTCTGAGTTTTGTGCCTCTGGTACTGCACGGGTCAAGTTTTGAAATAGGTGATGATGGGTGTTAACCATTCCTGGAATTACAACATGTCCCTTCATGTCAATGATTGTATCTGCTATTCGGGGCAGCGAGCTACTTTCTCCAACCGCTTCAATAATACCATTACGCGCAAAAAGCCCACCACCTTTAATTTCAACGTCACAGTTATCCTTTGAATCTCCACCTTCCTGCATAGTGCACAATATATCTGCGTTTTTTAAAAGTAGAGTTTGATCTGCCATGTTTACAAATTCCATTCATGCTATTGCTTAATAAATATTTTAAAATTTCTTTAAAATATTGGCCAACTTTTCTGCTTGGCGGGCGATTTTTGTTGCGCCAACAACATCTCCACAAAAATGTGCCGTTGGCGGACCTAGGGCAAATAATTTAAAAAAAGGATGGGAAACGGTGGTCGCCACTTCAAGATTATTATTAATTTTTGGGTGAAAAGGGAATGCTTTGTCAGCTTTTACGAAATTGCGCGTAATCAAATTTTTTATCAATTTATTTTGACTAGCGCCTGTGCAATTGATGACAAAATTTGCATCTAAAGATTCACCATTTTTTAGTTTTATTAAAAATTTTTCATCACTGATTTTTTCTAAATGAGTTGCTTTATTTTTTATTATTTGTATTTTTCCTTTGTTTAAAAAATTGCTTAATGACTTGGCAACCTGTGGGCTTGAGCGAAATCTCATTAGTTGCCATAACCAGCCAAAATTTTTCATTAGTTTTCGTCGATCATTTGGTGATAAATTTATCCAAGCATCAGAAATACCCTCTCGCAAACCATCAAAAACCCTTTGCCATTCTGGATCATTCCAACTTAGGTTTCTTAATTTTTGGTGCATGAATTTGTAGAAAAGTAATGAATTTAGATTTTTGGGCCATTCAATTTTCTTTGGGGGATACCAGCCAATATGAACACCAGGCAGAAGGCCTTTTGGGGATACTACCATTATTTCTCCACTAAAATTTATTTGGTTGAGTTCATGAATAGCATCTAGAGCTGTCAAGCCAGATCCAAGTATCGCAACTACACTGTTAGATTTGATATTTTTTTTCCAAGTTTGACACCAAGGTTGTTCAATAAGGTTTTTATTTTTACCAGCCACCTGAAAAGGCCAAGTTGGCGTGGCATTACCCGTAGCCATTATTACCGTATTTGCAGTTATTATATTTCCATCAGATAATAGTATTTGACCTTTACCATCTTTAAAATCGATATTTTCTGCAATTTCTCCAATTTGATTGATGTCTGAATAGTTTTTAAGACTCCTGAGTTTGTAGGTTAAATATTTTGCAAAGTCTTGCCTTTTATAAAACTTACCAATTTTGGTTTCCGCCTGAACGTCAACAATATTCTTTTGTGCCCAATTAAGAAAATCAAATCGAGCATCGTTAAATAAATTTACTCTATCAGCCGGACCGTTTAGGCGATAATCACTATCGTGAGTGGCGAAGGCTTGGCCAGCCCCAAGTTTTTTGGGACCAATTACAACTATTTTTTTTAGATCAAACTTCTTTTTTGCAAGGTTAAGAAGAAGAACAGCACTACTGTATCCATCTCCAATTATGCAAATTTCAGCTACCATTTTGCCCTGTATGACTTTACAACTTACCTATACTTTATAGCCTCAGCCAAGCCAATTAAGATATCTTAAATCATTTAAATCTGTCTTCATAATATTGTTATATATTAAGTTACATTTTTTTTGTGACCAAACTCGTGAGGTTAATGATTCAAACTTATTTTTAATCTGCAATGTCGAGTATGGATCTTGCCAATCACCTCTGTTCGTTTCAACTGAATGTGTAATCTTTCTTCCATCAGAAAAAATTACTTCAACTTTTGCGGGTCGAAGATCTGGAAGCTTCTCTGTGTATTTAGGGTTTTCGGTTACTTTAACTTTTTGGCATAGAGAAATAGTTTTTTTGTTTGCTAAAGCCTGATTTGAAAAATCATTCACCCCAGACGATTTATTTACCAATGTGGTGGCAACGGCAAATGGAACAGAAAATTTTGCTGCCAACGTATTTTTTGGATTTTTGTCCTTTAATTCGGCTGCAAGAGAGTAGCTTTCTATCAGTATTTCGTCAATTTTTTCAAATTCTTTTAACTCTGGGTTATTTTCGATGAGATGCCAGAGACAATCTAAAGCTGCATGATTATATCGACAACAAGAGTATAATTTAAAGTAGTTACGATTTATTTCGAACCGTTCCCCAATTTTTTCACACGCCTTTTCCTCATCTAAATAAGTTGAAACGACAGATCCAAAAACTGATTTTATTCCATCATTTTCGCCGCAAATTCCCGCCTCAAGAAGCCTTAGAGACATTAGTGCCATTTGATTAGATACGCCTGCATATGTGTTACGAACCGTTCCCCCTTCGAGCATAGTTTTTCTGCTGGTTGCTAAAGTGAGGCTGGACGCAATATTTAAAAGTTCTCTAGTACGTGTTCTATTTGTTTTAAACAGTCGCGCTAAAGCGGCAGCGGCTCCAACGCCTCCCCATGTTCCATGTGGGTGCATTTTCGTGCTAAGGTTACAGGCAAGGCCAATTCTAGCGGCCACATCATAACCAATGATAAATGCTTCCAAAAATTCTTTGTAAGTAACTTTTGCTTTAGATGAAATTGATAAAATTGCCGGTAGAATATGAATTGCTGGATGCCCTTTTGCGAATTGATTACCCTCATCCATTTCAAGAAATGTCCCAGCCGTACCAGTTAGAAAAGCAGCATGTAAATAATCTGTTTTAAAGTCTGTACCAAGAATTTTTATTTCTCCCAAAGGAAGATCAGATTTAATCAAGTTTTGCATTTCTGGTTCTGCAATGCCGCCAACTATCGTCGCTAATGTATCGGCCAGTACTAAACGGGAATATTCAATTGTGTTGGCCGGGATAAGGTATTTCTCTCGGTCACAAATAAGATCTACGAATGAATTTAAAGCAGAAGGCATTTCTTCTTCCTAAAAGTAAAATCAGTTGAGTATTTGATTTAGAATTAACATATCAACTAGTTTCTTGTTTTATGTAAAATAGAAGACTTTGAGAAATTTATAATGTACTTGAGAAAATAATACTCAAAAATATGTTTTACTGCAAAGAACCAAAATAAAAACTTTACGGAATATACAATGCATAAAATTCTTGTAATCGTTCCATTTCCGATGTCCGAAGAAAACTTGAACTCTCGACGAGATCAATTAAAGGCTGTCAAATTGACTTCTGAGGTAAAGTTTGAATTTCGCTCAACAAAGGCTGCACCCAAAAATTATATAAGCGAAACAGATATGGTGCTGGCAGATATTGGGATTTTAGAAGTTGGAATTAAAGCACAGAAAGAGGGCTTCTCAGCTGTCTGTGTTGATACAATGAGTGATTCTGGGGTTTCAGCTTTACGATCATGTCTTGATATCCCTGTAATAGGTCCAGGCCAAACTTCAATGCTTTGCGCCATGATGATGGGTAACAAGTTCTCTATCGTTACCATGTGGAAAAGTTGGTTTCATTTATACGATAGGACTATTGAAAGATTGGGTATAAAAGATCATATCGCATCCATAAGATCCATAGATGTAAATCCTGACAATCAATCACTGCTGGCTGGCAAAGAGGAAGAAATTTTCCCACTTTTATTAGACGCAGCGCGATCAGCGGTCGAGGAAGATGGCGCAGACGTGATAATTCTAGGATCTACAACTATGCATCAGTCACACTCATTTTTGAAAAAAAATTTAAATGTTCCGGTAATCAACCCTGGTCCACTTACTTACAAGATGGCTGAAACTATGATCGGCGCTGGTCTAGCTCATAGTAAAACCGCCTATCCTGGGTCTCCAATCTCGAAACTTCACTTATTTGAAGCCATGATGGATGCAGCAAAAAAAGCTGATGATTAATTACTGATTTCTACTCATTAGACTTATCCAGAGTATTTTCGCCGGTCATGTATACGCGGACTTCAGAAAATAAATTTTTATCTAGCGTGAAAAAATTACAATTTGATTTAAAAACTAAACTGCCATCGTGCATAGAGTTAACTACATTAAACCGAACAGCAACAGAGCCAGTCCGGCCATCTTCAATGAAATAAAAGTTCTCATGTTTTACAGATTTATGATTTCGCCAAAGCCGGCGAAACATTGACTCAATTTCTTTTTGACCATTTAATTGAACATTATGTGTTTCAACTCTGAATAAGCAATGTGGCTGCATGGTCTCTAAAATAGATTTGAGATCCTGATCATCTACGGCCTTGAAGTATTTTAAAACTAAATCCTTAGGGCTTTTAATCATTATTCCTCCATATTTTCGCTATTATGATAAACTCTACAAGGGTTGACGATGACCTTGCTGCTTCTTAACCTCACTCAAGTTAAAATATTTTTATTACTCCAAATCTACTAACCTAATTTTAAAATGTAAGGTAAAATGTCTGAGTTCCAAAACTATAATGGACCCATAATTGATGTATGGGCTAACTGGTGGGATAACAATTTTTTTAAACAGTATCCCAGGTTGAGGGAATTATATGAAAGGCTGGGTATTGAAGGCCGCATGAAGCTCAGTTCAGAGAATTTGGTCCAAGAGGCAAAAAAAGCAAAAATAACTAAAATTATCTTATCTGCTACAGTTTGTGCTGAGGCTCAGGTTACCAACGCTAAAGTTTACGAGACGTCTAAAAAAGCTTCGGATTTAATATCGCCATGTGCCTCTGTAGATCCCCGCAACGGTATGGAATCAATCAGACAGCTTCGCTACGCTGTAAATGATTTGGGCTGTATTGCTGTGAAATTTTTGCCATTTTTATATGGACTTCCACCAAACCATGCATCCTTTTTTCCTTTGTACGCTGAGTGTGTGGAGCTAAATGTACCAGCTCTTATTCTTACTGGACACACAGCTGTTAATTTAAGTAATGAAACTGGTCGTCCAGGGAGCCTTGACGATATAGCCTTATATTTTCCTGAATTAGTAATCGTGGCAGGTCATGCTGGATATCCTTGGAGCGAAGAATTGGTGGCACTTTCCTGGAAGCACCAAAATCTATATATTGATACATCAGGCCACCACCCAAAATTTTTTCCAGAACCAGTTTTAAGATTTCTTAAAGGCCACGGTAGAGATAAGGTTTTATTTGGAACTGGTTACCCTATGATGGATTATGAAAAAATTACCCAAGCAGTATTTGACTTGAACCTGAAGCCGGAAATTTTGGAAAAATTTTTATTCAAAAACGCCTCAAAAATTTGGCCTAATATTTTAGTATGAAAAGGATAAAATTAAGATGTTGAAGACTTTGGATGGTCTTATAATCGCAGACTTTTCAATGTTTGTTGCCGGACCATTTGCAACTGGGATATTAGCTGATCTTGGGGCTGAAGTGGTAAAAATAGAGCCATTGACTGGCGACCCCCTTAGAAAAAATAAGGTAGGGCCGTCAGTAGGGGGACAGAGTGCCCAATTTCAGACTTTTAATCATGGAAAAAAAAGTGTGACTCTTGACCTTAAGGATAAACACGGTCTGGAGAAAGCCAAGAAAATTGCTCTAAATTCAGATGTGATCTTTGATAATTTTCGCCCTGGTGTAATGGAAAAATTTGGCCTTGATCATTCAAAGCTTGCCCAGGACAAGCCGACACTAGTTTCTATTTCGCTTAGTGGATTTGGAACAATAAGCCCGTGGTCAAAAAATCCAGGATATGATTTAATTGTTCAAGCTCTTGGTGGTGGTCTTTCTATTAATGGTCACGAAGAAACAGGTCCAGCTCATATACCTTTTCATCTTGGAGACACAGCTGGCGGGCTTTACGCGGCAATTGCTATTTTAGCGGCTGTGCAAGAAGCTCAAAAAACTGGCTTTGGGCGAGCCTATGAAGTGTCAATGTTGGATTCACAAATACATTTATGCGGAGATGAGGTAACATTTTCTGGTTTAGATGGCTGGAAAACTAAACCCCATGGGTCTGGGCACCCGGCTTTGGCTCCATACGCTGTTTTTGAAACAGAAGATAAGCCAATAGTAATAGCTGCGGTGGGAACTGAAAAGTTTTGGTTAAATTTTGTTTCAGTTATCGGGTCTGCGGAGCTGGCTAACGATAAGCGGTTTACAGATAATTCTAAACGCGTATCTAATATGACGGAATTGACAAAAATTATAAATAAAAAATTATCGATTAATAAACGCGATTTTTGGTTGCAAAAATTGGTTGATGCTGATGTCCCAGCAGCCCCTATATTATCAATAGATGAAGTGATCCATTCAGAACACGTCATCAGCCAAAATCAAATTGACTTCATTGAAGTTGAAGGAAAAAAGTTAGCGGTTCCTAGAATACCAATTAAGGAAAAAGGTAAAATTCAAAATATAAATTTAAGAGCGGCGCCTGAACTTGGCGAGCATAATGATGGTGAAAATCAAGCATGGCGAAAAGATTAGCTAAAAAAACAATAGTTGTTACTGGAGCTGCATCTGGAATTGGAAAAGCTGTTTGTGATTTAGCTTTGAATGAAGGTGCTTTTGTTATTGGTGTAGACTCTGATTTCAAAAACGAACCAACTAAGTTTGAAAAAATTGAGGGCGATGTGCGGTCTAAGCTCACCATTGAAACGGTAATACAAAGTATCGACGAATTACACGGGTTGGCTTTAATTGCTGGGATTAGTAAGCCTCATACTCCGATTGATCAAGGAACAAGCCAAGACTGGGATGATATTTTTGACGTTAATATTAAATCAAATTGGACATGGCTTACTGCCCTTCTTCCGAATTTAAAGAGAACCAAAAGCTCATCTGTTGTTATGACGGCATCTCAACTAGCTTTTTCTGGAGGCATGAATAATGCACCTTATATAGCCTCTAAGGGTGCTGTTGTAAGTTTAGCTAAAACCGCTGCCTTGGAGTTGGCTGAAGAAAACATAAGAGTGAATGTAATTGCGCCTGGAGCAATAGATACGCCGCTTCTTAAAAAAAGTCTTAGTAGATCGAATACCCCAAAAGAAACTGAGTTAAAAAGTAAGGCCCGCCATGCCATGAAGCGTTTTGGTACTGTTTTGGAAGTTGCAAATGGCTTTATATATCTCCTCTCTGAGGAATCTTCTTTTACGACAGGTACCGTTTTACGAATAGATGGGGGGTGGGTTGTTGCATAGAAAATATAAAATTTATAGGTATTAGGCCAGGTAGGCGCCAGAATTAATGTGGTGAGTTTGTCCTGTAATCATTGCAGCTTTTTTAGATGCTAAAAAGGCTGCTAACTCTGCAACTTCTTCAGGATAAACTATTCTTCCAAGCGGTGAATTATTTGCTCTATCGGATATTTCAGTTTCAGTTAATCCCAAACGAGGTTGATCAGTATCAGTAAGGCCAGGTGCTATAGCATTCACTCTTATTCGGTGAGGAGCAAGCTCCATTGCAAGTGTTTTTGTTAATCCTATTAGGGCGGTTTTGCTTATTGAATAAACACTTCCTTCTTTGGCGAGACCACTGATCGCTTGTGAAGAAATATTTATAATATTGCCACCAGTTCCGAGATCACGCATTTTTTTTGCAACCATTTGTGAGCAGAAAAAAGCTCCCTTTAGATTTGTCTGAATTATTTTATTCCAATCTGTTTCAGTAACATCAAAGAATGGAATTCGAGGATATATTCCAGCGTTGTTTACTAAAACATCTATTTTTCCAAATGCATCCATAGTGGCTGAAACTAGATTTCTGGCCTGATCATTTTGTCCAATATCACCTTTCAACATGACAACCTTTCGACCCTGGGATTTAACTAAATCTGCAACTTCCGATGCCTTTTCTTTGTCATCAAGCCAGTTCACTACAATGTCAGCTCCTTCTGATGCTAATTTGACAGCAATTGCTTTACCTATGCCCCTGCTGAGCTCCAGTTATAATCGCGACCTGGCCATCGAAATCTTTTTTTTCCAATCTAGTCATTTACGATCCCCAGAAATGAACTAATTACTAAAAGGTTAGCAATTTATCTAAGTCTATGTATACTTTATTTTATCAGGCTTATTAGCCTAAACTGGGAGGATAGTTATGAAGAGTAAATTTAATAGAAGAGCTATACTAAAAACAGGTGCTGCTGCGGTAGGAACGCTTGCAGCTCCGTCTATTTTGAGCGCAAACGTTGTGTTTAACAAGCCAATGGTTGCTGCGCTGAATGCGCCAGCTGGTGATCCAACTAACGTATCAATTGCACGAATTCCTGAGTTGATGAAAAAAAATGCAGGACTCGATCTGAACTTACAGGTATTTCCACCAAACTCGCTTGGTAACGACGTAAACGTTTTAGAAAGTGTTCAAAATGGATTTGTAGATATTTCTTCTAATGCAACGGCTCAATTTTCTGTTTTTGACGATAGTTTTGCATTTGCAGACCTGCCTTATGCAGTCCCAAGTTGGGATGCTGCAATGAAATTATTCAAGTCAGATCTCTGGAAAGAGCAAACTGAGAAATTTGAAGCAGCTGTTCCTACACTGAAGGTTCTTCCTCCAGTTGGGGCTGGTGGATTCAGGTTACTTTGGAATGATGACCGGCCGTTAAAAACACCTGCAGATGTAAATGGATTAAAGTTCCGGTCGACACGCTCACCTATCGGCCAGGCATTGTTCAAAGCTTGGAACGGAAACCCAACGCCAATTTCATTTTTTGAAACACAAGAAGCAATAAAAAATGGAGTGGTTGATGGATTTCACGTGCAACCTATCTGGACATATAAGTTTAATTTCCAAGAAGTCCTGAAGCATGCAACGAAAGTGGATTCAATTTTTGCTATCCAGTTTCAGGTAATGAACAAAAATACTTGGAATGCTATGCCACCAGAATATCAGACTGCATTTATGGAAGCTGCGCAAATAGCAGCAGATGATGCAAATGCTCAAGATAAAGCTTTAGAGGCGGAGTATACCCAAAAGCTAGTAGATGCAGGTATGGAAATATACACACCTAATGCATCTGAGAAGGCTGAGTGGGTAAAGGCTGGTAAGGACATCTGGAGTGAGGTTGGAGCTTCAATAGATCCTAGCATACTGAAGAGGCTTCAAGAGATCACTGGATGATAAAAACAGTTAAAAAAATTACACAAGCCGTCGACTTTGTCGCACGGCTTGTTTCTATATTTTTTGTTCTTTGTGTTTTGGTTTTTATGACTTCGCAGGTGTTTTTTCGGTATGTGTTAAATAGTTCACTGCAATGGTCCGAGGAAGCATCGATTTGGGCTATGATTTGGATGGTATTTATAGGTTCAGTTGTAGTTGTGAGGCGCTGGGAACACATATATATTCCTACAGCAGTCAAATTACTTCCGATAAAAATAAGGTCGCTAGTAATTATATTTACAAAAATTTTAGTTTTGATTTTTTTGTGTGTGCTCTGTTGGTATGGCTGGGGAATAGTAAATGGACATTCTAATGCTTTTTCGCACAATATAGGCGTAAGTACGGCTTGGGCTAAAGCGTCAGTTCCTATTGGCTGTGGAATGATGATTGTCATCACTTTGGGAGCAATAGCAGAGGATCTAGAAGCTATTTTTAAAAAAGACTGGGCGCGTTTTGAAGAATATGGATCTCATGACGCGGTTTAACTTGAAATTTGTTAAAGTCTGAAAGCTCAGTAGAGAATGGAATTAGTTTTACCATATCTTTTTCTACCATTCTTTGGCTTTCTCTTGATTGGCGTCCCAGTAGCTTTTAGCCTTGGTCTTGCCTCAACATATTTTATCTTTTTTTCAGGGACACGCATTCCTCCTCTCATTTTGATGACCCAAATGTACGGAGGTATTGATAGTTTTGCACTTTTAGCACTCCCAATGTTCGTTTTGACCGGTGAACTATTAAATAGATTAAACCTCACACAGAAACTGATAAACGTTGCACGCGCTTTAGTTGGTTGGATTAAAGGTGGCTTAGCTCATGTTAATATTGTGACCAGTATGTTCTTTGCTGGCATTTCCGGCTCTGTTCTTGCAGATGCAGCGTCAATAGGTCCAATAATGATTCCCGCTATGATTAGAGAGAGATACCCGGCCGCTTTTTCTGCTGCAGTTACGGGTTCAAGTGCTGTTATAGGTGCAATAATACCACCCAGTATTCCTTTAATCATCGTTGGCGGGTCCATGCAGATATCTATTTCAGGATTGTTTGCAGCGGGTATAATTCCAGGACTCCTTGTCGGTATCTTCTTAATGATTACAGCTTTCCTATATTCTTTTTTTCGAGGTTATGGTGAAATCCATCGATTTGAAGGGGTAGTTCCCGTCGCTAGAGAAACTTTTGGTGCTCTTCCTGTTTTGGTTATACCATTTTTGATCCTATATGGCATTCTTGGTGGTGTTATGACACCTACAGAAGCAGGGGCGATTGCCGCGCTTTATTCAATAATCTTGGGTTTCATTTATGGTACTATAAATGGAAACTTTAGTTTGTCAGAGTTTTATAACGCTTTGTTGGGTACAGCTAAAGTAACTGGCTCTTCCCTTATAATTGTAGGTATGGCTATAGTTTTTGGTCAGATACTGATTTTTCATCAATTTCCTCAAGATCTTTTAGAGTTAGTTCTTAGTCTAACCGACAACCGAGTTTTGCTTTTTCTAATAATTGTACTTTTTTTCTTGTTTGTCGGAACCTTTATGGATGCCGTTGCCAACATGATAATCCTTGGTCCACTACTTATGCCCATAGCTCTTGAGGGCCTTGGTATGCATCCAATTCAATATGGTGTTTTTCTTATGGTGGGGCTTTTGCTCGGCGTAATTACGCCACCTTTAGGTATTGTTTTATTTATTGTCGCGCCGATCGCAAAAACGTCAATTGAAAAAACCGCAATAGCAGTTATCCCGTTTTTAATAGCAGAATTAATAGTTCTGGCACTTATAGCTTTTGTTCCAGCCGTTACACTATATTTACCCAGGCTTGCAGGAATAGTAGGCTAGAAAACAAAACCCTGTTTGATCTAAGTAAAGTAAAATTTTTATTTTGTATTTAAAACAGGTAACACCGTTTCATGATTAAAAGCTATACTAGCTTGGTTTGCAGCCTCTAGAAGCTTAGAATCCATGAAACGGGGGGCTACTATTTGCACTCCGACAGGAAGTCCTTTTTCTCCATAAAAACCTGGCAAGGATATAGCCGGTACATGCAAAACACTCCACATACGTTGGAAAACAGCATCACCTGTTGTGTCTAAACTCTCAGGAGCAATTCCAGGCGCTCCAATAGAAACTATACCATCAAAATCACTCGCTATGTTATCAAACTCTTTCCGGCATTCCGCAGCATGATCGTAGGCATTCCTTAAATTTTCGAACGATATATTGTCAGAGTCCTCAACCCTATTTTTGAAATCTTCTGCAAGTAAATCAAAATTTGCCAAGTATTCAGCCAGAAAAGCGGTCCGGCCCTCGCCCTTCATAATAGTTAATTGTGTTTGATACAAATTTTCAAATGTTTTAGGCAGTGAAATTTTTTTCACTTTATGGCCCGATTTGATTAACAAATTAGAAGCTTCTTCTAACGCTTCATTGGCACAATTAGATGCTAAATTACTTTTGGGCAGTTCATAAATAGCAAAATTTTTTATTTCTTTTTTTGACGCCAGGTTTATGGGACTCCGAACTGCTCTTGCGCTTTCAGCTATCAACGAAAGGTCAGCAACAGATCGGCCATACCATCCGATCGTATCAAGTGAAACTGAATAAAATTTGGCGCCTTCGCGGCTTACTGATCCAAATGTTGGTTTCATTCCGAAGATGCCACAGAAGCTAGCTGGCCTCAGTACTGATCCACCGGTTTGGGTTCCAAGGGAGAGCATTGCTGTCCCAGCGGCAATCGCTGCCGCCGAACCACTTGATGATCCACCAGCGGTATGTGCTTTGTTGTGAGGGTTTGTCGTTGCTGGTAATTTTCCTCCTGCAGCGAACTCATGTGTATCTGTCTTTCCAGATATAACTCCGCCGAGTGATTTGAGAATACTTACAATGGCAGCATCCTTACTGGGCTGATGATCCTTGTAAATTGGGCTATTATGCTGAGTTGGCATATCAGCAGTATCAATCATATCCTTAACCGCTATTGGCAATCCATGGATCTTAGAATTGGACAAACCCAAATTGTTAACTTGTTTAAGAAATACTTGCTGATCAAAGAACGAGTAAGCCTTTACTTGATGTTCACAAAAATTAAATCTTTCTAAGCATGATTGAGCTAAATCAAACGGGCTTAGCTCCCCGTGCTCTATTTTTTTTGCAGCTTCGTATGCAGTCAGCTGGAAAGGTTCAAGGGACATGAATTTTCACCTATGTTTGGTCAAATTTAAAAATATCTGAAAACGATTTTAGATTAGAGTTATTATCAATATCCATAACAGTATTCACGATATTATCCTGGTGTTTAGGTGCATAAAAACGCACAGTATTTTCCCTAAATTTTTCTATTACTTGTTTTTTTGGCATTCCCTTTTTAATTTCCTCAAGAGTAACAATTCTATGTGCTGTTATTTTTTCCCCTTCCTCCGTCGTAGCTGTTATTCTGCAGTTTCTTTGATCTGGCGTAGCGCTGGAAAACTCATCTAAAACGTCTACTTCGCACTGCTTAATGATCTCAATTATATCTGCGTCAAGAAAACGATTTTCTTCAAACGAGTCAGGAACAACTTTTCCATCAGCAATGGCACATGCAACTGAAAATAGCATAGAATGATCTGCGGTCTCTCGGGTCTTTGGTGACCAAAGTTCAGGGTCTTTTACAGCGCCCTCCCAAGCGGATTTATATGTTTCTATTTTTAGGCTACTTGTTTTTTTCCCACCTAATTTTTCTCTAAGTTCTATAGCTGTGAATATTGGCAGCTGGCAACTGTCTCTCACTGCGTGGGTTTTGATGTTTGTTTGTTCAATACCCCAATCCCATTTGCTGGAAAAATTAGGCAAATTTATGTCAAATTTTTTACCATTAAGTGTTTGGTTCCATACTCCGAAAATCCCTTCGAATGCATTGAAAGGACCCGACATTCCTTCCCTTGCTAACCTTGCTGCGAATACGCCATTTCTGGCACCATTTGGTCCCGCACAACCTTTCCACATGGAAAGCTCGCCGGCACGTGTCTGGTAGGTACTTAGATTAGGTATTACAGCAAGAGATATAGCGTGTCTTAGTTTTTCCTTTTCTAATCCCATAAGTTTTCCAGTAGCTAAAGCTGTTGCAATTGTTCCTGTTACTGGTTGGTCCCAGCCAGCTTCATTGAAGGGGACATTATCTGTAAATCGACACATTATCTCGTAGGCGGTTGCTAGAGCTGTTATGAACTCTCTTCCTGAAAGGGCTAATGACTCAGCAACAGAAAGAATTGCAGGTAAGTAGTCCGAAGGATGATGAGCATCCTTAGTTCTCCATGCATCGTTTAGGTCCAAATACCGAACCATCACTCCATTTGCAAAAGCAACATCTTCCAAAGGAGCTAATTTTCCTGTTCCCCAAATTTGAGCTACATCCGGTCCAGTTGCTTCACAAGCTAAACTTCTAGCAATCTTAGATGGTTTGGCTTCAAACGCAGCTATCGCTACGCCTACGCTATCTAGAAGCCGCATTTTAGAAGCGAGTATGGCATTTTTGGGAAGATCATTAAAACTAAGCTTATCAGTAAAGTCTACTAAATTTTGTTCTAAGCTAATTCCCATTTTGTTTTCCTATTTATTTCGTTTTGCTTTTGTTGCATCAAGGTCCAGATTTTTTTGTTTTAAAACTACGCCATAAACTTCAGCGGCAGTTTTTGCATCGATAATGCCGTCCAAAACATCATTTAAAACTAAATTAGGATCTCTCAGTAAAGGGTTGCCGTATCCAGCACTAGCTGGTCCATAAACGCGTATTACGTCACCTGATTTAACTTTCTGACCTGATACTTTAGATGGCCACTCAACTTCATTTGTAGTATCTGGGTTTAATGTTAATCTAGCACCATGACCATCTAAACCTTCAAAAATACCAAATGGTTTTTCCAAGATGCGGTCACCATTGCAAGAAAAGTATCCATCTTCCAAAAACCGCACTTCTCTTACATGCCCGCATCCACCTCTCCAGGTGCCAGCGCCTGGTTGATCTGGTCTAATTTCATATTTTTCAACACGAAGCGGATACCTTAGCTCTATCTCTTCACATGGAACATTTTTGGTATTAGCCATAAGATTATCCACCGTATCTAATCCATCTTTTGTAGATCGGGCGCCATAACTTCCTTCATTCACTTCTACACATACCCAATAACTTTGATTTTCTTCACTAAACCCAGAATAAGAAACACTCATAACCGTTGCTGCGTTTCCTGCGGTTGCTTTTTCTGGCATCACAGGAGCAAGAGCTCTGATTATACAATCTATTACACGTTGAACCTGCGCCATTCGTGCAAAACAAGCTCTTGGAAAATTAGGATTAAAAATGCTTCCTTTGGGAGCATAAACATCAACTGCACGGAAGATACCTTCGTTTTGCGGTATAAAATCCTCAATTTCGGCCTGGTCTAGAAGCAGGGTTCTTATTGCATAATAACACGCCACTTTGAGTGAGCCTTCAAAAGGCACATTGTACCCTGTTTCAACCTCATTTGCAGACCCTGAAAGGTCTACTGTGAGTTTGCTTCCTTTCTTCTTGACAGTAACAAATACTCTCAGTTGTTTGTTCCAATTTCTACCATCATTGTCGAGCCAGCTTTCAGCGGAGTATTCTCCATCAGGTATTTTTTCGATTTCTGACCTCAGCCGTTTTTCAGAATAGTCCATCCAGAAATTTGCTGCACCAATAACCGTGTCTTGTCCGTACCGGCTAATAAGTTCTAAAAAACGTTTCTTTCCACGAAGAGTTGAAGCTATCATTGCCTCGATATCAGCGGCATTATGGCTGGGAGTTCTAACGCTGTCTTGTAAAATTGACCAAACAGCTTCGTTTCTCACCCCCTTTTCATAAAGTTTAATGCTATCGTAGATTGTACCTTCAGCAAAAAGATCAATTAAATCTATATTTAAACCAGGGGCAGCAGCTCCAGTATCCACCAGGTGAGCAGTGGCAGCAGAAAAGCCAATCAATTGATTTTCGTAGAAAATTGGTACGGCAACAGCTAGGTCAGGGGTATGTGATGCGCCATGATAAGGATGATTATGAATAATTATATCACCATCAGATATTTTACCTTCCAGTTTTCTCATAAACCCACGAATGTAGAAAGGTAATGATCCAATATGCATCGGTGATGTCTCACTTTCACAAAGCTCTTGCCCCGTAGCATCGAAAATGCCGCAGCCGATATCCTCGGACTCCCTAATTATACTGGAGTTCGACATACGATATAGGACATGTGCCATTTCTTTGGCAATTGAGTCGAAAGCGCCACCAATTACTCTCAGTGTTACCTTATCAATTGAAGAGTTGCTCACAGTTCTGCACCTCTCGATATTATAATGTTACCCATTTGGTCTATTGCCGCTTTCCAGTCAGGCAAAACCACAGTAGTAGAGTCCATTTGATCGATTATTGCTGGTCCCAAAATATTATGGCCAGGTAACAAATCTTTTCTGCTGTAGCGCGGCGTTTCAAGGTGCAGCAATTTTCCATCAGATAAAAAATATGCTCCAGATGACGAGCATGGCTCAGCTTTGTTTTCTGTTATGTTCATCTTTTTTAAGTTAGAGGTTTTGACCCGAGCGGTAGCCCCCCGTCCCCGTGCTCTAATATTGACAATTTGGATATTTTTTTCAGCGAAACTCTTTCCATATTGTTTTTCATGTTCAGCATGAAAATTATTTGCAAGTACTTCTGAAAAATCTTTTTTTGAAATTTCATCTGCATTTGGATAGGGAGTGACGAGTTCATAACCCTGTCCTTCATAACGACAGTCAGCAGCCCTTTCTAAAGAGATTTCTTCTTTTTTGAAACCGTCGGCTTTTAACATTGAGTAGAGCGTTGACTCTAGTCCATTGTAAGCTGTCTTTAATTTATTAATATTTGTTTTGTTAGAAAAAAGCATAACAGTCTGACTTTTTTCATATACAACATCTGATGCTAATAATCCGAGTGCAGAAGTTAGACCAGGATTTGGGGGAATAACAATTGTTGAAACGCTTAATTCATTCGCTATCGCGCATGCAAATAATGGTCCCGCTCCACCGAATGCGACTAAGGCAAAATCACGCACATCAAAGCCACGCCTTATGCTATTTATTTCACATGCCCGTGTCATAGAGTGGGTTAATATATGAATCGCACCTGCTGCTGCTTCTTCCACAGACATATTCAGAGGTGAACATAGTTTATCTTTGATAGCCTTTACGGCTGATTCCTTCTGCAGAGTAAGCCTTCCGCCAAGAAATGAACTCGGGTCTATCCATCCCATCGCAAGCATGCAATCTGTTGCTGTTGGTTCAATACCTCCTTTGTTATAACATGCAGGACCGGGATTAGCTCCGGCGCTACGGGGCCCAACTTGGAATTGTCCTCCACTATCGACGTAGGCGATAGAACCTCCACCAGCCCCGATTGCGTCCATCTCTGCCATTGGTACCATGGCATGATAATCGCCCAATCGAGTATCAAGGATATGTTTATATAAAACTTCTCCGTTTGGAGCAACGCCAATATCGGCGCTGGTTCCGCCAACATCTAAGGTGATCACATTATTAAATCCTGCTGATTTTCCAATAAAAATGCCCCCCATAAGCCCACCAACAGGTCCTGACATTAATAGGTTCACCGGGTTAAGCTGGGCCGATTGTAATGTTGTTGCTCCACCTGACGATTGCATTAGATGCAAGTCAGCTTCCACACCACTTTGTCTGAGAGATTCACTCATCGTACCAAGATACTTTGAAGTTTTAGGTCCGACATAAGCATTTAGTGCTGTTGTTGAAAACCTTTCATACTCTCTATACTGAGGCGTGACTTCATGACTTGTTGTTACGAAAATATCTGGCGCCATTCTTTTTATTATTTGTTTTGCTTTGGCCTCGTGTTTGGAATTTAAGTAAGAATGCAAAAAACAAATGGCAATTGCTTCTATTCCTTCAGCTATCAATGAGGCTACTGCCAATTTAACGGCGTCCTCATCCAAGGGAATTAAAACTACGCCGGGAGGAACCATTCGTTCTGGCACAGTGTGCCTCCAACGTCGAGGAACCAGAGGAAACTTTTGCCAAGGTAAATCTAGCTGTAAGCTAAATGTCTGAGGTCTTTTATGCCTCGCCATATGAAGAACATCTCTGAAACCTTCGGTTGTTATTAGCCCCGTTTTTGCTCCACCGTGTTCAAGAGCAATATTTGTTGCTATGGTTGTTCCGTGCATAAGGTAGCTGATATCTTTTGGAGAAATGCCTTGCTTTTTTATATGTTCGTCTAGTGTAAGCACCGCACCTTTTGATGGGTCTTCAACAGTTGTTGGGGTTTTGTGAACTTGGATTTCACCAGTTTTAGTATCTAACAAAACGAGATCGGTATGAGTACCTCCCACATCAATTCCCACTGTATACATAAGAAACTAAACCTCGGTTAGATCTACAAGAGTAGAAATTTTGTCCATATTCTCTAAGTCCATAGACGCTTCAAATAGCAGTTTTGCTCTTTTATCTTTCATAACTCTTTCAGTTAAGCTGTGAAATTTTGTTTGTATCTCTTCGTCACTTGGCCCAAGTTCAATATCCTTAGCAGTTAACGAACGTTTGGAATTGAAGCTTTTGCCTTCACTGTTGTTAGCAATTAATTGACATGTGCGTATAGCAGGAGACATTGTGCTAAATTCTTGGCTAATTTTGACCTCTGTTTTTGAAATGAGGTCTAGTACATCTTGATCCAAAAAGCGCTCTGATTCAAAAGACTCAGGCGTGATTGTCCCATCAATTAAACCAAGGGTTACAGCAATTAACATGGAATGATCTGCTGTTTCGCGAGTTTTTGGTGCCCAAAGTTCAGGATCTTCTACTGCGCCTTTATAAGCTGAGCCATAGGTTAAAATTTTTAATGATTTAATGTCTTCGGCGGCAATTTTTTTTCTAAGATCTCGTGCTGTTTGTACTGGCAGTTGACAGCTATCTCGTACTGGAAACATTTTTATATTTGTTTGCTCGACCGCGAAAAGGCTTTTGCCAAATGAAAGAGGGGCTATGCTGTGCTTGTTCTTAACTGTTTGGTTCCAAAGTCCATATATCCCATCAAATGCTGCAAATGGGCCGGTCATTCCTTTTGAAGCGAGCAATGCAGCAAAAATTCCCTGCCTAGCGCCATTTGCTGCAGCTGCGCCCTTCCACATTGATAATTCGCCAGCCCTCGTTTGATATGTGCAAAGATTTGGAGTTACCGCCAACGCTAACGCATCTCGCATAGAGCTTACGCTTAAATTTAGCATACGGCCTGCAGCCAGAGCCATAGCTATAACCCCGGGAACTGGCTGGTCCCAGCCATTTTCATTGAAAGGGACAGAGTCCACAAATCTGCATTGAATTTCGTAAGATATTATAAGTGCAAGAAGAGTATCACGACCGTTAAGACTTAATGCTTCTGCTAAAGCAATAACCCCCCCTAAATTATCAGAAGGATGGCTTCCATCAATAGTTCGATGCGTATCATTTATATCTAGATAACGAAGCATGGTTCCATTGGCAAAAGCTGCACCCTCTGGTGTTGACTTTTCCAGAGAGCCCCAGATTCTTGCTGATCTACCGCTGTTAACTTTTGGAACTACGGCTTTCGCAATCTCTACAGGCTTTGCTTCGAAAGCACCCAAGGCGCCACCAATAGTATCGGTTATTCTGCGTTTAGCTTGATTTATAGCTTTTTGGGATAAATCGTCAAAACCGAGCGACATTGAATATTCAATAATTTGCGCTTCGAGGGGGCTAGTAAACTTTTCCATTTTAAATAATCTTTTTATCTAATAGCTCTTTTTGCTCTTCTTCTGTAAAGCCAAGATCTGAAAGAACTTCTTTGTTATGCGAACCAGCATTCTGTGGGCCGAGCCATGCAACCTGCCCAGGCGTTTTGCTTAGTTTTGGAACGATACCAGGAACCTTCAAAGAGCCAAAAATTTCGTCTTCTATTTCAAGTATCATATCTCGGGATTTAAATTGTTCATCCTCAGTAATATCTTTTATTGAATTTATAGGACCCCAAACCACACCGTGATCATCTAGTTTTTGACCAATCTCTTTTATCGTAAGCGTTTTCGTCCAATCTGCTATTAGCCCATCTAGCTCTGGAGCGTTATTTCCCCTTGCTTTATGGTCTACGAAACGAGGGTCAGTTGCCCATTCTATTTTATCCATTGCTTCACATAATCTTTTGAACATTGCATCAAGATTAGCTGCTACAACAACGAAATTATCATCTGATGTAGGATAGATATTTGAAGGCGCTACGTTTGCTAAACCGGTCCCACTTGGCTCCCGAATTATGCCACATTTATCATATTCGGTGAGAGTGCTTTCCAGCATAGAAAAACAACTCTCGGTTATTGCTGCATCCACGACTTGGCCCTTTCCATCATTTGCCTCTCTTTCAAAAAGAGCCATTAAAAAGCCTTCAACTGCAAACATTGCTGTAAGTGTATCGCCAAGTGAAATTCCAAAACGTGGTGGAGGTGTATTAGGAAAGCCGTTTATAAAACGTATACCACCCATTGCCTCACCAATACTTGCGAAGCCTGGCCGACCTGCTGATGGCCCTGTTTGTCCAAAACCCGAAACTCTTACAATTATAAGTTTTGGATTAATTTGGTGTAGTTCTTCAGGAGACATTCCCCATTTTTCTAGTGTTCCAGGTTTAAAATTTTCAATAAGACCATCTGCTGAAGAAAGTAATTTACGTACTATTTCTTGGCCCTCTTTTTCCCTCAGGTTTACGGTTACAGATTTTTTGTTTCGGGCCAGCGTGGGCCACCAAAGTGATTTTCCTTTAAAGCGGTGATGCCCCCACTCTCTCATAGGATCACCAGTGCCGGGGGTTTCAATTTTTATAACCTCTGCACCAAAATCAGCCAAGCGGCTGCCCACAAATGGTCCAGCTAAAAGCTGGCCCATTTCTATAACTTTGATACCTTTTAATGGTCCAAAACCTTCAGTATTCATAAATTCCTCTTTATTCGTTCAACTCTTGAAAAAATTCTTTTAGAACTTCCGTATATTTTTCTCGCATAGTTCTGCCGGCTATAACATGGGCAGCTCCGTCTATTGTTACGCCCTTGGCATTAGGAATAGCCTTTTCAATAGGAATAGTGAGGCGTGGTCCATTAACTAAATCAAGTGGACAATGAATTATCAATGTTGGGCAAGAAATTTTTTCTAGACGTGAAACGGTATCGTGGGTCAAGCAGGCTTCTATCAAACGAGCATGAGCATCGAACTTTCCAATTAGCTCTCTCCAAGGGCCTTTTGGTCCTAACAGCCTGTTTGCATTCTCAAGATAAAAGCTTTCTTCAAAAGACCACAAGCAAACGAGTTTTTGGAATGCCTCCCAGCCCATTTCTCGATGGACTTCACGAAACGTTTCGAGTTGATGCCGTAACAGTAAATCTGGTTTTGCCCAGGTGTTCATGTTTACAAGACATTTTACCAAGTCTGGCCTTTTTATAGCTAGTTCTTGGCCAATGCATGCGCCCATTCCAACAAGGCCAACGACACTAACATTCGAAATTCCCAAATGATCAAGCAGCCCTGCGCAATCCTCTGCATAAAGCGACATGGAAGGGGTCGATTCATTATCAGTACTTTCCCCTAATCCGCGATGGTCAAAAATAATAACCTGATAATTTTCTAGTAGGTATTTACCAACATGGCGCTCATTCCCATGACAATATGTACCCCAACCACCCATACAAAGCGCTGGAGGGCCTTCACCGTGAACTTCAAAGTACATTTTGTGATCATTTATTTCTAGAATTGGCATTTATATCTTTCTTCTTCGTCAAAAATTAAAAAATATGGCCTCGCTGAGCAATTCCAGCATCAACTGTTAGGATTGTTCCTGATACATAAGAGCATCGCTCGGATGCAGCAAACACGATCATATCCGCCTGTTCTGATGGGGTCGAGGCTCGATTAAATGGTAAAGGTTCAACAAGCTTCTCCCAAAGGTTTGGATTACCATATCTGTCGCGTGCCTTTTCCTCCATTATGTGTACCAAGCGCTCAGTTGATGTTGCCCCAGGGTTGACTGCTAAAACCCTGACTCCATGGTTTACGCTTACAGAGCCTAAAGCTCGAGTAAAATTCATCATTCCAGAATTTGTTACTGTGGCCACAATTATCTCAGGATCAGGACGCTCCCCACAATTCCCAATAACATTTATTATTACGCCCTTTTTTCTTTTACACATTTTTTCATAAAACTTTTTGGTTAGGTCGACCGTTGCAATGACTTTGAGCTCTAACCCTTCGCGCCAGTCTTCTATACCGACTAACTCTATCGGTCCTGTAGGTGTCGCTCCGGCGTTATTGATTAATATATCAATGTCTTGGCAGTCGTCGGCAAGTTGCTTGGTAGCACCGCTTTCCTTAAGATCGCAGATGTGTGTGTGAATTTTATAATTTGTGCCTATTTCTTTTTTAACATGCTCGAGATCTGATAATTTTCGTCCTGTGATGTGAACTATACAGCCTTCGCGCACGAAAGCTTTTGCAGTAGCCAAGCCTATGCCCTTGGTTCCGCCAGTTATTAAAACTTTTTTGTCCTTAAGACCCAATTCCATTAATTATTCTCGATTAGTACTCAAAAATCATCAAACACAATTATCTGATAGTCAACGCTATTATATAAATTGCCAACGATGACCTTACGCTGCTACTGTTGACAATATATAATTACAAAGTTTTTTTATTAAATTTAAGGGCTGTTTCTATGGAAAAACCTCAAGACATTGCCAAAGCTGTTTTTGATACGGTTTCGGATTCACAGACTGCTATTTTTAGAACTGATGTAGGCTATGCAATAGTTGGGCAAACAGCAGAAGCTATTGAAAAAATTTTTGAATACAAAAAGCGTAGTTTTAACAAACCCTGCGGTTGTTTTGGTAGCATAGAAATGTTTAGAGAACTGATACAATTTACCACAAAGCAGTTGAAATTTGTTGAGGCTGTAACCTTAGGAGCAGATCTTCCGCTATCAATAGTAGGGCGATATGATCCCAACCATCCCATAATCAAAAACGCAGATCCTTTTGTACTAAAGAATGCATCAAAGACTGGTACCATTGATTTACTAATGAATGCTGGGCCAATACATGATGAAATTGCTCGTCTTGCTTTGAAAAGCGGAAAGGGCGTTTTTGGCTCTTCAGCAAATATGTCTTTATCAGGTAGTAAGTATGATTTTAACGATGTTGAAAGTGAATTGCGCGATAAGGTTGATTTGCCAGTAGATAGTGGAAAAACAAAGTACAATCATCCTGAAGGTTTAGGGTCGACTATCATTGATTTGGATACTTTTGAACCTTTCCGAATTGGAATTTGCTTCGATGAAATAAGAAAAATTGCTAAAGAAAAGTTCAATATTAAAATTGGAAAAACGGTTATTAAGCCGTAATTATTTATTAAAGAGAATAGCATGGCTACTGAATTTGAGATTATTGATGTCACTCCTCGAGATGGACTGCAAAACGAACCCGTAATTTTCTCGATCGAAGAGAAATTGCAGTTGATTTCTCGCTCGATAGAAACGGGAATTTCTAGGATCGAAGTGGCAAGCTTTGTAAATCCTAAAAAAGTTCCGCAAATGGCCAATCCAGAAGGGCTTTTAAATGAACTATCGATAAAAAAGCGAGCAAGCTATAGTGGTCTTGTTCTAAATGAACGAGGCTTTTCAAGAGCGTTAGATTCTGAATGCGATGAAATAACTTTTGTAATTGTAGCTTCTGATGAGTTTAGTCTGAAAAACCAAGGTATGACTACAGCTCAGAGTATTGAATATATATCGGAATTGCTCAAAAATAAAGAGAAAGGTATCAAGGTCTGCATTTCGATCGCAGCCGCTTTTGGCTGTCCATTTGAGGGTGAGGTAAAGCCGTCGCGAGTAATAGAGATTGCTGAAAAATGTTTAGATCTTCGCCCTGATGAGATTTCTTTGGCAGACACGATTGGAGTTGCTGTTCCAAAAGACATAAAACAAAAGGTTGGGCCTTTGATTTCTTTGTATTCCAATACACCAGTCCGTCTACATTTACATAACACTCGTAATACGGCTATTTCCAATGCCTGGACTGCATTTGAACTGGGTGTTAAACGATTTGATGCTAGTTTTGGCGGTATTGGTGGCTGCCCGTTTGCTCCTAATGCTACAGGAAATGTTGCTATAGAAGATCTTGTTTATTTGTTTGAAAGATCCGGCTTCGATACTGGAGTTGACCTTGATGCGTCAATAAAAGTGGCTGAATGGCTTAGAGGACAGGTAAAGCACCCCTTACCCAGTGCTCTTTTGGCTGCAGGTGATTTCAAGATTTAAAAATTGAAATATGATTAAAATTTAATCATTTCGAAAAAACCATTTCAAAAATAGCCTGAATACAGTCGTAAAAAATTTAAATTTGAAATTATTTAGTTCAAAATAGGCATTAAAAGATGTGACCTATTGTTCTCAAGTTGGGTTTTAAATGTATGTAGAGAAAATAAAAAAAGAGGGCTCTCCCCCACGGGCTCAAGGCACTTTGCGTCTTAGCACAATTGGGGATGGTGAAATTCAAGAACTCTTTCAGCAAGGAGCAGCCAAAGTGCTTTTCCCAAGGCATAAAGACCGGCTTGAGTGCGTCATGATTAATACTTCTGGTGGACTCACAGGTGGTGATGAATTTTCAAATATTATTACATGTAATAATAGGTCGCTTTTAACATTAACAACGCAAGGGTGTGAGCGGATTTATAGAAGCGGTGATGATACTTCTGCTCTAGTTGAAAATAATATCATTTTAAAAGGGTCTTCTTCCATTTTCTGGCTTCCTCAAGAAACAATTGTTTTTGAGCAGGGCAGAATAAAACGAAAACTCAAGGTAGAGCTTTCACCTGAAGCCGAGGCCCTTATTGTTGAGCCAATAATTTTTGGTCGATTGGCAATGGGTGAGACTAACATTTCTGGGCACTTCGATGATATGGTTGAAATCAAAATAGAAAACAAAATCATTTTTTTAGATAGAACTTATTTAAGTGGCAATATTTCAAAAATCTTGAAAAGACCTGCAGTTGCTGATGGTTTTTCGGCTACGGCTCTACTTTTATACAAATCAGAAAAAGCCAAATCATTCTTGGAAACTGTTAGAGGTAAATTGAATACTAAATCAGGAGTCAGCCTAATAAGTGATGACATTTTAGTGATGCGACTTCTTGCTCCAACAGGATATGAATTAAGGAAAATGCTAGTGCCGATAATAAATGAAATTACAGATAAAAATTTGCCTAAAACTTGGAGATTATAATGCAATTATCACCTCGTGAGAAAGATAAACTTTTTATATCAATGGCTGCCGAAGTTGCTCGTAAAAGAAAAGATCGTGGCGTCAAGCTTAATTATCCTGAGGCAATAGCGTTAATTTGCGATGCAGTTGTTGAGGGGGCCAGGGATGGTAAAAGTGTAGCTGAGATGATGGAATATGGAGCAACGATTGTTAAATCAACTGACTGTATGGATGGTATCCCAGATATGATACCAGAAGTTCAGGTTGAGGCTACATTTCCTGACGGAACAAAGCTTGTTACAGTTCACAAACCAATCAGATAAGAGAGAAAAGAAGAGTTCATGAAGCCAGGTGAAATAATAACTGAAGACGGATTAATAACGTTAAATGAAGGATGTGAAAGCATTCCCTTGATGGTTTCAAATACTGGCGATCGACCAATTCAAGTGGGTAGTCATTATCATTTTTTTGAAACAAACGATGCCCTAAATTTTGACAGGGAAAGTGCGCGAGGAATGAGGCTGGACATAGCCTCGGGAACAGCAGTTCGTTTTGAACCCGGTCAATCGAGAGAAGTAAGTCTTATTCCCTTGTCTGGTGCAAAAAGAGTCTTTGGGTTTAACGGCAAAGTGATGGGTGATCTTTAATGGCTGTAAAAATCACAAGATTTGATTACGTAGGAATGTACGGTCCCACAAAAGGGGATAAGATCAGGTTGGCAGACACGGAGCTTTTTATTGAGGTTGAAAAAGATTTAACAACTTACGGTGAAGAGGTTAAATTTGGTGGTGGAAAGGTTATTCGCGATGGAATGGGCCAGTCTCAGGCAACAAGAGCAGAGGGAACGCCCGATACAGTAATCACAAATGCGCTTATTCTAGATTACACTGGAATTTATAAAGCAGATGTCTCTCTCAGAGACGGAAAGATAGGGGCAATAGGCAAAGCTGGTAACCCCGATACCCAACCGAATGTTGATATAATAATTGGCCCTGGTACAGAAATTATTGCTGGGGAAGGAAAAATATTAACTGCTGGGGGATTTGATAGTCATATTCATTACATTTGTCCTCAACAAATTGATGATGCTCTTCACTCTGGTGTGACTACAATGTTAGGTGGTGGAACGGGGCCTGCGCACGGCACTTTAGCTACAACTTGTACGCCAGGTCCATGGCATATTGGTAGAATGTTGCAGTCTGCAGATGGCTTGCCGATGAACCTCGCGTTTGCAGGTAAAGGAAATGCCTCGCTACCTCATGCGTTGGAAGAACAAATTTTGGGCGGAGCTTGTGCTTTAAAACTTCATGAAGATTGGGGAACAACTCCACAAGCCATTGATTGTTGCTTGGGTGTAGCAGATGATCTTGATGTTCAAGTTATGATCCACACCGATACATTAAATGAAAGTGGTTTTGTTGAACGAACTGTCGAATCTATGAAAGGACGAACTATACATGCTTTTCATACTGAAGGAGCTGGAGGCGGTCACGCGCCTGACATTATAAAAATTTGTGGTGAAGAATTTGTGTTACCGTCCTCAACTAATCCTACAAGACCATTTACCAAAAATACAGTTGAAGAACACTTAGACATGTTAATGGTGTGTCACCACCTTGATAAGTCTATTCCAGAAGATATAGCATTTGCTGAAAGCCGCATAAGGCGAGAAACTATTGCGGCAGAGGACATTCTACATGACATGGGAGCCTTTTCTATAATTGCTTCTGACAGTCAAGCTATGGGTCGAGTTGGTGAAGTTATAATAAGAACTTGGCAAACCGCTGATAAAATGAAAAAGCAACGAGGCGCGCTTTCTGAAGAAACTAGTAACAATGACAATCTGCGAGCTCGGCGGTACATTGCAAAATACACAATAAATCCTGCAATCGCTCATGGAATTTCTCATGAAGTTGGCTCAGTGGAGCTTGGTAAGCGAGCAGATCTCGTTCTTTGGAATCCGGCATTTTTTGGAGTAAAGCCAGAGATGGTTTTATTGGGAGGAACAATTGCGGTTGCTCAAATGGGTGATCCGAATGCTTCCATTCCAACTCCTCAACCAGTTTACACACGACCAATGTTTGGAGCTTATGGGAGGGCTTTGTCGGAGTCTTCTGTGACGTTTGTTTCAGGTGCCGCTCAAAATGACAGTATTAGAAGCAAACTGGGCTTAGCAAAGCAAACTGTACCAGTTAAAAATACAAGAAACATTGGAAAACTAGATTTAAAGTTAAATGTGTCACTACCAAACATTGAAGTTGATCCAGAGACTTATGAAGTCAGAGCAGATGGTGAACTTTTAACTTGCCAGCCAGCCGATGAAGTGTCGCTGGCTCAGCGTTATTTTTTGTTTTAGGGAAGAAAAATGTTATCAGCTCAAACAGTCATCACTAGCCCAACTTCAAGTGCAGATTTTAGATGCTCTTTGAATTACTCTGATCGTTTTGTTCGTAGAAAACGCTTGCATACTGATTGTGGAATGGCTTTTTTGCTGGATTTGGATAAGGCAACAAATTTGAAGCATACAGATCAGTTAAAATTAGCTGACCAAACTCTAATTGAAATCATAGCAAAACCAGAATTGTTAGCAGAGATTACAGGAGACAAGATGCTAGAATATGTCTGGCATCTTGGTAATCGCCATACTCCAGCACAAGTTGAGGCAAAAAGAATATTAATACAGCATGACCACGTTATAGAGCATATGATAGAGCACTTAGGTGGAATCGTTACCCATATTACCGAACCATTTATGCCTCTGGGTGGAGCTTATGGGCATGGTAGGACACATTCACACGAACACGTTAAAAGCACCCATGCATACACCCACTGATTCAAAACTCATTACTGTAATGCAATGGTTGTCGCCCGCATTTCCTATTGGAGGGTTCGCTTACTCCCATGGTTTAGAATGGGCAATTAATAAAGGTCATGTGAGTAATCGCGAAGAATTAAAAAAGTGGATCAGTGATCTTTTAGAATACGGATCATTAAAAAATGATGCTATCTTAATCAAGCTTGTCTTACAGGGTTCTGACCCGAAAGAAATAAACGAACTTGCAATGGCTTTATGTCCAGCCAGCGAACGTCTATTAGAAACTCAGCTTCAAGGTAGCGCGTTTTGTAAAATTATGAGAGACGTATGGAACCTGGAAATAGACGATTTGATTCTTCCAATTGCACTTGCACTTGCAGCAAAAAATGAAAGTATCGATCAGAATTTAGTTGTGCCAGCTTATCTACACTCTTTTTGTTCTAATCTTATATCGGTTGCAATGCGGTTAATTCCAATTGGCCAGACAGATGGTCAAAAAACACTTCGTGAACTTTCACCTTTAATTTTAGATAGTGTTAAATCTGTTGCTAAAAGTGACATAGATGACTTGGGCTCCAATTGTTTTCTGTCGGATGTTTCAGCAATGCAACACGAGTATCTGCAGTCAAGGGTTTTTAAAACATGAATAGAAACAAACATTCAGCAGTACGCATTGGTATTGGGGGGCCTGTAGGTGCGGGAAAAACTTCTTTGACGGCAGCAGTTGTAAAAGATTTAAGAGACCGTTTTTCAGTTGGGGTTATTACAAATGATATTTACACCAAAGAAGATGCAGAGGCTTTGATGCGAATGCAAGTTCTTCCTGAAGAGCGTTTAATTGGAGTTGAAACAGGTGGCTGTCCTCATACAGCCATTAGAGAAGATGCTTCAATAAATCTAGCAGCGGTCGATGAGTTGGAAAAACGCATCGAAGGATTAGATTTAATTTTTATCGAAAGCGGCGGAGATAATCTATCAGCAACGTTTTCACCAGAATTAGCAGATATTACTGTCTATATGATTGATGTAGCAATGGGTTCTGACATACCTAGAAAGCGAGGCCCAGCGATGATGAAATCAGATATTTTGCTTGTGAATAAAACTGATTTAGCCCCTTACGTTGATGTTGATTTAGCTTCAATGGAAAGTGATCTAAAAGTAGCAAGGGAAGATAGACCTTATTTCTTGATACAAGCAAAAAATAATTTAAATATTGAGAAAGTTTCGCAAGCTATAACTGAGTTAGCTGGGCTATGAGCTGGGAATTTACTCCCCAGCTCATAAAGTTTTTAGCGCTTAGGCAATGGCATCCAGCTTGGGACTGATACATCAGCGTGAGCAAATTGTGGCATTTTCGATGATAAATCTTCCATATTTTTAATGTCATTGTCATTTAAGAATTTCTGAGTGATCAGAGTTGGTGGGACAACAACATTACTTCCTGGGTTTTCACCTGCAAGCATCATTGCGAGTGATCTGACAGATACTTCTCCAACAACAGCTGGGTTGGTAGCAACAGTTGCTGCCCAAGCAGAGTTAGGTTCACGCATTGCTGATATGTCTGCTGTTGAAACATCTGCGGAATATATATCAATTTGATCTGTAAGACCTGCTTCATCTACTGCAATTTTTACGCCTTTAGCAAATTCATCATATGGGGCAAACATAACTGTAATATCTGAGTTTGCTTGCAATACAGATCTTGCTTGATTGGCGTTTGTATTTGCAATCGGGTTATCAAGAGTTCCAAATTGAGCAACTTCTTCAATGCCTGGGTTTGCGGCTTTTATATCTTCCCATGCAGCATGCCGTCTATCTAGTGGTGCGATGCCTGGGACATAAACATATCCTGCTTTCCAGGAAGTTCCATTGTCTTTGATCGCTTGTTCCAAAGCAAGTTTACCCAGTAAATAGTCTGATTGCTCTATTTGCGGAATTGCAGAGTTTTCAACGTTCACGTCAAACGCAACGACCTTTATTCCTGCGTCGACTGCTCGTTGGGCGGCATCTCGCATACTTTCGGTTAATCCATGCTGAATTACTATTCCATCAACACCTAAAGCTATGGCTTGATCCACCATATCTGACTGTAAAGCCGCATCTTGCCGACTATCGAAAACCCTTAAATCAACACCTAGTGCAGCAGCTTGTGTTTCCACACCTGATAGATAGGCTTGGAAAAAGTCCCCTGTTGAAAGGTACCTGACAAGAGCGATTTTCACGTCACCAGGATTATCAAATGGGGCAGGCATATCGCCGGCAAACACAGAGGTTGAAAGAGTCACAGGCAATGCGACCATCCCTCCAATTAATTTTAATAATGATCTTCTAAACATAGTTTTCCTCCCTAAGTTGTTTAAGTCACATTTTAGTGACCACTTTTGCGCCCACTAAATGAAAGGGCAAATGTAAAAATCAACGCAATCACCAGGACTGCGCCTTTTACAAAATCTTGAGTATAATACGGTGCATTCATCATAGTGAGACCTTGTAACAGAATACCCACAAAAAGAGCCCCTATTGCTGTACCAAATGCATTAGGTTTAGCCGCACCAAGAACGGCAAATCCGATTAATGCAGCAGCTACCGAATCCAGTAATAAATTATTTCCTGAAGCAATATCCCCTCTGCCTAGACGTGCAGAAAGTAAAATGCCGCCGATTGAAGCCATTACGCCTGATATAACGTATGCTAAAATCTTATATTTATTTACGTTAGCTCCGGCCAAAGCTGTGGCCGTTTCATTTGAGCCAATAGCATACATTAATCTTCCATGTCGGGTTAACTCGAGAAAAACCCATATTAATATACCTACGAGAATAAAAATGATTACTGGGATTGGGATAAGCTTTTCTAAGAAAAAATCCAGTCTGTGCCTTCCAAGCCATAAAAAAGCTTGGGAGTACACTCCTTCAGTAGTAGATCCATCCGGTAACTTCATCCCAGTGGAAATTGAGCGCCCTTCGGTTGGAATACGCTGAAGTCCGATTAACAAAAACATCATTCCAAGCGTTGCCAGCAGATCGGGAACTCTAGCTTTTACTATTAGTAAACCATTGATAAAACCAACTGCTGCCCCCATGAGTAAGCATGCAATAATTGCGGAAAAAGCTGACATTTCTAAGACAACCATTACGTATGCAGATAGCATTAGTGCTGACGTCGCAACGGAACCAATAGAAAGGTCAAAACCATCTACTACTAAAGTTGCTGTAACACCAAGGGCTAGAATACCGGTGATAGAAACAGATTGAAAAATAAATACAGCAGATCGAGGTCCAGCAAATCCTTCTGCTGCTATTGAAAAGAAAATTACCAATCCAGCGAGTAGAATAAGAAAGCCGTACTTTATAGCAAAACGTCTTGAATTCATTTTTTGATCACTAGGCATATTTAAGTTCCATAATTTGAACTATCTTGTTTATAAGTGCTTCCACTAAAACTCGATACTATTTCTGGTATATTTTTACTTTTATTTTGATATTCACCAACAAGATTTCCTTCGTGAAAAACAATGACCCGGTCTGCTATTTCAAGAGCCTCATCAAGTTCTGCAACAAATATAAGAGTTGCTCTTTTGCCAGATGTTGACCGTATCTGGAGGCCAATATCACGCCTAGCTTT
Source organism: Paracoccaceae bacterium (assembly GCA_045564975.1). GTDB lineage: Bacteria > Pseudomonadota > Alphaproteobacteria > Rhodobacterales > Rhodobacteraceae > Salinivivens. Next base: position 31,599 of record JBJLGF010000056.1, read on the forward strand.
TATATCTACCCCTTGAAAAGGTTCATCTAAAAGGAGAACAAAAGACTCTTCAGCCAACCATCGTCCAACCATGACCTTTTGTTGATTTCCCCCAGATAATGTTGTTACAGAATCCATTTCAGATTGGCATACTATTCCAAGTTCATCGATAGAGTTTTTGGCATTTTGTGTGAGACTTTTGGAACGAAGAAAAGACAAACTGCTATGCTTTTTAAAAAATGGTATGGCTAAATTGTTTGAAATATCAAACTCTGAAATCACGGCGTTTGATGCTCTATCTTTGGGACACATGAAAACCCCTGCAGCTATGGCGTCTCTTGGGCTTTTGGGTTTGTATGCATTTCCATTTAAAGTCATTTTTACTGTTGAATTAGGATTTAATCCAAATATTTGTGAAGCCAAAGTAGTTTTACCACTCCCGATAAGGCCTGTAATTGAAACAATTTCATTTTCATAGAAAGACAAGTCAAAGCGCTCGCTATCATTAGTTAACTTTAGCCCTCGCAAATTTAATACTTCTCTTTTTCGTTCATTTAGTTTTATTTCATTTTGAGACAGTTTTTGGCCAAGCATTGCTGTAACGGCCCCCTCATAATTGAGCGGCTTGTCCTCAAAAAGCCCAGATATTGTGCCGTCCCTCATGGCTACAATACGATCGGCGACACTATTTATATCTGACATTCGATGAGAAATGTATAAAATGGCAACGCCTTGTTTTTTGAGTTTTTGTAATAGTGTGAAAAGTCTTTTGGCTTCATTTTCAGAAAGAGAGGAAGTCGGCTCGTCCAAAATAAGTAGTTTGGGAGAATGCGCCATAGCTCGAGCTATGGCGATCATCTGCTTATCAGCTGGACCCAAATCTCTAACCAAAGTATCCGTGTTTATATTTATATCCATAGCCGCAGCAATTTTGTCAGCTTCTTTTTTAAGTTTTTCTG
>JBJLGF010000057.1:0-32065 GCA_045564975.1 Paracoccaceae bacterium
GTTGATGCTATCAAAGAGGTTGGAAACGATGGGCACTTTTTTGGTATTCAACACACTCAAGATCGTTATTCAGAAGCTTTTTATCAGCCATTTCTTTCTGATTGGCGAAATTTTGAAGCGTGGGAATCAGCTGGGGGTACTTGGACCGCAGAACGCGCTCACAAAAAATATAAAATGATTTTAAACGAATTCGAGGCGCCACATTTAGATCAAGGCATCAAAGAAGAGCTGGAAAGTTTTATTGCACGTAGAAAATCTGAGGGTGGAGCACCGACTGATTATTGATTTATTAATAAAATCATAATTTTAAACTTTCTTTAATTGGTACAAATTAAAAAGATTAAAAAAAGATAAAGCGCTGACAACTATACATCCGCCAAGAATAGCATATTGGCCCGGGTATTCACCTAAAACGAACCAAGCTAAAATTGGGGCTAAAACAGATTCCAACAAAACGAGTAACGAAACTTCTGAGGAACTGATTAAACGGGGACCTAGTGTAAGTAAGCAAGAAGAAGCCCCAATGATAGTTCCATGCATCAAAATTAGGTTCCAATCTTCAGCCTGAACTTCGAATGGTGAAATAAAGAAAGATAAAACTAACGCGCCTCCAATGTATCCAAATGGAATTGCAGGGATCATAGAAATAGTTCTTGCCGCACGGACGGCTGTCAGCGCCGCAGCGAAAGCGACTGAGACATAGACCGCCCAGATGTCGCCTTTCCATGATGCAAGTTCAATTTTTGTAGAACCGTAAGCGATAAAAAATAATCCAATTGCCACTACTGCCATTGTAATGACAATCAAAATTTTTATTGGCTCACCTAAAAATATGCGACTAAAAATTGTGGCAAAAACTGGCATCGAGGCTAATATAAAGACAACATTTGCTACGCTGGTATTTGTAACCGCTACAACAAATGCGGGAGCTGTGCTTGCTATTAAAACTGCATAGATTAAGCTAGGGAAGCCAGCTTTAACAACATCTCTTAAACCTTGTCCCCCATAGAGAAAAACGACAATAAAAAGGGCAAAAATACCAGAAATTAAGCTCCGCCAAAATGCTGTCACCATTGGCTCAGCAGAAATTAACCTAACAAATAAAGAGTCAGGTACAACGAGTAAAACACCACATGTGGTTATCAATAGACCTTTAAGTTTCCCGTTCAATTAATATATCCATATGAGTTGGTAAAATTTAATAAATTAAACATATAAATATCTGGCTAAATTATATTTTTGACCAGGGAAAAGGTTTATAGTCGCTGGCCAATAACATAAATTGTATCGCTTGACCAAACCAGTTCTTAAGTCCAGATGCTAGATCTGCAATAAATGAATTCTTTTCTTTGGTGATAAGTAACCAAAAAAATTGAACAAAAGCTAAAAAACCGATAATGGTCAGCCCCAAGTTTATTAGCAAACCAAATAAAAGCATTTGTAATCCGCGAATCAAAATAATTTTTCTATTTTGTGCGCTAGAATTTTCCATCTAAGTCTTTCCTAACAATTTGTGGTTGTTACTTATTAAGCAATAAATTTGAAAAAATTATTATTCGTACTAACTGTTTTCTATTGGAGAGTAAAATGCGCAGAGTTAAAGACATTGATTGCGAAAAGTGCGGGCACGAGTTCAGTGCCAGTGAACATACGCAGTGCCCCAAATGTATAAAGTGCGAAGAAAAAAAATAAGAGTTATCTGGCTCGGACTTTCAACTCAAATAATAAGTTTAGTTTAGTTGGGCCTTATTAAACAGACCCAGCTAAATTAGGATTTATAAGTACTGCAATCATTTCCCGGTTAGACTTATTGTTTTCGGCATTATCTAAATCTTTGCGAACACTGTTTACGATTTCACTTACAAAACTTGCTCTGGACAGTCCTATATCGTCTAATTGACTGTCTGAAAGTGTTCTTAACGTTTCGTTGGCTGCACTTGCTGCTCGACTTAGAACCATTACTTTATATATTTTTTTAAGCATATCTTTTTCCTTTTATGATATGCTGAGACATGTAGTTTATTTTTTTTTTTTTACTTCAGATAAATCAGTATTGCCGCTATGCGCGAAATACATACCTAGCCAACTAAATACAAAGAGTCAGTTTATACAAAATTTTAATGTAATATTTTCAAGAATAATGTTTTTGAAAATGGTCCTCGCAAAGCTGCACTTTCCAAAAACTTTTCTTCTATAATGGGGAAACTGGAGAATTTGGTAGCCCGTACGAGAATCGAACTCGTCTTTCCAGGTTGAAAACCTGGCGTCCTAACCGATAGACGAACGGGCCATAGGTAATTCCCGGTTTTTATGCAATGAACTAAAAAGGCGCAAGTCAAAAAAATAAATTTTTAAATATTCTTTGGTTTTATGTACTACTAAACGGCAAACTGTGCATCTTCTAAACGCAATTGAACACTTCTCTTGCCACGCCATTGGTTGATATCAAGTTTTCCACAGAGATGTAATGTGCGCCCGCTATGGTTTTCAAGAGCCGGTCCAATTTCAGTATCGAATGCATTAAAGCAAATTCCATCTAAAGATCCAGTACTATCGCCGAACTTAATTCGCAGATGAGAAGTTCCAATTCGCTTAAAATAAGTAATTTGCATGTTCGCGAAAACAAATGTTGGTGCTTTTGCGCTTGGACCATATGGGCCAGCAGAATTTAATGATTCAACAAGCTCTAATGTTGCTGCGCTAGGTAATAGCAATGCATCTATAAATACTTTTGGTGAGCTATCTACTTTAGCGCCTTGCTGCTTAATGATTTCATCAAGACGATACATAGCTTTCTCTAAATTTTCTCTTTCCACGCTTAGCCCTACGGCCATTTTATGCCCACCCCCAGTCAGTAATAATCCCTCATTGACTAATTTTTGAATTGCAAAGCCAAGGTCCACACCCGAAACAGATCTTCCAGAGCCCTTTCCGATTAACCCATCAAAACCAATTACTATGGAAGGTAGGTTAGTGGCTTCTTTAAGGCGCGAAGCGACAATTCCCACAACCCCGGGGTGCCATGAATCCCCTGCAGCCCAAGCAAGTGAATCGAAAGATTTTTGATTAATTGCTTGCTCTAGTGCTGCCTCTTTGATTTGCTTTTCAAGCTCTCGACGCTCAAAGTTAAGCTGATCTAAACGCTCGGCAATTGCTTTTGCTGCTTCAAGATCTTGTGCAATTAACAGTTGAGCGCCCAAGTCTGGTTTTCCTATTCTTCCTCCAGCGTTTATTCGAGGGCCTAATAAAAATCCTAAATGGTAAGAAGAAAGCTCTTGGTCAATTTTTATCTGGTCTGACAAAGCCGCAAGCCCTATCCTTTTTCTACCAGCTAGAATTTTTAAACCTTGCCTTACAAAAGCCCTATTTACTCCAACTAAAGGAGCAACATCAGCGACGGTAGCAAGGGCTACCAGATCTAGCATATTTATTAAATCAGGGGATTCCTCCGCATTCATTCTTAGAAGGCGACGCATTTCTACCAGGCATAAAAAAACAACTGCAGCTGCACATAGATGACTTAAATTCCCCAACTCATCTTGCCTATTTGGATTCACAACTGCATAACACTTAGGTAATATTTCGCTAGCCAAATGATGGTCTAAAACTATGAGATCAGATGCATTTAAGCTTTCTATTGCCTGGTGGCTAAGAGTTCCACAATCCACGCAAATAATTAGAGAATGTGTACTTTCTAACAACTGCAATGCTTTAATATTGGGCCCAAAACCTTCTTTGACCCTATCAGGTACGTAGAGAGTACATTCAATATTAAAAAATCGAAACCAATCTATCAAAAGGGCTGCCGAGCAGCCGCCGTCCACATCATAATCTGCAAAGATGGCAACTTTTTCGCCGGTTTTTGCCGAGTGTAGAATTCTCTCTGCAGCTTTTGTCATGTCCTTTAATTTAGAGGGTTCTGGCATCAATTCTTTGAGGGTTGGCTCAAGATATTTTGGTGCAGAATTCGTATCTATTTTCAAACGGCTTAAAACGGCGCAGAGCGCAATGGGCAAACCCGTTTCTTGAAAAAGCTTGTCCTGATTTCTTTCTTGCTCAGAACTCGGTCCAATCCATTGCTTTGCTAAGATAGATTTTTCAATTCCTAGATAGCTCAATTTTATCTATTTCGTTGGGTTTCTGTAAATCATTCTGCGTATTGAACCTGTTTTAGACCTCATAAGCATCGTTTCGGTGGTGATGAAACCCACTTGTCTTTTTATCGCAGGAAGTAAAGATCCACCAGTAACACCAGTTGCTGCGAAAATAACGTCCTGTGTGACCATTTCGTCTTTCGTATAAATACGATCAAAATTTGTTATACCTGCCTTGATAGCACGAGCTTTCTCGTCTTCATTACGAAAAATAAGCCGCCCGTAGATTTGTCCACCCATACATTTCAAAGCGGCAGCAGCAAGTACTCCTTCCGGAGCCCCGCCAATTCCCATGTACATATCAATTCCAGTTATGTCTGGTTCTGCGCAATGCATGACGCCTGCCACGTCGCCATCGGTAATTAGGCGAATGGCAGCACCTGTAGCGCGAACATCTTCAATAATATTTTGGTGTCGTGGCCTATCCAGAACGCATACTGTAATATCCTTAGAATTACATTTTTTAGCTTTAGCCAGTGAGAGAATACGGTCGCGGGGAGACATGTCTAAAGTCACTACATCAGGTTCGTAGCCCGGTCCAATTGCCAGTTTTTCCATATAAACATCAGGAGCGTGTAACATTGATCCGCGTGGTCCCATTGCTATAACGGTTAGTGCATTGGGCATATCTTTGGCGGTTAAGGTTGTCCCTTCAAGCGGATCAAGGGCAATATCTACGCCGGGTCCATTCCCAGTTCCAACCTCCTCTCCAATATAAAGCATAGGTGCTTCATCTCTTTCACCCTCACCAATGACAACAAAACCAGAAATATCCAATTTATTTAATTGATCTCGCATTGCATTTACTGCTGCTTGATCTGCCGCTTTTTCGTCGCCCCTACCTATCAGGTCTGCAGATGCTATCGCGGCTGCTTCAGAAACACGAGCTAAACCCAAAGACAACATACGATCATTAAAATCTATTTTGGAATTCATAATTTCTGCCCTATCAGTATATCGCTCATACTTCTTCTATTCTAATTGCTAGTGGTTGAGCTTTCAAAACCTTGGTATTCGGTAGTTCTTTGATAGCTGTCATTAAATCTTCGTGACTTATCTCATGCGTGACGATTAAAACAGGGGCATTTTCATCGTTATGACCATACTGGCGCATGCGATCAATAGAGACGTTAAATTGACTTAGAATTTTAGTTATTTTTGCAAGCGCTCCCGGCTCATCATGAAGGAGCATTCGCAGGTAATAAGGTGCGGGTGTTTGTGATTTTGAAGACGACGTTTTTATAAGTGTTTTTGCTGGTTGGCCAAAGGTTGCTACACTGATGCCACGGGCTAAATCCATTACATCCGATATAACAGCACTCGCAGTTGGTCCTTCACCTGCGCCAGCTCCGCGAAGTACAATTTGACCGACTTGGTCGCCTTCTATCACTATCATGTTAGTTCCCCCTTCTAATTGCCCTAAAGGTGAGGTGGCAGGAACCAGGCATGGGCTCATTTTTTGTTCCAATCCGCTATTAGTCATTTGACTTACGCCTAACAACTTTATTCTAAACCCCATATCTGCAGCTTGATGAATATCGTTGATTGTTACTTTATCTATGCCGTCTAATTCAACTCCATTGAAGTTTATCTCTGTGCCAAAAGCAATTGATGACAGTATTGAAAGTTTGTGGGCGGCATCTATCCCTCCAATATCCAGATTGGGATCTGCCTCTAAGTAGCCTAATTCACTAGCTTCTGAAAAAACTTCTTCATAACTTAATCCTGACGACTCCATTCTAGTTAAGATATAATTACATGTGCCGTTCATAACGCCCATTATTCTGTTGATAGAATTGCCTGCTAGGCCTTCTGTCAAAGCCTTAATAACTGGAATACCGCCAGCGACGGCAGCTTCAAATCTTAAAACTGATCCATTTTCTTCTGCTTTTAATGCTAACTTATGGCCGTGATGGGCTAAAAGAGCTTTATTAGCCGTAATAACATTTTTTCCTCTACTTATTGCAATTTCCACGGCGTCTTTGGCAGCCCCTTCATGACCTCCAATAAGCTCGATGAAAACGTCAATGTCTTCTCTGTTAGCAAGAGAAATAGGGTCTTTTTCCCAATGATAAGAAGATAGATCTACTCCTCTATCTTTAGTTTTGGATTTTGCTGTTACAGCAGAAATTAAAATCTGCTTTCCTGTTCTTGCTTCTAGAAGAGATAGCTTATTTTGAATTATTTTAATTACGCCAACGCCTACAGTGCCTAACCCAGCAATACCAAGCCTTAAGGGTTTAGTCATTTCTTATCCTTCTCGAAAGCTATTAGTGCGGCCGGTGTATATTGAGATAACATTCCTTGCAATCTATAAGATCTCTTACGTCCTGTTATATTCAGGGTTTTTTTTGAACAATTGTTCAGTTAATATCGAGAGATGGCTCGAACTTTAGGATCTTACGCAAAGCTTACAAAGCCCAAAATTAGCGAGATTGCATTACATCTTTTTGCTGAGAGAGGTTATGCAGCCGTTTCTATGAGACAAATCGCCTCTAAAGTTGGCCTACAAGTTGGTGCTTTGTATAACTATTTTCCAGATAAACAGACGATTTTATCAGAATTGTTAATAAACCATATGGAAAACCTGTTACAAACTTGGCACAAGCAAAAATTACCTGAAAAATCTGATAAATTATTGGAATTTTTTGTGGATTTTCACATTGAGTATCATCTTAACCGCCCAGAAGAAGTTTTCATTGCTTACATGGAGCTTCGAAATTTAAGCCCTGATAATTTTAAAAAAATTGAAAGTCTTAGAAATAAATATGAGTTCGTACTGAGCAAGATTTTAAGCGACGGAGTAAATAAAAATATATTTTTATGCGAAGAGACTAAAATAACAAGTCTTGCAATTATTGGTATGCTCAAAGAAGTCAATACTTGGTATAAAAAAGATGGTAGAATTTCGGTGCCAGAGATCAAAAAAATTTATCAGCAGATTGTCTTAAAAGCTGTGACTTAAATATAATTTTTTAAGATAACTGTCGCGTTTTAACTTAATTGATTTTTAAATTTCATATAGAATAAAGAAAACTCTTAGTGAAGGTTATGAAATATGCATGTTGGATTTATTGGCTTAGGAAATGTAGGTGGTAAATTAGCAGGAAGTCTCTTAAGAAATGGTATTAAACTCTCAGTTTACGATCTTGATACTGGTTCAGTGAACAAATTTGTAACTAGGGGAGCAAACGACGGAAAAAATCCACAAAATACTATGAAGACATGTGATGTGATAATAACTTGTTTGCCTAGTCCGCGGGCATCTAATGAAGTTATGCAACAGATGCTTGATTTTGTAACCCCTGGCAAAGTTTGGCTTGAAATGTCAACTACTGATGAAGCCGAGGTAAGGAGATTGGGAGCGTTAGTGATAGAAAAAGGCGGGGCTGCTGTCGATTGTCCTGTATCTGGCGGTTGCCATAGAGCTGATACGGGAAATATAAGTATTTTTTCCGGATGTGACCGATCAACTTTTGAATATATTCTGCCGCTTTTAACAAAAATGGGGCGTAGAGTTTTGCATACTGGGGAGTTAGGATCGGCTAGTATATTAAAGGTTATTACAAATTATCTTGCGACTGCAAATCTTGTTTCTTGTGCAGAAGCATTAACAGTAGCTAAAGGTGCTGGAATGGATTTAAGTATAGCTTATAAAGCTTTCTCTATTTCTTCGGGTAACTCATTTGTTAATGAAACTGAAAGCCAAGTAATATTAAATGGAAGTAGAGATATTTCATTTACTATGGATTTAGTCGCCAAAGATATAGGTTTGTTTCAAGCTGTGGCAGATCGTGCAAAAATACCTTTGGAGTTGAACCCTTTGTTAATTTCAATATTTGCAGATGGAATAAAACGGTTTGGTCCAAGAGAATTATCTCCCAATATTATAAAGAGACTTGAAGAAACTACAGGTCTAGATATTCGCGCTGCCGGTTTTCCAGCTCAAATTGTAGACGATGAACCTGAAGAAATTGGCTACGAAGTGACCGTTTAAAATTTTTAAATGAGAATGCGCTTTAGGACCTGCGCCTGTCTCGGCGGCTATTCATAGGCTGGAAAGCTACGCCTACATGAGCTTCACAGTAAGGTTTTCCTGACTGAGTGGCCAGCCCACAAAACCAAAACTCTTCTGTTGCAGGATCGCCAACTGGCCATTTGCAAGTTTTTTCTGTGAGCTCCAGTAGGCTTAGTTTTTTTGCTTTTTTTTCTATTTCACTTACACGCGCCAAAGCTTCAGGACTTATTTCGTTTGCTGACGGTTGCGGTGGAAGTGGTTGGCCGGCCGGAATTATCTGACGCCTTAGGGACGTAACATTGTCTGACTTTTGTTCTGAGACTTCAATCTTCCGAGTTTTTTGCTTAGCCTTAGAGCTACTCTTAGGGACTGATTTTGCATTTGAGTCCGTTTTCTTAGAAGTGCTGGTTGTCGCTCTGTTGGACAAACCCAGGCGGTGTACTTTTCCAATAACCGCGTTTCTTGTAACGCCGCCAAGTTCCTTAGCTATCTGACTAGCAGAATTACCCTCAGCCCACATTTTAGTCAATATTTCAACGCGTTCATCGGTCCAAGACATTTGTATACCTCAATTTTCTAGTAGCGTATAATAATTAAACCGGCAGGAGATACAAGGCGTTCAATTCGTTTTAGGGTCAAAAAATGAAAAGATTTATTGATCCTATGCTATCTATTTTTAACACTCGGTATGACTTGTTGGAGTGCGCCGGCCAATATTAAATATAACGAACAAAAAATAAGGCCATAAATTGCTAAACTGTTAGGATCAAAATTAACCCAAGCAGCCCATGCTCCGAATCCAGTCCACAATAATGCTATTGGCAAGCTTACAACCCTCCACCTGACGGTTCTAACTGGGTGTATAAATTTAATCTGTAAAAACATTGATAATGCCAAAATTGCAACTATCGCAATTATAAGCCAAAAACTTGGTTTAATGGCAAACAGCACGAGGATTACCATGTTCCAGCAGCCTGGGAAGCCCTGAAAACTGTTATCTTTTGTTTTCATATTACTATCACAAAAATACATAGCCGAAGAGAAAGTTATTATTATGATAACGAACCATCCTGTCCATCCAGGTAGCAGACCTGATTTAAAAAGAGCAAAAGCAGGAATAAAGACATAGGTTAAATAATCTATTATTAAATCGAGTAAATTTCCATCAAAACGAGGAGCATTTTTTTTAACGTCGAAATGACGAGCTAATGGGCCATCTATTCCGTCAACTGCGAACGCAACTACAAGCCATAGGAACATCAAACTCCACTTTTCATCTGCTGCCGCAAGCATGGCAAGCATAGCAAAAACAGCTCCAGTTGCGGTGAAAAAGTGAACCAATAAAGCTGTAAATTTTCCTTTTGATGCTCGGTTTTCCATTAATTTTCGAATTTCCAATATAAAAATCAAAGTCTATTTATATTCGATTTAGCTTTCGGGTGTGTTCTTGAATACACATCCATTAAGTGCGAAGAATCCATAGATGTATAAATTTGTGTTGTAGATAGGCTAGCATGTCCTAATAGTTCTTGGATTGAGCGAAGGTCTGCGCCCGACGTTAAAAGATGAGTTGCAAAGCTGTGCCGCAATGAATGTGGAGTTGCATTTGAAGCTATTCCAAGTTTTTCACGTACCAATTTCATGACTAATTGTATTGACCTCGGATTTAAGCTGCCGCCCCTGACGCCTCTAAAGATATTATCGTTACTATTTAAAGTAAATGGTAACAGCTCAAGGTAGTTTTCTACAGCGTCTCTTGCTATTTGTAAGACCGGTACAACTCTAAATTTCTCACCTTTGCCTTTAATTTTTAAAGTATCTGTCAAAGGCATTTCACGATACTTCAAACTGAGTGCTTCTGAAATTCGTAAACCACAACCATACAGTAATAGTAGTACGGCGGTATCCCTTGCGATTATCCATGGCTTATTTTCGCTTAAATCGGCACTGCTTGAAATTTCCTTTGCAGCTTCCTGTGAAAGTGCCCGGGGCAATTTTTTTTGAAATTTTGGAGCTTTTGTAATCAAAACCATAGTTGGATCAATGCCGCATCTTTTTGCAAACCATTTGTAAAATGATTTCACTGATGAAAGTTGTCTTGCTATTGATCGAGAGGTTTTGCCTGATCTTCGGTTTTCTGCCATCCAAGATCTCATACAAGCTTGATCTATTGACTCAAGCTGTTTGATGCCACTCTTACCTCCATTATGTAACGTTAAAAAGGAGAAAAAATCTATTAGATCCCGTTTATATGCTACTAAAGTATTTGAAGACGACCCCTCTAATGCAGATTTTAAATCAAGCCACTCGTTCAATAAGGTTAGTTGTGCTGACGATATGAGTTCTAGTTTAGCCAATGACTTATTCTGCGCTCAAATACGCTTCCCATAAACTTAAGAAGTTCAACTCCTTGTTGTGCAGTAAATTTTTCTCTTTCCTTGCTTGCTAACGCCAGAATGCCCATGATTTTTTTATTTCCAATCCTTAATTTAATACAGCCTTCCGATTTTAAATTCCTAGAAACTTTGCCATATAACTGTTCAGAGCCTTTTGGAGTGGGTCTTAATATAACGTCATCTGTGTTGTTATTTTCACCCTGCGAAATGTAAGTATCAACAAAGTTGACAGGATATAAATCAAGAAGCTTTGATAGTTTTGAGTCGTACTTTTCGTTATTTTGAAGTGAAGAATGAGTTTCCAAACCAATTTTAATACAATCGACTCTCAAAATATTACAAGCCTCAGTATCTAAGTTGGTGATAAATTCATCAAAATTATTTTGTTCTAGCGACTTCAATACGACTTGATGCACTTGTTTCATACCAACCAAATTTTCGTATGCTGTTGCGATGACCTGTTGGTTGGATCTCTTTAGTTTTTTTAATTCACCGTCCATTTTCTGCATAGCAACGCTGCGAAGGTCGACTATTTTGCTGCCTAAGTTTTTATCGCTAGCCGCTATGAGTGCTCTTAATAAGGTTTCGTCATTTAAAATTTCGTGGGCTTTTACCAGAATTTCTTCACGAAGCTGATCGTCCATTATTTATCACTCATTTTTAACATTGTTATCTGCGTAATATTTAAATTATTTTTTGCCCTGTTTGTTTAATATCGGACAGAAAGGCGGCTAGCCCTTTATCGGTAAGAGGGTGCGAGACTAAAGATTTTATTACTGATGGTGGAGCTGTCATTACATCTGCGCCAATTAAAGCACTTTGAGTTACGTGGTTAACTGTTCGGATAGAGGCAGCAAGAATTTGCGTTTCATACCCATAGTTGTCATAAATTAAGCGAATGTCCCCAATTAGGTCTAGTCCGTCTAAATTAATGTCATCAAGTCTTCCGATAAACGGAGATATGAAGGTTGCACCTGCTTTGGCGGCAAGCAACGCTTGGTTGGGCGAAAAGCAAAGAGTTACATTTACCATATGACCCAAATCAGAAAGTGCTTTGCATGCTTTTAATCCGTCCCAAGTTAGCGGAACTTTAACAGCTATATTATCTGCTATCTGAGCCAGCTTAACACCCTCGGCTATCATTTGCTCAGACTCTATCGCGGTGACCTCTGCGCTTACAGGACCAGATACGATCTCACAAATTTCCTTGGTAACGTCTATTATATCTCGTCCAGATTTTCGTATTAAAGATGGGTTAGTTGTCACTCCGTCTACCATACCTAACTCGTTAAGTTCTCTAATTTCGTCAATTTCAGCGGTATCTACGAAAAATTTCATAATTATCATCCTTTTGGGATTGGCCAATGTTAAGTGTCTTCGTTATATCAGTGATTAATGCAAGATTGTTTCCTATTAAAGTCTTTTGCTGCATTATCGTTAAATTAATTTGGGGTTAATTTGAAAGCGCGGGAATTTTACAATGAAAATGAACGTATCGCTGTTGTAACGACGGAGCCATTTGCGCGTTTCTTAGATTATTTGGCTCCAGAGGGCGGTTGTAAAATTGGCTCTTTTTTAATTTTACCATTGGGTAAAAGAAAAGTGATGGGTGTTGTTTGGGGCCCCGGCGACGGTCACTATGACCTCTCAAAATTGCGCAATGCAATAAGTGTAATTGACGCTCCACCAATGTCCTTCTCAATGAGAAAGTTTTTAGAGGCTGTTTCTGATTACACCATTACACCCTTAAACCTTATCTTAAGACAATGCACACGTGTCCCGGACTTGAATAAGCCATCAATTACTCAAAAGGTTTTCTCACTAGTTTCAAATCATTCTGATTTTAAGAAAACACCTCAACGCAATCGCCTGATTTCGTCTTTATCAAAAACCAATAAGAATAAACTCTCTAGCAAAGAGATAGTAAGTATTTCTGGAGTCAGTGCCGCCGTGATCGCAACTGCCGCTCGGAATGGTTTGCTAAATGAAGAACTAATTCCGCGTGATAGGCCATATCCGCGACTCAATCCGGATTTCAAACCAAAAAGATTAAACGCAAATCAGATTAGCGTATGCGAAAAAATAAAGGATATTCAAAAGCAAAATAGTTTTTCTGCAATTCTTTTACAAGGAGTGACAGGTTCGGGCAAAACAGAGGTTTATCTTGAAGCAGTAGCTGATGCTTTGAGAAAGGGAGAGCAAATTTTGGTTCTTTTACCTGAGATAGCTCTGACTTCAGAGTTTTTTGACCGAGTTAAAAAAAGATTTGGTGAAAATCCTGCGGAATGGCATTCGGGAGTGACGCTCGCTGAGCGTCGACGGGTTTGGAAAATGGTTGCAAGTGGAGGTGCCAAATTGGTTATTGGTGCTCGCTCGGCTTTATTTTTGCCCTTTATAAATTTGGGTTTAGTTATTGTAGATGAAGAGCACGACCATTCATATAAACAAGAGGATGGCGTAATTTATAATGCTCGAGACATGGCCGTCTTGAGAGCTTCAATTGAAATGGCCACGGTGATCCTTGCTTCGGCAACTCCAAGTCTCGAAAGTTGGGTTAATGCAAAAAATGGTAAGTATAATCATGTTCAGATCCATGAACGATATGGCGAGGCGACCCTACCAAATTTATCCGCAATAGATTTACGCAAAGAAAATCTGAAGTCTGATGAGTGGATTTCTAATCGACTGGAAAAGTCTACTACTGAATGCCTACAAAGCGGCGACCAAACTCTTTTGTTTTTGAATAGAAGAGGTTATTCTCCAACGACTGTCTGTAGAGCGTGTGGCAACCAAATATCTTGTGATCAATGTGACGCAAGAATGGTTGATCATAGGTTTATCAATCGGCTTATGTGTCATCAATGTGGCCATACCAAACCTATGCCTAATAAGTGTCCTTCATGTGGAATAATAGGAAAATTAGCAGTTGTTGGCCCCGGCGTAGAAAGACTAGCTGAAGAGGCTCAAATGAAATTTCCTAAAGCTAAAATATCAGTTTTGTCTTCTGACTTACACGGGTCAGCAAAATCGCTAAAAGATGAAATTCAAAAAATTTCTGAAGGGAATACTGACATAATTATTGGTACTCAGTTGGTTGCTAAAGGGCACAATTTCCCAAAATTGAGATTGGTTGGAGTGATTGATATCGATATTGGTCTCCATGGATCAGATTTGAGAGCAGCAGAGCGGACCTACCAATTGGTTAGGCAAGTTTCCGGAAGAGCTGGGCGAACAGATAATAGAGGAAAGGCCTTAATTCAAACCTATCAGCCTGAACATCCTGTTGTTGAAGCAATTTTAAGAGGCGATGACGATGATTTTTGGGTTTCGGAAGCTAAACAGCGCGAGTTAGCTAGTATGCCGCCATTTGGAAAATTGGTGGGAATAATCATTTCATCAAGTAACTTGGAAAGGGCCATGTCTACAGCTAACCAACTTAAAAATAACACTCAGGCTTTAGACATAATTGGAGCGAGAGTTTACGGCCCTGCTCCAGCACCAATTGCTAGGATAAAAAGGCGCCACAGGATACGTTTTTTGATAAAATCTCCTAGGACGCCCGGGCTACAAGATGCAGTTCGAAAGTGGGTGGCTACAGTTTCGCTGAAAGGGGATTTGAGATTGTCCATCGACATTGACCCTCAAAGCTTTTATTAGATTGGATCACAGTTAAATTCTTCTAGATAGTAGTTTTTGTTTATGGCTCGTTCGGTTTCTATATTTGATGTGAGCGCATTACCTTTTTGGCGTAGGCCTATTTTTCTTTTGTTTATAATGGCTGTGGCAATGCCAATCGCATTTAATGTTTGGTCTGCTTTATTGAACAACTTTGTTATCCAAGTAGCTGATTTTGATGGTTCTGACATTGGTTTGTTACACACGGTAAGGGAAATTCCAGGATTTTTGGCTGTAGGTGTAATTTTGCTGATTATGGTAATAAAGGAGCAAACGCTTGGACTGGTCTCTCTTGCAGTGTTGGGTATTGCAACGGCAGTTACTGCCTATTTTCCGTCGATGACTGGATTACTAATTGTTACTCTTATAAGTTCATTTGGTTTTCATTATTTTGAAACAATAAATCAATCATTACAATTGCAATGGCTTCCAAAAGGAAAGGCCCCGGAGATTATGGGTTGGTTATTTGGGGCGGGTTCAATAGCAACACTTTTTGCTTATATTGGAATAATTGTTGGCTGGCAAAAACTGGGGCTTTCATTTAATTTTCTGTATTTATCATCGGGAGGTTTAACGGTTTTAATAGCAGTACTTTGTTTATTTTTTTTCCCAAGCTTTAAAACGGAAGCAAAGCCAATCACAAAGCTGGTTATACGTCGTCGTTACTGGCTATATTATGCTTTGGAATTTTTATCTGGAGCGCGCAGACAAATATTTGTTGTATTTGCGGCTTTCATGATGGTTGAAAAGTTCGGTTTTGAAGTCCATCAATTGACTGCACTTTTCTTAATTAATTTGGTTATAAATATTTTTGTAGCCCCACTTTTTGGCTATTTTATCGCTCGCTTTGGAGAGCGACGGGCATTATTGATTGAGTATTCTGGTTTGATTTGTGTTTTTTTGGCTTATGGGGGAATTTACATCTTTGACTGGGGGGTTGTTGTAGCGGCTACTTTATTTGTGCTTGACCACTTATTTTTTGGATTGAGGATCGCTCTCAAGACTTATTTCCAAAAAATTTCTTCTCCTGAGGATATAGCGCCAACCGCAGCTGTGGCTCTTACTATAAATCATATTGCTGCCATATTTCTACCAGTTTTATTTGGCCTTTTGTGGCTTGTTTCTCCTACTATTGTATTTGTGGCAGCGGCCGTCCTAGCTTTATTATCATTTTTGCTGGCATTGTTGGTTCCTAATTATCCAGTTATTGGGAATGAAACTTTACTGATTTCTAAAACTTATTCGAAATATAAAAATGGATAGTAAAAATTGTTAACCTATTCAGCCATTACAAAAGTTAAAGATAAAGAGCGAGCTGAGGGGTTAGGTGTTGCTTTAGAAAAACTGGATCCACCTCCAATGGGTGTAGGAGTGTTTGAGTTGGAAGATGGCTCTGGTGAATGGGAAGTAGGCGCTTATTTCAATGACAAACCAAACGAAATATCAATTTTGATACTGGAAAACGTTTTTGAAGCGGCTGGATTTGCCATTTCTGAAATACCAGAAACAGATTGGGTTACAAAAGTAAAAAGGGAGTTGAGCCCAGTTGAAGCTGGGCGGTTTTTTGTTTTTGGGAAACATGATTTAAAAAAATTGCCAAAGGATCGTGTTGGATTACTGATCGAAGCTTCAATGGCCTTTGGTACTGGGCACCATGGAACAACAAAAGGCTGTCTTTTAGCGTTAGATAAACTAGTTACAATGGGTAAAAAGATAGACGAAGTTATTGATATAGGCTGTGGCACGGCAGTGCTTGCTATGGCGGTTGGAAAGGTTTCTTCTTCTAGGATTATCGCAAGCGATGTAGATCAAGTTGCAGTAGAAGTTGCTTCAGCAAATTTGAAGGCTAACAATTTGGAAAATTGTATTGCTTGTCTTCAAGCTACAGGTTTCGAGGATACGCAAATCAAGTCCAATGCACCTTTCGATCTAATATTTGCTAATATTTTAAAACCACCTTTAATTGATTTAGCTCCTTGCATTCGGAGATATTTAAAAAGTAGTGGACATGCCATTATTTCTGGAATTTTAGACGTACAAGCAAGAGAAATTATTGAAGTTTATCGTCAAAACAAACTGGAAGTACTAGACCGCATTGATATTGATGAATGGGTAACTCTAACTTTAATTTCATCCAAATAAGACTTTTACAAGGATTTATTTGGATGAAAATAGCTAGATATTAAAATTGTAACAAAGTTTTGCACTTAATCCTGATTAATGACGTTTGAATAATAAAGGCATTGGATTTTGTTCACGTTTCGTGCTACTCTGCATTAAAATAAAAAGGGCAGTGATAAATGCGAGTTTTAGGGATAGACCCAGGCCTTAGAAATATGGGTTGGGGGATAATCGATGTAAAAGGAAATAAACTAAGTCACATTGCAAATGGTGTTTGCAAATCCAAAGGTGAAGACTTAGCTACACGGCTTTTTTGTTTATTTGAACAGATGGAAGAAGTACTTCAAACTTGGTATCCGACGCAAGCTGCGGTGGAAAATACATTTATTAACAAAGATGGTGTCAACTCACTTAAACTTGCCCAAGCAAGAGCGATAGCTTTGTTGGCGCCAAAGAAATTTGGTCTTAATGTGTCAGAATACGCTCCTAATAAAATAAAGAAGACTGTGGTAGGTGTTGGGCATGCAGACAAACAACAAGTAGTGCACATGGTACAGCTTCAACTTCCTGGTGTGCAATTAAATGGACCAGATGCAGCAGATGCTCTCGCGATTGCCATTTGTCATTCCTTTCATGCAGTATCAAATAGTCGTTTTCAACAAGCTTTAGAGAAGGTTTGATTATGATTGGGAGATTGCGGGGTAGAGTAGACTATAAGGCTCAAGATCATTTTTTGTTGGATGTTAACGGTGTTGGATATTTAGTCTTTTGCTCAGAGCGTACTCTTGCTGAAATATCGACTGATGGAGAATTCACAACAATTTATACAGACTTGCTTGTCCGTGAAGATCTTATGCAGTTATTCGGGTTTGTATCGCAAATTGAGAAAGAATGGTATAGACTGTTAATGTCTGTGCAGGGAGTAGGTGCTAAAGCTTCTTTGGCCATATTAAGTGCTTTGGGAGAAGATGGTGTCAGCCGAGCCATTGCATTAGGTGACTGGACTTCAATTAAGTCTGCCAAGGGTATAGGACCGAAGACTGCTCAACGAGTAGTAAATGAATTAAAAGATAAAGTAGCCCATATTATGTCAATTATCCCTAGTGAGGTTGGTGAAAGAGGAAACAAGCTAAATCAGGAAGATGTTGTTGAACTGATTGACGAGCATCAAACTATAAATTTAGCTATATCAAGTAAAACTTCGCAAGCTGATGCTTTATCCGCATTGCAAAATCTAGGTTACACTCCAAGTGATTCCGCCGCTACCGTAGCTAGAATTCTAAATGAAAATCCTAATTTAAGCACTGAAGAATTAATTCGAAATTCACTTAAAATGCTGAGTCCAAAGGGATAACAATGAGCGAAATAAACCCTTTACTTCGAGAGGAGCCAATACCAGAGGATAGTGATAGAGCTCTTCGGCCAAAATCTTTGGGTGAATTTATAGGGCAGGCGGAAGCTCGATCTAACCTTCGTGTGTTTATTGAGAGTGCAAGACAGCGAAAAGATGCCATGGATCATACCTTATTTTTTGGACCGCCAGGCTTAGGTAAAACTACCCTTGCTCAGATAATTAGCAAAGAGCTTGGAGTGAATTTTAAAACGAGCTCTGGCCCAGTTTTAGCAAAGGCAGGTGATCTTGCAGCTATTTTAACCAATTTAGAAGCTAACGATGTATTATTTATTGATGAAATTCACAGACTGAATCCGGTTGTGGAGGAGATTTTATATCCAGCTTTAGAGGATTTTGAGTTGGATCTCGTAATTGGAGAGGGCCCAGCAGCGAGAACAGTGCGAATTGAACTCCAGCCATTCACACTGGTTGGGGCAACAACTAGATTGGGGCTTCTTACTACACCACTACGTGATAGGTTTGGGATCCCGATAAGGTTGCAATATTATTCTGATGAAGAACTTTATGAAATTGTAAAACTGAATACAAAAAAACTTGGGATTGTGGCAGATGAAAGTGGTGCAAAAGAAATTGCCCGACGAGCTAGAGGAACGCCAAGAATAGCTGGTCGTCTTTTAAGACGGGTAGTTGATTTTGTTTTGGTCGAGGGGGATGGTGTTCTTAATAAAAAAATAGCTGACCATGCCTTGACCCGTCTTGGCGTGGATATGTTAGGCCTTGATGGCGCAGACCGTAAGTACCTTCGATTAATTGCGGAACAGTATTCGGGGGGGCCTGTTGGAATCGAAACAATATGTGCAGCGATTTCTGAAAGTAGGGATGCTTTGGAAGAAGTTATTGAACCTTACCTTTTGCAAATGGGATTAATCCAGCGAACACCTCGTGGCCGCATGCTCGCAAAAAACGGTTGGAGGCACCTTGGGATGCGACCACCTAAGTCGCAGGTGGATATGTTTGAGTAAACTTAAATAAAGTATCACTGGTTAAAATTTTGAAAAAGAAAGATTCAATAGAGGCCTATTTCACCCGATCGGATGGACAGTATATTTTTGCAAGATGGGGAAGGCCTATTGCTCCGGTTGTCTTTGGTGTTCAGGATGAAACGCTCGTAACATTAAAAGCAGCCATCCAATCAATGGTCTTTTTGGCTAATCATAAACTAGTAGAAACTGATCCTGAGTTGGGATCAAATGCGATGTTTTTTTTCTTTTTGTCTTGGGATGAGCTACTTGAAGTTAACGATTTAGATCGAATTATACCGGATCTTGGTAATTTAGTTGAACGGTTAAAATCTATTGAAGCAAATCAGTATAGGTTTTTTAGGTTCGATGCAGATGGAGGAATAAAAGCGGTATTCACTTTTAATTGTATGGATGAAAACTTAACCTCAGTATCTGCTGAAGTTTTATGTTTAAACCAAGTTGTTCAGATGTTTTTACTTTGGTCTGATGATGCGTTTAAAAACAATTCGCCAACTTTGATCACAAAAAAAGGTGGGGCTATACTTAATCCAATAATTGGTGACATTGTAAGAGCAGTTTACGACCCGACAATGCCATTAGTCTCAAACGATAAAAGCCATGCCTTGAGAGCGCAGGCTAGGATAGATTTGTTGAGGAAAAATTAGGTATGAAACATCACTCAATGAATATCCGAGTTTATTATGAGGATACTGACTTAGGAGGCGTTGTATATTATGCCAATTACCTACGCTTTATAGAAAGAGCCCGAAGCGAATGGATCCGTGACCTGGGTATTGATCAAGTCAAAATGAGGAATGAGGAACAAACCATTTTTGTAGTTACAAAACTAAAAGCAGATTATCTCTCACCTGCCCATTTTGATGACATGCTTACGGTCGATACAGAGGTAAAAGTTGTTTCCCCGGTCAGAGCATACTTCTACCAAAATATTTTTCGCGAAGATAAAGTAATATTTAAGGCAGAAGTATGTGTAGCATGCACTTCGAATTCTGGTAAAGTTCAACGTTTGCCAGAAAAGATTAAAATATTGATGACATAAAACTATACTAGATCCCTTTTCTCATGCTAATAGGATATCGGCTTTATATTTGCGAGACATTAACCCATGATAGCAGAAGCATTAATATTAAAAGCTATAGCAGCGACGCCAGAAATTGATTTTTCTTTCTGGGCTCTTTTTGCTCGAGCAACAATTACAGTTAAAATTGTAATATTATTGCTCATTGGAGCATCTTTTTGGGCATGGTCTATTATTTTTCAAAGACATTTAGTTTTTAATTCAGCAAGAAGAGATGCAGCAAGATTTGACCGAGCTTTTTGGTCTGGTGAGCCTTTGGATGAACTATATCAACAACTTGGACAAAACCCGCGCGGCCGCGCGGCTAAAATCTTTGTAGCGGGTATGAAGGAATGGGAGCAGTCACAGCGTGCAGATGGTGGTCTAATAGCGGGCATTCAATCACGCGTTGATAGGTCAATGGATGTAGCTGTCTCCAGAGAGGCTGAAAAATTGCAGTCGGGATTGACTGTATTAGCAACTGTTGGTTCAACGGCGCCATTTGTAGGCTTATTTGGAACAGTCTGGGGCATAATGAATGCTTTTATTGAAATCGCTCAGCAGCAAAATACAAATTTAGCTGTAGTTGCCCCTGGTATTGCAGAGGCTCTGCTTGCTACGGGTCTTGGACTGCTAGCCGCTATTCCAGCAGTTATTTTTTATAATAAGCTCAATGCCGACTGTGATAGGCTAGTGGCTGGTTACGAAAGTTTTGCTGATGAGTTTTCAACAATATTGAGCCGTCAATTGGATAGTTAATATGGGTGCCTCTGCCAATTTGAAAAACTTTAAACAGTCAAGACGACGGCATAGTCGAAGGTCAATTCCTATGTCTGAGATAAATGTGACACCTTTTGTTGACGTAATGTTAGTTCTTCTAATTATTTTTATGGTAGCAGCTCCTATGTTAACCGTTGGTGTCGATGTTGAATTGCCCAAAAGTGCCGCTAGTGCATTAGAGTCAGAAAATGAAGAACCCCTAACTATTACAATTACAAAGGAAGGGAAAATTGTTTTGCAGACGAGCACTATTCCAAGAGAAGAATTAGTTACTCGTCTCAAAGGTGTTGCTGCTGAACGTTCAAGTAATCGAATTTTTTTGCGTGCTGATGGAGCCATTCCATATGAAATCGTTATGCAGATTATGGGTGCTCTTAATGCCGGCGGTTTTCAGGATATAGGGTTAGTCACAGACATTGGAGGCCCGGCCTTAAACGAAGTTTCTAACGATTGAAACGAGTATGCAATTTGGGCATTATATATCTGGAATTGCACATTTAGTACTTTTAACGGGATTATTTATAGGCCCTGTATTCCAAAAAGAAGTAGACCCAATTGAATATTCAAGTGTTTCTTTAATTTCTGAACAGGAATTTATTGATCTTAATGCATCTAATATCTCACCTTCAGTATCTGAAGAAACAAGCACTTTTACTCAAATGGATGAAAATGACGATAAATTAAATTTTGCTTTTAAAGAAGAAAGTCAAATTTTAAAATCAGAAGGACCTGAAGTGGTTTTGGATGAACCTTTAGAACCATTAATAAAGAAACCGGAGATAGAAATACCTCCTGCACCAAAAACTCCTGAAATATCTGAAAAACTGCAGCCCCCAGTTTCAGAAATATTAAATAAATTGCCAGATGTGCAAGATGAACCAGCTAAATTCGAAAAACCGAGCACAGTTTTGACACCAACCCAAATACCGCAACCTGAAATCAAACTTTCCGAGTCATTAAAAAGTGCAACCAAATCTATAGATGAGCAAGATACTGTGGAGGAGAAAAAAAAGATCTCAGGTGATAATTTGGTTTCATCACTGAGGCCTAAAAGGCGTCCGCGTTACATTCAAGAACCAAATTTTGAGACAAAATCAGAAAGTAAAATTATAGAGTCGGCCATTTCTGAAGCAATTCAATCTTCGGCTTCCCAAAATAGTTTAAGTAATCCTTTGACAGAAACTGAAACTGATAATTTGCAAGCGGCAATACAAGCATGTTGGTTGAGAGATCCTGGCTCATTAGCTGAAGATGTTCAATTAACGGTATTTATGTCCCTAGACCGAAATGGAAGAGTAAATCCAACCTCCATTCAGGTTGTTGAAATATCGGGAGGTGATGAAGATGCACAAAAGGTGGCATTCAGAAGAGCAAAAATAGCAATTATAAGTTGTGGAAAAAATGGCTATAAGTTACCACCGAATAAATACGAAATTTGGCGAGAAATAGAAGTGGTGTTTGATCCAACCAAATGATGCAAATTGGAATAATTAAGCTGAAAATGAGGAATTAATGTTAAAAACGTTCGCAATAATTATTTTCATTAATTTAGCAACATTCGCTCAATCGGCGCCACTGCGCATTACAATAACAGAAGGCGTAATCGAACCGCTACCTTATGCTGCTCCTGAATTTATTGGCGAAACGGGCGCTTCTAATGAATTAGCTACCAAAATAACAGAATTAGTAAAAAGTGATTTATTAAGTACGGGGTTATTTCGAGAAGTTCCTAAGTCATCCTACATTTCTGGCATTGATAACTTCAATTCCCCTGTTCAATACTCGGACTGGAAAGCTATTAACGTACAGGCTCTTTTGACGGGCTCAGTTCTTGTTACAGGAGAAAAGCTATCAGTAAAATTCAGGCTTTTTGATGTTTTTTCAAATAATGAGCTTGGCAAAGGCCTTCAATTTAATTCATCAAAGCAGGGATGGCGGCGCATTGCGCACAAGGTTGCTGATGAGGTTTATTCCCGAATAACAGGCGAGCGGGGATATTTTGATAGTCGTGTTGTTTATGTTGCCGAAACTGGGAAAAAAGGCTCCCGTAAAAAACGTTTGGCTATAATGGATTTTGATGGTGCGAATTCAAAATATCTGACCGATGGTTCTTACATTGTATTGGCCCCTCGGTTTTCACCTACGGGGGAACGTGTATTGTATACGAGTTATGAATCTGGAACGCCGCAGATCTATGTGATAGATGTTGCTACTGCTAAGAGAACAGTTTTGAAAAACCGTAAAGGAACTATGAGTTTTGCTCCGCGTTTTTCTCCAGATGGGCAGTCTGTTGTTTATTCTTTAGAGCAAGGGGGTAATACAGACATTTATGCCATGAATTTGAGAAATAGCTCAAGGGCTAGATTAACATCAGCGCCATCAATTGAGACAGCGCCTAGTTTTTCCCCAGATGGATCCAAAATTGTATTTGAGAGTGATAGATCAGGAACCCAACAGCTATATGTAATGTCCTCCCTTGGAGGTAGTGCAAAAAGAATTAGTTCAGGAGATGGCCGATATGGAACACCCGTTTGGTCTCCTCGTGGTGACCGAATAGCCTTTACTAAACAAAGTCGAGGGCGTTTTCATATTGGTGTTATGCGCATTGATGGATCTAAGGAAAGGTTGTTAACAGCGTCCTTCTTAGATGAAGGACCAACTTGGTCCCCAAACGGAAGAGTTATTATGTTCACAAGAGAAACACAGGGAGAGCAAGGCGTTTCAGCTCTTTATTCGGTTGATATTTCAGGAAGAAATTTAAAGAAAGTTAAAACAAGAGATGGTGGATCTGATCCCTCGTGGTCACCACTCGGAAAATAACATAATTTGCAGGGTTAATATTTCATGTTATCAATGGGTGTGCGAGGCGAAAAATGATAAAATTTGTTTTTTATTTTTATGCTATTTTAGTTATATTTTTAGGTGGGTGTTCTCAAAATGCCTCAACTCAATTCTCAACAAACGGTAATTTGAAAAGTTCTAGTGCTAAATTCGAAGGCGACGTTAGTGATCCAGGCTCAATAGCTTTTTTTAAAAATAAAGTTGGTGATCGTGTGCTATTTTCCATTGATCAATCAGATATAGATCAGTCTGGTAAAGATATATTGTTGGCTCAAGTAGATTGGCTGCAAGCAAACGCTGATTATAAAATAATTATTGAGGGGCATGCAGATGAAAGGGGAACAAGAGAATATAATCTTGCTCTCGGAGCTCGACGAGCCAATTCTGCTCGTGAATTTTTAGTATCAAGAGGGATAGAAAGCACGCGCATTCAAACGGTGAGCTTTGGAAAAGAGCGGCCGGTAGAACTTTGCAGTAATGAAAAATGCTATCGTGATAATAGGCGAGCCGTTTCAGTAGTATCTAACCTAAATTTTTAGTTGGAGTTTGAGATGATAAGGTTAGTTGTAATAATTTTAACATTACTATCTGTGCCGACTATATTTTACGCTGAAGAAAATAAAAAAACTTTAGCTGATATAAGGCAAGATCTTAATATCCTTTATGTTGAAGTTTTGAAACTAAGACGAGAGTTGTCTACGACACAGACTTCGGCGATGATTCCAAATAGCGAGGCTTCTGTATTGGAAAGACTTGATGGTATGGAACAGGAACTGAGACGTTTAACTTCAGAGACGGAAAATTTAGAATTTAGAGTAAACAATATTGTAAGTGATGGCACCAACAGAGTCCGTGATCTGGAATATCGTTTGGTAGAATTAGAAGGGGGCGATGTAAGCAAAATTGACTTTGCCACAACGCTTGGAGGTGATTTAGGAATATCTCAGGAGAGCAATAGCGAAGAGAATTCTGGGCCAGAGTTAGCAATTGGAGAAAAAGCAGATTATGAAAATGCTCAAAATGCTTTAATAGAGGAACGCTTCGCAGATTCTCTTATATTGTTTGAGCGTTTTTTAGAGAACTATCCGGACAGTCCATTAAGCGCTTCTGTTATTATAGCCAGGGGAAATGCATATGAGGGGCTTGGAGAGATCAAAAAAGCAGCAAGAGCATATCTAAATAGCTTTTCTTTATATGAAGACTCGCCGGTTGCCCCAGAAGCTTTAACGCTTTTAGGAAATGCGCTTGTCAGTTTAGGACAAACAGACGCGGGATGCCAGACTTTAGCGCAAGTTCTAATGCGCTTTCCGGATTCTGATTTTAGTCTTGAGGCTAAGAAAATGATGTCGGAACTGCAGTGTCCTTGACTGTTAAAATTACGTCGCCAATATTTCAGACGCTTTCAGAACTAAGAGAAGAGTATGGTTTTGATGAACTTGGATTAGCTGTCTCTGGCGGAAGTGACAGTTTAGCAATGCTATATATTTGTAATGATTGGGCATTAAAAAACAAAGTTAAATTGCACTGCGTGACAGTGGATCACCAGCTTCGGTCTGAGTCGTCAAAAGAGGCAGAATTAGTTGCTGGCCACTGCGACGGACTGGGCATTAATCATGAAATAGTCAAATGGAAACATGAAAGAAACATCAGCGGTAATTTGTCTGATTTGGCGCGCTCAGCTAGATATGGATTAATTGATAAATGGCGCAAGGAGTTGAGTTTTGTACTAGTGGGCCATACTCAAAATGATCAGATTGAAACATTTTTTATGAATTTAAAAAGAGGATCTGGGATCGAGGGTTTGAGAGGTATGCCTGTAAGCTTCAAAAGACCTGAAGGTTATTTCATATTAAGACCATTAATTTACTCTTCAAGAGAAAGCTTGCAAAAAGTTCTTCAGGAAAAAAATATAAACTGGGTAAGTGATCCATCTAATTTGGATGAAACTTTTGAAAGAATTTCCCAGCGTAAAACTTGGGAAAAATTGAAATCGAAGGGTTTTTCCGAGAGCCGTATCGAATTAAGTGTGGCTCATATGCGAAGGGCTCATGATGCTTTGCAACAAATGCTGCCAATCCATTTCAAACAAATTGGCACACAAGAGCTAACAGATTTATTGTGGGATTATAAAGCCTTTATTGCATTGCCGGAAGAGTTTAAACTTCGTCTGATTTCTTCTGCAGTAATGTGGCATGGTAATTTGCATTACCGTCCCAGATTTAAAGCAGCTTTGGATGTTTTGAAAAATATCAAGGAAAAGAGAGCAACGGTACTGGGTGGCTCTCTATTTTATCACCATGCTGGAAAAATTCGGATTACAACTGAGTTAAAGTCCTTAAAGGACAGCGAAATAAATTGCTCACTTGGGTTGGTATGGCGAAATATTTGGAAGGTAAAAAGAGAAATTAAAGGCGGTTACGTAGGTCCTATTGGCATTAATGGGAATATTCAGTTGTCGAAACGACAAAGATCAACCATGCCCTTCCGATCAAGAATTATTCAGCCAGGTATTTTTTTGAAAGCAAAACTATTGTTTGCCCCAACAATTGATAATGAAAGTTCAGGGTATTTGTCATTTTGTGGAATAAAGTTTAATGATTTTCTTAAGAGCCATTGAACCTGGCGTTTGAATTTCTATATTGTTATTTAAGCAAGTCAAACTAGACCATTCTGGAGAAATCCCATGGGAAACAATCGAAACGTAGCATTTTGGGTAGTCCTATTCCTTTTAATTGTGGTATTGTTCAATGTGTTCAGCACCGGCAGTAGTAGTATGCAAAGCCGAGAGGTCCCTTTTTCAGAGTTTGTTAAAAATGTGACCGGAGGAGAGATTAGGGCCGTAACTCTTGATGGAGAAAAGGTGAGGTTTACGGGCCCTGATAACAGAGAGCAATTTACTATTCGTCCCAGTGATGCTGATGTAACTAATTTATTAATCGCAAATGATGTTGCAATCAGAGCTGAACAACAGGAGACATCTGGGCTGCAGTCTTTCTTAATGACCGTGTTTCCATTTCTACTACTGATAGGGGTTTGGATTTATTTCATGAACCGAATGCAAGGTGGCGGCAGAGGTGGAGCCATGGGTTTTGGGAAATCCAAAGCAAAGTTGCTTACTGAAAAACAGGGCAGGGTGACCTTTGATGACGTTGCGGGAATAGACGAAGCTAAAGAAGAGCTTGAAGAGATTGTAGAGTTTCTAAGAAACCCCCAAAAGTTCAGCAAACTTGGAGGTAAAATACCGACCGGTGCTTTATTGGTGGGGCCTCCGGGGACTGGTAAAACGCTTTTAGCAAGAGCGATAGCAGGAGAAGCAGGTGTCCCATTTTTTACGATTTCTGGTTCAGATTTTGTTGAAATGTTTGTTGGTGTCGGCGCCTCTCGTGTGAGAGATATGTTTGAGCAGGCTAAAAAGAATGCGCCCTGCATAGTTTTTATTGACGAGATTGATGCTGTGGGGCGTAACCGTGGCAGCGGTTACGGTGGTGGAAACGATGAACGTGAACAAACTCTAAACCAGCTTCTTGTTGAGATGGATGGCTTTGAAGCCAATGAAGGTGTTATTATATTAGCGGCTACAAACCGTAGAGATGTGCTGGACCCGGCATTGCTCCGCCCAGGTCGATTTGATCGAACAGTGAACGTGCCAAATCCAGATATAAAAGGTCGGGAAAAAATTCTAAATGTACACGCGAAAAAAACACCTTTGGGACCTGATGTTGATCTTCGTTTGATAGCCAGAGGGACGCCAGGGTTTTCGGGCGCTGACTTGGCAAATTTGGTAAACGAAGCAGCGTTGATGGCCGCACGTATAGGTAGGTCAGTAATAACAATGATCGATTTCGAAAACGCGAAAGACAAAGTAATGATGGGGTCCGAAAGACGTTCGATGGTTCTGACCCAAGAGCAAAAAGAAAAAACAGCTTTCCATGAAGCTGGACATGCAGTTGTAGGGCTAGCTTTACCTCAGTGTGATCCGGTATACAAAGCCACAATTATTCCTCGGGGAGGTGCTTTGGGAATGGTTGTATCACTTCCCGAAATTGATCGGCTAAATTGGCATAAATCTGAATGTGAAGAAAAATTGGCAATGACGATGGCTGGTAAAGCTGCTGAAATTATTAAATATGGTTCTGATAATGTGTCCAATGGGCCAGCTGGAGATATTCAGCAAGCTTCAGGTTTGGCTCGAGCCATGGTTCTTCGGTGGGGTATGTCCGATAAGGTCGGGAATATTGATTACACGGAGGCTCATGAAGGGTACCAAGGTAACACGGCTGGGTTTTCCGTGTCGGCAAACACAAAAGAGTTGATAGAGGAAGAAGTTAAGAATTTTATTCAACAGGGTTACGATACAGCTTTTAAGATATTAACAAAAAAGAAAAAAGAATGGGAGCGTTTGGCTGCCGGCTTACTTGAGTATGAAACTTTGACTGGTGAAGAAATAAAGAAGGTAATGAATGGAGATCCACCGTTTTCTGACGATGAAGACAAGGATGACGGCAGTGCATCAGCACCCTCAGTGACCGCTATTCCAAAAACAAAACCTAAAGCAAAACCGAGTGGCACTTTGGAGCCAGAGCCCAGCTAACTTAGCGTTTTCTATCTAAAAAGTGTTTTCACTTTAAGCGTGGATTGCTCCGCTTCCGCATGCCAAAGCAGCTTCTCGGACTGCTTCTGAGTAGGTTGGATGGGCGTGACATGTCAGGGCTACATCCTGAGCTGATGCTCCGAATTCCATAGCTATGCATAGCTCGTGAATTAGATCTCCAGCTGCTGGTCCAACGATGTGTGCGCCTAAAATACGGTCACTGTCCTTATCAGCTATAATTTTTACAAACCCATCCGCTGCGAAATTTGCCTTCGCTCTGCCATTTCCCATAAACATAAATTTTCCAATTTTGACGGACCTATCATTTTCTTTAGCTTGCTCTTCAGTTAAACCTACGGAAGCTACTTCTGGAGCAGTATAAATGACACTCGGAATTACTTGATAGTTAACATGGCCATTTTTGCCAACGATTTGCTCTGCGACCGCCATACCTTCATCTTCTGCTTTATGCGCTAACATTGGCCCTTCGACAACATCCCCAATCGCGTATATGTTTGGTATATTTGTCCGCCATCCGCTGTCAATTTTGATTTGGCCACGCTCAGTTAGTTCCATATTCAACTTTTCTAGCCCCAGTCCATTGGTATTTGGTTTTCTACCAGTTGCGACTAAAATGATATCCCCATCTAGCTCGTGCAGGCTATTATCTTTGTTAATCTTGTATTTAACCTTTCCTACAGATCTTGATTTACTGGCCGACTGGACAGCAGCGCCCATAATAAAAGAGATACCCTGTTTTTTCAAAATTCTTTGAAAAGATTTTTGCACCTCTTTATCCATGCCGGGAGTTATATAATCCAGGTACTCAATAATCGTAACTTTTGTCCCAAGACGGGCATAAACAGAGCCAAGTTCCAAGCCAATAACGCCTGCTCCGATAACCGTCATTGTTTTTGGTATTTTAGATAATGACAGTGCTCCAGTTGATGACACAATTATTTTTTCGTCAATTTCGACATTAGGGATTGTACTTGGCTCTGATCCTGAAGCGATAATTATACTATTGGCATCATAAGTTGTTTTGTTTATTTGAACTTTTCCTGGCGCAGATATCGATGCCCACCCTTTTAAATGATCTATTTTATTTTTTTTGAATAAAAATTCGATGCCTTTGGTATTTGCATCAATTGTTTCAGTTTTATAATTTTGCATTTTAGCCCAGTCTATAGATGGTGGCTTTGCTATTAATCCCATTTTTTCAAAATTGTGTTCTGCCTCATGGAGTTGATGGCTGGCGTGCAATAACGCTTTGGACGGAATACAACCGACATTTAAACATGTTCCGCCGAGAGTATCACGGCCTTCAACGCATGCAGTG
The DNA here is from genome assembly GCA_045564975.1 of Paracoccaceae bacterium. Classification (GTDB taxonomy): domain Bacteria; phylum Pseudomonadota; class Alphaproteobacteria; order Rhodobacterales; family Rhodobacteraceae; genus Salinivivens. The sequence continues at coordinate 29,370 of JBJLGF010000057.1, forward strand.
TGAAGACCCATTTGAGCGCAACGAATAGACGCGACATAACCTCCTGGCCCTCCACCTATGACTATAACATCATATTTTGACATCCCATTTCCCTTTTGTATATCATCAAAGATCCATAAGAAGCCGTCTGGGGTCTTCTAGAGCTTCTTTTACCCTTACTAAAAATGTTACCGCGCCTTTCCCATCTACAATCCTATGATCGTAACTCAATGCTAGATACATCATGGGCCGGATTACTACTTCCCCGTTTATTGCCATAGGCCGCTCTTGAATTTTATGCATGCCCAAAATACCAGACTGTGGTGGATTTAAAATTGGTGAAGACATAAGAGATCCGTAAACTCCCCCGTTTGAAATAGTAAAGGTTCCACCTTGCATTTCATCCATGCTAAGTTTGCCGTCTCTCGCTCGTTTTCCTTTTTCAGCGATAGACTTTTCAATATCTGCAAAAGACATGCTGTCGGCATTTCGAATAACTGGAACGACTAATCCGGTTGGGGTCCCCGCAGCTATTCCCATGTGCACATAATTTTTATAAACAATATCTGTTGCGTCTATTTCTGCATTAACTTCGGGAACTTCTTTGAGAGCATGGCAGCAAGCCTTCGTAAAAAAAGACATAAAACCGAGCTTGGTACCGTGTTTTTTTTCAAATAATTCCTTAAATTCAGTTCTAAGAGACATAACCTCTGTCATATCTACTTCATTATAAGTTGTTAGCATCGCGGCTGTATTTTGACTATCTTTAAGGCGTTTCGCTATTGTTTGTCTTAATCGGGTCATTTTTACCCGTTCTTCTCGATCTGCATCTTCTATTGAACTGGGAGCGCGACGGGGTGAACTCTTTTCTGTTTTCTCAATCCCAGCAGACTGTACAGCTTGCAGCACATCGTTTTTCATTATTCGACCATCTTTTCCCGTTCCAACGATCTTATTGGATGGAATTTTATTCTCAGCCATTAGCTTTTTCGCTGATGGAGCGTTTTCGATATCGGTATTTTGATTTTCAGATCTTGTTTCTGTACTAGCTTCGGTGATATTTTTATCTTCTTTTGAAGTCTGGATTTTTTCATTTTCCAGTTTTTCAAGGCTGCCCTCACTGATTGTTGTAAGCAGTGCGTCCATACTTACGACACTTCCTTCTTGGGCAACGATGCTTCCCATGACTCCTGCGGCAGGGCTTGGGACCTCCACTGTTACTTTGTCTGTTTCTAATTCACAGAGCATTTCATCCATATTTATGCTATCACCAGGCTGCTTAAACCAAGTGGCAACTGTCGCTTCTGTTACGCTTTCGCCAAGAGTAGGAACACGTACGTCGGTCATTTTTTGGTTTCCTTTAAATTTAAAGCTTCATCAACAAGTAATTTTTGCTGCTCTTTATGTTGGCTCGCTAGTCCTGTAGCTGGTGAAGCACTTGCTGGCCTACCAACAAAAATTGGTCTGTTGAATTTCGCATTCATCCTACTTAAAACCCATTCTATATTTGGTTCCATGAATGACCATGCACCTTGATTTTTTGGTTCTTCTTGGCACCAAATCATCTCTGCATTTTGGAATCTCTCAAGCTCTTTAACCGCTGACATTGCCGGAAAAGGATAAAATTGCTCAAATCGGAGTAAATAGATATCATTTAATCCTCTTGCGTCTCTTTCTTCCAACAAATCGAAGTAGACTTTTCCTGAGCACATAACTACCCGTTTGATTTCTTTATCTTTTACTAATTTGGTGGTTGAGTTTCCCTTTTCCGCATCATCCCACAAAACACGGTGAAAAGATGAACCATTCGTAAAATCGTCAACTTTTGAGGTGCATAGTTTGTGTCTGAGAAGTGATTTGGGTGTCATCAGAACAAGAGGTTTTCGAAAATCCCGGTGCACTTGTCTTCTCAAGATGTGAAAGTAGTTAGCAGGCGTGGAGCAATTGGCTACAATCCAATTATCTTGCCCACACATTTGCAAAAATCGCTCCAATCTTGCTGAACTATGCTCTGGACCTTGTCCTTCAAATCCATGTGGTAATAACATTGTTAATCCGGACATTCGGAGCCATTTGCTTTCACCAGAACTAATAAACTGATCAAACATTATCTGAGCACCATTAGCAAAATCACCAAATTGTGCTTCCCACAAAACTAGTGCATTTGGTTCAGCCAGAGAATACCCGTATTCAAATCCCAATACTGCATATTCAGATAACATAGAGTCTATCACTTCATATTTGGCTTGACCCTGTCTTATATTATTCAGTGGATAATAACGCTCTTCAGTTGACTGACTGATTAAACCAGAATGCCTCTGGCTAAAGGTGCCGCGTGTACTATCTTGCCCTGATAATCGAACGGGAAATCCTTCTGTTAAAAGTGATCCAAATGCAAGAGCTTCAGCGGTTGCCCAATCAAAACCTTCGCCGCTATCGAACATTTTTCCTTTAGTGCCCAAAAGCCTGGCAACTGTCTTGTGCAATTCATAATCTTTTGGTGGGTGAGATAAAGCTTTACCAATATCGAAGAAAGTTTCTTCACTAATTGCTGTTTTTCCCCTTTGGTAATCGTCTTTATTTCTATCCAAATGCGACCATCTTCCATCAAGCCAGTCAGCCTTATTTGGTTTATAGTCTCGACCAGCTTCAAATTCATCGTTCATTTTTGCCTGAAAAGACGCTTTCATATCTTCGATTTCACCTTCAGGGATAAG
>JBJLGF010000058.1:0-31835 GCA_045564975.1 Paracoccaceae bacterium
GCATACCAGGAAGCATTGGTTACAGCAGGATTTGTTGAAATAGAGCTAGTAAATAGAAACCCATGGTATTCTAAGATAGCTGCTAAAGAACTGGAATGGTTAAAAGGTTCAGACAGACAAGGGTTATCGAAACGCCATGGGAAAGAGTTTATTGATCACCAAATTGAAATCTGGATGAAACTAGTTGGAGTTCTAAAAAGTGGAGAACATTGCCCACATCATATCCGAGCAAAAAAACCTTTAGATAGTTAACTAATTTATTTACTGGCTTTCTTAAATTTAAATGATTTAGATGCTGGCGATAAGTTTATTTCATCGATTATCGTTCCCTGCCGGGTTCCTAAAAAATCAAATACAATCTTTGCAATATCTTCTGTTTCGATGGCATTGGTTTCAAGTCCATCTGGTTCGAACCCTAATGTATCAAAGAATGGACTTCTGACCATTCCAGGGTTTATTAAGCAAACACGAACTCCCGCAGGTCCTGCTTCATTTCTAAGTGCTTGCGCAAATCCCCTCAAACCAAATTTAGCCGCGGAATACAGTGTTGCTTTCTTTTTCCCTATAACCCCAGCCTCTGATCCGAGTATAAAAATGTCTCCATTCCCTTGCGATTTCATATGAGCCACAATTGCTCGACATAAGATGATATGTGATACTAGATTAAGATTTATAAAGTTCTCAATCTGAGGACTTGAAAAGTTTTCTAATGATTTGAAGTCACCGTAACCAGCTCCACTTACAAAGACATCAATATCGGGATTTTCCTTAAGGATAGATTTCATTAATTCTGGTAGTCTTTTGACTTTAGATAAGTCGGCTTCTATCGGGGTATATTTTTTTTCATCTGGCTTGAATTTACTATGGTCTCTGGCTAGACCAATTACCTTAATTCCACTTTCCAAAAACTTTTCTGATATTGCCCTGCCAATCCCACTGGAACTTCCAGATATTAATGCGGCTTTCATATTTGTTTCTTTCTAGGTTGTTTATATAGTGCACTGAAAAATTTTATTTTCTGATATGTAATTATTTAATTCAGATTTTAAGAAATCATGCATTTGTGTTTCAATCTTTGTCCCATAAGACACCACCCCGTTTGTTTCTTCCATCGGAAAAGCAAAAAGTTTGTGTTCTGGATGAAGACTAGCTGCTTTTTTATACATTTTTTTTGGGAATCTAAGTGGGCCATAACTTATTGAATGTATCCTTTCTGGATCTAGGCCATTCATTATATCAGCGAAAAGAGCGGAATAGAGATCTTTCCAATCAGAGGTATATATGAGTGGATCAAATCTGAGGCCTATTTTCCAACCGGCATCCGCAAGTTGTTTAATAGCACTAATTCGTCTGTTTATACTTGGTGCCTTACTGTCCAGAGACTTAGCAACTTGGGCTGGAGACAAGCTAAAAGCAGCGACACAGTTGGATAGAGGTTCTCTTTGAAGAAGTGAACCAATTGCAATACTTTTAGTTCGTAATTCAAGCTCAACATTAGAAAGCCCGTTGAAAAAATTTAAAGCTTGATTGGCAAAGCCACTTAATTTGTCGAAGGCTAAAGAGTCACAATCATAGCCAGAAAAAAATGTAAGCGATTGGCCTTTATATTTTTTAATTTTTTCAGAAATTGATCTGAAGAAATCTTCATAATTTACGAATAATACAAAATTTGCCGAAGAGTACATTCCTTGTAGAAAGCAATATTTACAATCATAAAGACAGTTATACATGTGGGAAAAATAAAAATTTTTGTGGGAATCCATTCCGAAACCTGAAGGCACTGGCAAGACAAAATTGTCGTGTTTTTTTGCCAATATGAGTGCTGGATTTTTTTTCTGCAATTTGAAGTTTTGATGCCGCTTATTGAATAATTCTTGATAACGATCTATTGGAACCCAACCCGCTCTGGGTAGAGCTCTCCGGATGCGCTCCGTTGTTGGGTGCTCATAAATTTCTTCCTCGAAAAAAATCGTTTCAATCAAAGCGCATTCCAATCCTCTACATTGAGCAAAACTTCTTTCTCTAACCTTAATATTATCTCTTTTGGCTGAGAATTTAAAAACTCAGATAAGTCCAGCCTTTTTGAAGGGAAAGCAACTTTCCACTTTCTATAGATTTCTCGAAATTTATACTTGTTGGTCTCGGTGAATTTAAATTTTTTTTCAAACTCTATAACTTCATTTGGGATTGAAAGACGTTTCTTTTCTTCCTCTACCAATATCTCAATTTCGGCTAAAATATCTGAGATTTTTGATAATTGTTTTTCTATCAATTCTCGAACTAAATGCTTTGTAATCAAAGATGAAGAAGCACTTGGTGTATCAGAAACAATCTTAATCACGTAGGTAAGCTCATTGCACGAAAAAGATGGAGCCATTTCACAGAAACCAGCAGCTTCCATATCATATAATACTTTCTCCTTGTATCCATTTTCTGGCTTGCTGACTGTAAATAAAATTGCTGCCGGTATTAGTTTGGAAAGTCTTAATCCTGGAAAAAAGGCGGCTCCACTTTCTTTTGAGACTACTTTATTAGCTTGATATATATCTCCTATTGGGCCCTTGAAAAACCCAGCTATTCCAAAATTAATCCAAGCTGAGTGGTCATTAATTTTTAAATGGTTCTTTAAAAATGTTGCGGCTGCTGCTGATTTAATCGATCCCATACCGGATATAACAAGAGCATGCCCTTTCTCTTCATTAGCGTAAATTGGGAAAAGAGATTTATTTTCAACAATTTTCATATTGAAGGCATCTATTAATGGTGTGGCTTCTGCTCGAAGTGCAGTTACCCAGCAAAATTTAAACTGAAGCTCCGTATTATTCTCAACATCAGTAAATTCACTCATTGTCCAATAAACTCTCAAAGTGAATTATTTTTTTTTTGAGTTCATCTGTAAAATCTTTTTTGCCGCGTTTCATGGAGCCATTCATCAATATTTTAAGCTTTAAGATAAGTTCTGTTAGAGCAAGTTTGTATTTAGATCGACTTAAATTTTTATTTTTTAAAAGTTTTTCTAGACTGAAGATCCTAAATCTGTCCATTCCCCAGTACATTTGTGATAATTGATCTGAATGCCCACCATTTTTAATAGTTAGTTGTTCATTTACAAAATGGGTCTGTTCAAAAGCACAATACCTTAACCAAAAATCATAGTCTTCGCATGCTTTTAAGCTTTCATCAAAACCTCCCAGGTCATTAAAAACAGATCTGTGAATTAAAGCTGAGCTTGGCGATATGCAGCACATTTTCAGACATTTTTCAAAAAGGTCACCTCCATTTTTGCCGTGCTTTTTATGCTGGTTTACTCTGATCCCATTTCTTATCCAGATTTCGTTGGTATGGCTGACTCTACAAGAGAAGCTTTCTTTCTTTAGTGACGATAATTGTGCTTCTAATTTAGTGGGCTTCCACTGATCGTCAGAGTCCAACAAGGCTACATATTCTGAAGAAGATAATTCTATTCCAATATTTCTGGCAGAACTAACGCCACCATTTTCTTTATAGATATATCGCAGGGATTTTTTTTGAGATTCAGATACTGAAAACCCTAAATTTTTCAGCACATCCCAAGTTTTATCATTCGATCCATCATCAACAACAATAACTTCTTTGGGTTTAAACGTTTGCGACAGTACGGATGAGACACTTTCTTCTATCAAGTGTGCCCGATTGAAGGTTGGAATTATAACAGAAACGTTTGGCATCAGAATAAAGAGTGTACACACTTGAATAGCTATCAAACAGAGATTTTTACTTTATTTAATAAATAAAAACTGCACTAGTAAGTAATCTGGACGATTTGGAGGGATATTCATGAAACCACTAGCTTTTTCTAAGTCTGGAAAATTCTGGAGAGGGAACCTGCATACTCACTCCAACCGCTCAGATGGGCTACTTTCACCTGATGATCTATGTCAAAGATATAAAGATGAAGGCTATAATTTTTTAGTGATTTCAGATCATTTCGTCGGTTTGTATAATTATCCAGTTACTGAGCCTTCAGACTTTTATGATCCAGAATTTAGTACTATTTTAGGTGCTGAGCTTCATTCGGGATCCACAGAGAATGGAGAAATTTGGCATATACTTGCTGTGGGATTGCCAAAAGATTTTTCACCAACTAATTCGCCAAATTTTGTTCCTACTGATAATCAAGAGACTGGGCCAGAAATTGCCAAGCGGTGTGTTGAAGCCGGTGCTTTTGTAACAATAGCGCATCCTCAGTGGTCTGGGCTTACTTTGTCGGATGCCAGATCTATCAAGTCAGCCCATGCCGTTGAAGTTTATAATCATGGTTGTGCTGTAAGTACCGATCGTCCTGACGGATTTCACACATTAGATCTTCTCTTAGCTGAAGGTCGTAAGTTGAACCTTGTGGCGACAGATGATGCACATTTTACTGATCCTGACTACTTTGGGGGCTGGGTGATGGTGAAATCTAATGAAAACAGTCCTGACTCTATTTTGGAAGCTCTAAAAGAGGGCACCTTTTACTCATCACAGGGACCTGATTTATTAGACGTTGAAATAGAAAGTGGCTCAGTCGAGGTTCATTCGACACCGGTCAGTACGGTTATTATTCAAGGACAAGGCTCAGCTTACGTTGCCCAACATGGTGAAGCGTTAGTTTCCACACAACTTTCACTAGATCGTCTTAAAAAAAGTCCATGGTTAAGGGTAACCGTGATCGACCATAATGGGAAAAGGGCTTGGTCAAACCCTATATGGAGACATTGAGTTTAGGCAAAAACCGAAGCTTAATTTATGCCCCCATTATTGCTTTAACTTCAAGAAACTCTTCTAAGCCCCATTCTGCTTTCTCACGACCGTTGCCCGACTGTTTATAGCCTCCAAATGGTGCGTCTGCGCCACCGGAGCCATAGTTAACATGAATTTGGCCAGCCCTCAGACGTCTTGCAATTGAAGTGAGTGTTTCTTTGTCTTCTCCTGAAACATAAGCCGCAAGGCCATATTCAGTATCATTTGCAATCGCTACAGCATCATCAATATTCTCGTAGGTAAGCATTGAAAGAACAGGACCAAAAATTTCTTCTTTTGAAATTGCCATATCGTTTTGGACATCACCAAAAACCGTAGGTTTAGCGTAATAACCTTTTTCTAAACCGTCTGGTTTTCCAGTGCCACCAATCAATAGTTCAGCACCCTCATCAATACCTTTTTGGATTAAATTTTGAACTTTTTCATACTGAACATTGCTGACCAGAGGACCAATTGTTGTGCTGTCCTTTGTAGGGTCGCCGGCAATTACTTTTTCAGCTGCATCTTTTGCGATAGAGTATGCATCATCCTTTCGAACGGCTGGAACCAACATTCGTGTAGGTGCATTGCATGATTGACCTGTATTACTCATACAGGAATCAACTCCAGCACGGATTGATTTTTCAAAATTAGCGTCGTCTAAAATAATATTAGCTGACTTTCCGCCTAGTTCCTGACTTACACGTTTGACACTATCAGCAGACGCCTTTGCAACTGCGACGCCACCCCTGGTTGACCCAGTAAAAGACATCATATCAATATCAGGATGGGCTGACATCGCTTCACCTACAACTGGTCCCATGCCGTTTATAAGATTAAAAACCCCAGCTGGCACTTTTGCTTCATCTAATATCTCAGCAATAACCATTGATGAGAGTGGAGCAATTTCGGAAGGTTTTAATATGGCGGTACATCCCGCTGCAAGACAGGGTGCCAGTTTTGAAACGACCTGATTTACTGGCCAGTTCCATGGTGTGATTAATCCACAAACGCCAATTGGCTCATGTCTAATAATAAAGTTTCCATGCTCATACTCGAAATTATGATTGGTTAAAGAGCGAATAGCTGCTTTTAAGTGTCCTAAACCAACCATGGCTTGTGCACCCTTAGCCAGATAGGTGGGAGCACCCATTTCGGTTTGAATAGCATCTGCTACGTCATCAAGACGACGTTTATAAATTTCTCTAATTGTTGTTAGCAAATCAATTCGTTGCTCAACGGGAGTTTGAGAGTAAGTTTCGAAAGCTTTTCGTGCTGCTTGAACAGCCTCATTCACATGACTTGCATCACCCAGAGATATTTTCGTGACTTTTTCTTCAGATGCGGGATTTATAACATCGAGTGTTTTAACACCACTTGGCGTCACCCAAGAGCCATCAATATAAAAGTCCAACTTTTCCATAAACTATTCTCCATAAACTATTAAAAACGTCGAATCTGCTAAAAACCATAGGTGTCGATCTCTATAATCATAAGTCAGACAGTTAAAGCTTTATTATTCTAATGCGACCTTGTTGTTTATGAAACAGATGTTAGGCTATAATTCGCATCAACGGAGCTTTGTTCTACTGACAATGACAAATTAGATAATGAGGAGCGACTGGTCATGACTTTGATCAGAGAAGAGGACTTAATAGAAAGCATTGCTGATGCTTTTCAATACATTTCATATTTTCACCCACCAGATTTTGTAACTTCTCTATCGTCGGCATGGGAACGGGAAGAAAGCCAAAGTGCAAAAGATGCAATGGCACAAATCTTGGTTAATTCAAGAATGGCTGCCATGGGAAGACGTCCTATATGCCAAGATACGGGCAGTGCTAATGTCTATTTAGAAGTAGGCTACGATGTAAAATTTGATTTTTCTCGCAGTCTGCAGGAAGTTGTGGATGACGGCGTTCGAAAAGGATACCAATTTGATAAGAACCCACTTCGCGCTTCAATTGTTCTTGATCCGGTAGGTTCACGAAAAAACAGTGGTGATAATACCCCTGCATTGTTAACCGTTGATCTTATTCCAGGAAATACCGTCTCCGTTTACGTTTCGGCCAAGGGAGGTGGTTCAGAAAATAAAGCAAAATTTGCTGTACTGAACCCATCAGATTCAGTTGCTGATTGGGTTGTTGAAACGGTTGAGAAACTAGGCGCTGGTTGGTGTCCTCCTGGCATTCTCGGAATTGGTGTTGGAGGTTCGTCGGACAGGGCAATGGCAATGGCAAAAAAGGCATTAAATGATCCACTTGATATGCAAGCGTTATTGAAAAATGGCCCTAAAAATAAATCGGAAGAATTACGGATTGAAATATATGAAAGAGTAAATGCTCTGGGTATAGGAGCCCAGGGGTTAGGTGGTGTCACTACTGTTTTGGATGTAAAATTAAAAAGTTTTCCGACCCATGCAGCATCTCTTCCTGTTGGTTTAATCCCGAACTGTGCAGCAACGCGTCATTTACATTTCACTCTAGATGGAACGGGCGTTCCTAAGTTTGAAACACCTGATTTGGACGCGTGGCCAGAAATTTTACTTGATGAAGCGAACAAAAATGCCCGCCGAGTAGATGTGGACAATCTTAATGAAGAAACTTTGGCTAGTTTAAAAATAGGTGAAACTTTATTGTTAAATGGCACAATTTACACTGGACGAGATGCTGCCCATAAAAGAATAGTCAATTTTCTTGATGAGGGAAAAGCACTGCCGGTAAATCTGGAAAATCAAACGATCTATTATGTTGGGCCAGTTGATGCCGTTGGTGACGAGGCTATTGGTCCCGCAGGTCCAACAACTTCAACAAGGATGGATAAATTTACTGACCGAGTTCTCGGTGATACTGGTTTGAAGCTAATGATAGGAAAAGCAGAACGGGGACCTGAAGCAATTGAGGCAATTAAAAAACATAAAGCAGTTTATGCAATTGCGGTTGGTGGCGCCGCCTACCTAGTCTCAAAAGCTATAAAGGAGGCCGAACCCGTTGCTTTTAAAGATTTAGGTATGGAAGCGATTTATAAACTTAGAGTAGAAGACATGCCTGTTTTGGTGGCTGTTGATAACAGTGGAGCTAGTGTTCATAAATCTGGGCCGGCTGCTTGGCGTAAAAGTTGACCAAAAGTAAGGCATGATGTTTTAGATGCAAAAAGTTTTGATTACAGCAGGGGCATCAGGCATTGGTTATGCTCTAGCCGAAGCATTTTATGCTGAAGGTTACAAAGTCTGGGTAATAGATATTTCAGAAGAAGATTTAACAAAATGCCCGAAAAATTGGGAACAGACTAAGCTTGATGTAAGCGATGAAAATGCAATGATGGAGCTTTTTAACGAAATAAAAAATAAATGGGGAGGTTTAGATGTTGTGTGTGCAAACGCAGGGACGGCAGGGCCAACAGAGCTTGTTGAGGATCAGGGTGTTTCAGCTTTTAAAAATTGTCTAGACGTTAATTTAATCGGAGCTTTTTTATCGGTAAAAGGCTGTTTGCCAATTATGAAAAAGCAATGCAGAGGAGCAATTATTTTTACCTCATCAACTGCCGGCCTCTATGGCTTTCCCTATCGTTCACCATACTCGGCAAGCAAATGGGCGATACACGGTTTAATGAAAACCGTTGCCATGGAAGCTGGTTCATTTGGAATACGTGTAAATGCTATTGCGCCTGGTTGTGTCGAAGGGGATCGAATTAATGGTGTTATTGAAAGGGAAGCTATTCAAAAGAATACGAAGGCGGATATTGTGCGCCAAGCTTATAAGGCGGGCACCTCTCTAAATACTTTTATTGAGGCAAGAGATATCGCAGCTATGGCCGTATTTTTGGCTTCAGAGGCAGCAAGACTTGTATCGGGTCAGATCATAGCCGTAGACGGTCATACAGAAAACCCAGATCCTAAAATGTAAATATACGGAGAGATTTTTGGAAGAAATTACCAGTAAAATTGTATTAGATGAAAAAAGGTTGAGACTGGCCTCGGATCAAGTCGATAGAGTTTTGACAGGAATTTTTATATCGGTCGGTTTCCCAGAATATTCTTCAAATACCAGTGTCTACATGGGATCAGATTCGTGATCTGGCAGGTAAACATGGCGTACCAATTTAAACCTTACCAAAGATTTATTTAGCCACCCTTGAATTGCTGAAGTAGAAATATTTCACTTTCAGGCTTAATAGGTGTGTGGTCAGCTCCAGCTACTAATTCTCCATCAACTGCAACTGAAACACCCGCTTCTATCACGGGCTCCAAGTTTGGATAAATAGAAATAAGCTCGTCGAGCATCTTACCAACAGTTTCTGCTTTTACTTTAACTACTAGCTCTCCGTCAGTGAATTGGCGCAAACCTGACCACAGATTTACTTCTGCCATTAGCTATCTTCCTTGATCGCTTTTAATACCTTTGGAGGGGAAATTGGCAAATGCCGGAGGCGTTTTCCAGTCGCGTCTGCGATTGCGTTAGCAATTGCTGGAAGTGGAGGCGCTATTCCTGTTTCCCCAACTCCTCGCACACCAAATGGGTGGCTGTCGCTTGGTACTTCAACAATGACTGTATCTATCATAGGAAGGTCTGAGGCGACAGGTACCCGATAGTCTAAAAACCCTGCGTTCTGCAACCTGCCGTCTTGGCCATAGATATATTCTTCGTTTAAGGCCCAGCCTATTCCTTGCGCTGCCCCTCCTTGGAACTGACCTTCAACATATGACGGATGGATAGCTCTGCCTGCATCTTGAACGACAAGATAACGCAATATTGTGGCTCTTCCTGTTTCTGGATCCACCTCAAGATCAACAACGTGCGTACCAAAACTTTCTCCTGCGCCTCCATAGGTAGTCGCGTGATGACCGGAGATAGGTCCTCCCGTGCGTCCCATTCGACGACCGATCTCCTTAATTGTCATTGGAGGAAAGTCACCGGCATTTGGTCCTGCTGGGTGAGCGGCACCATCAAACCAATCGACTGCTTCTTGATCAATGCCCCATTTGTTGGCGGCACGTTGGCACATTTCTTTGATAGCTTCGTTACACGCTTCAACTGCAGCTTTGCCTATAGCGAAAGTTGCTCGACTTCCGTGGGTTGGTTCATTGACACCTAGAGAGCCAGTTTCAACGACATTTACCCGAACATCTTCATATGGGATTCCCAGTGTTTCAGCGACCATCAGAGCCATTGATGCTCTACTCCCACCAATATCTGGTGTCCCTATAGATAAAGTAACGGTCCCGTCTTCACCCAAAGCCATAGAAATGGATGTCTCTCCGCCATGGTTCATCCAAAACCCTGAAGCAATTCCTCTTCCTTGGTTAGGGCCAAGCTCTACATTTAAATTTGGATGGGATTTTGCAGCTTCCAGGGTTTCGATAAGTCCTATTTTTCTGAACGTTGGTCCAAAACTTGATTTGGTACCTTCTTTAGATCCGTTCAAAAGCCTTACATCAATGGGATCCAGATTTAGTTCACGGCACATTTCGTCCACAAGACTTTCTACTGCGAACGCTGCCATAGGAGATCCTGGCGCTCTGTATGCTGCTGACTTGGGCCGGTTAGAAAGCACGTCGTAACCAATGTGATGTACGGCAGGAAGATGATAATTAGCAAATGCACACTCTAATGCCATGCCTGTCGGCGCCATCCCTGGGAACGCTCCACCTTGCATCCTGAAAACTGCCGAAGCGGCTGTCATTTGTCCGTTTTTCTTCATGCCTATTTTAACGTCCATTGAAGCGGACGCAGTTGGGCCTGTGGCACGTAGAACTTCGGATCGGGTCATAACCAACTTTACGGGCCGACCACCTGCTTTTCGTGAAAGGGCTAGTGAAAGGGCTTCAGAAAAAATTGTAGTTTTTCCACCAAAGCCACCACCTATCTCTGACGGCGTAACCCGAAGTTGAGAAGCTTCTAGTCCAAGAACCGCCGCGCACATTTTTCTGATAAACCACTGACCTTGCGTGCAGATCCACATGTCGCCTTTTCCATCTTGGCCAAGTTGTCCAACACAGGCATGTGGCTCAATGTAGCCCTGATGTGCAGCTTCTGTCTTATAGGTGTTTTCCATAACCAGATCAGCTTCTGAAAATCCTGCCTCTAGGTCGCCGTGGCCAAAATCCATGTAAGACGCAATATTGGGAGGTAAGCCTTCCGGAACAGAATGATCTTGTGCCCCCTCTCTTATTACAGGCGCATCTGGTTGCATGGCTTCATCAACATCGGTTACGTGAGGAAGAATTTCATATTCAACTTCAATAAGCTTCATCGCATCTTTGGCTGCTAGTGCTGATGTTGCTGCGACGGCTGCTACTGCGTGCCCATCATATAGAGCCCTATCACCCGCTATCGTATTTTCCTGTAGATAAAAATCTTCTCCTTTTAAACCAGTAGGAAAATCAGCTCGAGTTACAAAAGCTTTTACACCTGACAATGCCTCTGCTTTAGACGTATCAATTTTAACAATACGCGCATGAGCATGAGGAGAGCGGAGTACTGCCGCGTGAAGCATATTTGGAGCATTAAAGTCTGCCCCATATTTTGCTCGCCCTGTTACTTTGTCTAAGCCATCAGGACGGTTGGGACGGGTACCTATATATTTGAATTTATTTATGAGTTCATCTTTTGCCATTAGGATGCTTCCCTCATTTCTTTTGCTGCATCTAGCACAGCCCTTATAATTTTATCATATCCGGTACATCGACAAAGATTACCAGCTAACCAATATCGCACCTGTTCTTCATTTGGGTCAGGATTTTTTTCCAATAAATTTTTTGCTGCGACCAGAATACCTGGTGTGCAAATACCGCACTGCAAAGCGGCATACTCAACAAATTTTTTCTGAAGGGGGTGCAGTTTGTCCCCTTTCGCCATACCCTCAATTGTTTCGATACTTTTGCCACTCGCTTCAACACCTAGCATTAAACATGAGCACACTAGTCGGTCGTCAATGGTTACAGTGCAGGCGCCACAATCGCCTGTTCCGCACCCTTCTTTTGTTCCGGTTAAGTTAAGGCGGTCCCTTAAAACATCCAAGAGAGTTTCCCGAGGATCACATAGAAACTCAACATCGTCTCCGTTAACTTTGGCAGTTACATGGATATTACTCATTATTATTTTCCTTGGGCTCGATCATAAGCTTTTTTTGCAGTGCGCACGGCTAGAACACCAGCGATGTCTGTTCTAAACTCTATCGTTCCTCTTTTATCATCAATTGGATTACATGCTTTCTCTGCCGCTTGGGCTAGTTTTTTCAACGCTGCTTTATCTAATTTGGTTCCGATTATAGCCTGAGCGCATTCATCAACTAATAGCACGGTGGGTGCTACAGCTCCCAAGGCTACGCGTGCTTCAGTGATTATCCCATTATCCAAGCGCAAACTAACCGCGCAGCCCACAACTGCGATATCCATTTCTGTTCTTGGTATGAACCTTAAGTAGGCATCACCTTCATTCTTTTCTCTAGCTGGTATATGAACAGCTGAGATCAGTTCACCTTTTTTTAATGATGTTTTGCTTGGACCAGTGGGAATATTTTCGACTTTTTCTATTCTTTCGCCTGAGGGGCCTATCACTGAAACAGTAGCCCCAGCGGCAATTTGAGCAGGTACGCTATCTGCTGCAGGTGACCCATTACATAGATTTCCAACTATCGTGGCTCTTCCTTGAATTTGCGTTGATCCAATTAAATCTGTGGCCTCCACCAAGCCTGGCCAAGCTTTCTTAAACTCTGCATGCTCTGACATCTCAGCCCCTGAAACGCCAATTCCTAAAGTCCAGCTACCATCTTTATTTTTGGTGATGTCTTTTACACCCTGAATTTTTTTTACGTCAATTAAGTCATCTGGGGTAATGATGTCGGAGCGCATTTGAACGAGTACATCCGTACCTCCAGCAAGAAAACGGATTTTCCCTTTTGAACTAGCCGCTATGGCAGAAGCGTCTGAAAAACTTGAAGGCGTATGGTAATTCATAAAAAACTCTACTTTGAAAAGATATTTTTGGTTCGTGTGAAATCAGGCTAACTTAAAAAATTTATCCAATCAATTTTAATTGAACCCTCATTAACTTATTTTATTTTTTAATTTTTATAGTTTTATAAAAATTTGCTCGTCTTCAACTTTTAACTTGTATGTTTTTAGGTCTTCGCAAGGTGGGTCCATTATGACTTTACCAGTCTTAATATTAAATACTCCGAGATGCATAGGGCATTCTATTTCTTCGCCGTCAATTAAGCCATCTACGAGATGAATGTCTTCATGTGTACAAAGACCGTCAGTAGCATAAAACCCGTCTTCTAGATGATAAATGCAATATGTTCGATCATTGTGATCAAATCTGTATTGGTCTTCAAAATCAACGTCTGAGGTATTGCAAACAAATGTCCAGTCCGCCATTATCTATTTCGTCCTTGTTGTTTAAATTTTTGTTTGAGCTAATTTTATAAGAGGTAAATAGTAGGGTGGCAAAGAAAAATGGAAATACAAAAACCACAGATCGGGATTAATAGCACATCTAGTGATTGGTTTAAGATTAAAATTGATCGTAAAACCTTAAAAGAGCTTTCGAGGCGTAGTGATTTCGAAGGTTGGAAACATATAATCATTTATTTTGTGTCGTTGTTAGTATTAGGTTTGCTTTGTTATAGCTCTTGGGGCACCCGGTGGTTTATTCCAATATATCTTGCTTACTGCACTTGGTGGGGGGGTGCAGACGCCATATGGCATGAGTGTGGTCATAGAACAGCTTTCAAAACCCGTGGCTTAAATGACTTCTTCTATGAAATAGCAAGTTTCATGAATAATTTTGAGTCAGTTCGATTCCACTGGAGTCATTCACTTCATCACAGTTATACCGCATCGGTTGACCCTCATGATTTCGAGGTAGAGGGTAGCATTTTTTGGAAACCAAAAACATTGGTAGAGTTTTTAATTATTTTCGTACCAGGATTTGGACTTTTGAATTTGCACAAGTCATTACATTACGAAATTTTACAGCACGCGCTTGGTGTTAACACGCGCGTTATGCGTGAATGTATTCCACAGGATAAGCAAGCGTCTTGCGTAAGAAACTCCCGTATATATGTTGGCTTATGGATAGGAATTGCTTTGCTTGCTGTAGCTACTAGTTCTTGGCTTCCAATTTTTCTACTTCTTATTCCAAAGTTTTTTGCGACGCTGAATATCGTTTGGGGCATAACCCAACATGTTGGTTTGAAAGAGGATGTTAAGGATCACCGTTTGTCTACCCGGTCAGTGCGTTTAAACCCTATCTTTAGTTTTATTTACTGGAAAATGGAATATCATATTGAGCACCATATGTTTCCGATGGTTCCATCACATAGGCTTCCTAAATTACATGAGGTTATAAAAGAGCAGCTTCCCAAGCCGAAGTCTCTTTACCATGCCTATAAAGAAATTATTCCAGCAGTTTTGAAACAAACTAAAGACCCCGACTATCATATTAGGGTTGAGTTACCCGATGCGGGGGCTCAAACAGTTAATTCTGCTTGATTGAGAAAGATAGCCGTTGGAAATTCGTATAGGAGCCAAAAACATGCAAAAAAAATTGACGGTAAAAGATATATTAGGCTCCCGAGGGCAAAGGAAACTTACCGAAATTTATACTCATACGGTGCTAGAAGCTGAAGCGTGTGAGGCAGCTGGCATTGATATGATTATTACCTCTGAATTAAACGACTACGAGAGAATACGCGCAGCAGCGCCTAAAACGTTTTTTACAATTGGATTAAGTTATGGAGCTCATTTAGATGAGCATTCAATTTTAAAGAGATCTTTCTATCTAATGAATAAGGGGGCTGATGCGATTTATTGTCCCCAGAGTACACGGTTAATTAAAGCTATTTCAGATGAGGGAATTCCTGTAATAGGGCACTCTGGTTTTATACCTTATAAATCAACACACTATGGTGGATTTAAGGCGGCTGGGAAGACCAATGTAGAAGCAAAAAAAATCCTTTCTGAAATTATCAGAATACAAGAAGCGGGGGCCTTTGCAGTGGAATTAGAGATTGTCCCGTCAAAAGTGGCAACTGAGATATCAAAAGCAGTCGAAATTTTTCTCATTGGAATGGGAAGTGGTGTTGATTGTGATGCGCAATACTTATTTTCTGAGGACGTTTTGGGCTACAATAAGGGACATATTCCTAGACATGCAAAAGTTTACTCCGATCTTCACAAGGATTTTGACGCTTTGCAAAATAAGGCAATTAAAGCATATTCTAAATTTGCAAATGAAGTTAGGGATTTAAAGTACCCCTCATCAGAACATGATATCAATATTGCTGGTGAAGAGCTCAATCAATTTTCTAATTTTATAAAAAACAGCAACTAGCTAAATTTAACTATAAAATATCGCGTATTTTTTCGGTATTTTTAGTAGAAAAAATATTCTTAATTTTACCTATTTGTTTAAAAATTTTGGTGAATTAGAAGTCCTGATATACCGTTTAAGCTATGAGATATCGAATCGATACTCAAAAACAAATTGGGAGGGAACAATGAAATCAATTAAGTATGGATTAGCGGCGCTATTTTCTTTGCAGCTTGCTACGACCGCTGTAGCTGCGCCAACTGGACAAGATTTAGGTGCAAACTGGTGTTCAGATGTAAAAATGCATTTTTATGCCGGTGGGCCTGAAGCAGGAGGCTTCGCAGGCATTGTTGCAGCAGGTGCAATGAATGCGATCCGCGATACTGGGGCTGATGCTGAAATTTTGTATTCTGAGTGGGACTTTGAGAAAATGGTTCGCCAGCTTCGAGAGTCTATCGGTCTTGGTGTAGATGCCATAGCGATGATGGGACATCCAGGGGATGATGCCCTTATGCCGTTGGCCAAACAAGCTGCGGCTGCTGGTATAATAATGACATATCAAAATGTCGATCCAGGCGGAGTTCGTGCTAAGTTTGGAGGTGGTTATGTTGGAGCAAACCTTGCAACTCAAGGTAAAGCATTAGCTAGAGAAGCCATCCGACAATTTGGTCTTAAATCTGGTGATCATGCTATAGTAATGGTTCCAGTTGGTGACTACGCTCGGGCGCAACGTGAAGATGGTGCGCGTATTATTTTTGAAGAACATGGCATGACCGTAACTGTTGTAGATGGCGAAACCAATTACGCCTCAGACCCTAACCTGGCTATACCTGTTTTTGGCGCTGCCTTGAATGCAAATCCTGGTACGAAAGTTATTGTTCATTCTGGAAGCGACGTTATGAATGTTGCTGAGGGTATAGCAAAAGCTGCGGGTTATGGTCCTAATGAAATTTTGCAAATAGGTTTTGATACCAGCCCGCAAATTATGAGTGCCTTCGAAAAGGGCTACGTACACCTAACTTCGGATCAGCAACCGTTTCTCCAAGGCTACCTGCCTGTCCTATCTCTTTGTCAGACAGCAGTTCTTGGTACTGGAGCTATTAACCAGGATACAGGGGCAGGTTTTGTAGACGTAAATAATTATAAATCTGTGAAAGCCCTCGCTGACGCAGGTCTTCGATAAAAATAGTTTAAAAAAAGGAAGCTGGCTTAACAATTTGTTGAGCCAGCTGTTTTGCGATGGCAACAATTATTGAATTAAAAAATATAACAAAAAAGTTTGCGGGTGTAACGGCGCTGAATGATGTCAGTTTAAGCGTTGAAAAAGGCGAAGTTGTTGGTCTTATCGGCGACAACGGTGCCGGAAAGTCGACTTTGATTAAAACTTTAGTGGGAGTTCATGCTCCTGACACAGGCTCCATAGAAATTCAGGGTAAATCGGTTGATAAATGGAGTGCTCTTAAAGCCCGGGAAGCAGGAATTGAAACAGTTTTTCAAGATAGAGCCCTGTGCCCCCAGCAATCAATAGTTTGGAATATTTTTATGGGTAAAGAACTTACTTACCCTTTTGGCTTTGTTAGGCACAAAGAGCAAATTGATGTTGCTAACCGACTAATTCGAGAAATTGGTTTTACCTCAGAACTTATCGATGCCGAGTCCCCCGTTGGGAACTTATCTGGTGGGGAGAGGCAAGGCGTGGCGATTGCTAGGGCAATATATAATGAAGCTGAGCTCATAGTTTTAGACGAGCCAACCAATAATTTATCTCTTAATGAAACCCAAAAAGTATTTGATTTTATTTCAAATGTTAAAGAGACGGGGCGCTCAGTTTTATTTATTGGTCATAATATATACCACGTTTATGATATTTCCGATAGATTTGTGATCCTGGATCGTGGTGAGGTTATCCATAAGTTGGATAAACAGGATGTCGCTTCAGCAGAAAACTTAATGAAAATTATGAGAGATACAATAAAAGGTCATTAAAAATGGGCAGTGTAAAAAATTCTGCATTCAAAAACTACTTCCATAAAAATGGAAGAGCTATGGGCAGTATGGGCTACTTTATCTTATTGATGATTGTATTCCTAATAGGTGCGCCAGAGGCTTGGATTAGACCAAATCTTCATCAATCTGTTTTTGTTATGATGCCCACATTATTATTTATGGTCATTCCATTGGTATTTTTGGTCGCTTCTGGTGAAATAGACCTTTCCTTTGCCTCTACATATGGGCTTTCGGCATATGTTTTTGCACTTCTTGTAACAGCAGGAATTGATCCAGCAATAGCATTTATTGGAGGTATTTGTACTGGTGCACTCGTTGGAGCGTCTGTGGGCGCGCTTATAGTCTTTGGTAGGCTCTCATCTTTGGTCGCGTCATTAGGTGTTTTGTTTTTAATAAGAGGTTTTTTATTTGTTTCAACTAACAGCAGATCTATTACGCTTCTGGAAATTGATACACATTGGATGTATCCAATGCTTGTGGGAAAATTTTATGGTCTCCCAGTTCAGGTTCTTTGGGCTCTGGGTTTTATAATTTTTAGTTATTACCTTTTTAACAGACACGTCTTTGGCATACATGTGCACCATGTGGGAGATAATGAAGTTAGCGCAGCCCAGATGGGTGTGAATGTTAAAGCGGTAAAAATAAAAGCATTTATGTTTGTAGGAATAGGCGCTGCAATAGCGGGTATGTTTACCACACTTATAACGTACACTTTTTTTCCCACCCAAGGCTTTGGCTATCTTCTCCTCGCATTAGCTGCTGTTTTTATCGGAGGAACTCCCTACTGGGGTGGATTGGGAACAATTGTTGGTGCTGTCTTTGGTGTTGGAGTAATAGCCTATATGGAAATTGGTGTTGTGGCCGTTGGAATGAGCGGAACCTGGCGGCAATTCTTTAATGGTTTGATTATTCTTCTTGCTCTAATAGGGCATAGATTACATGGAGACAGAGTCCGTTGAGGTGGATAGCTGTTATCTAAAGCTATTTTAAAAAGTCAAATTTACCTAGAAGAGTAGGTGTCGGAAGTGAAAAAAATAGTATTAATAGGTGCAGGCAGTGCAGTGTTTGGGTTGGGAACAATCAATGATATTTTCCAGTCAGAGAGTTTGGTCGGATCAACGATTGTTCTTCATGATATAAATGAAAACTCACTTAAAAAAATAGCTGAAGCTGCTGAAAAATTTAGGGCTGAGCATAATTTGAACTTTGTAATTAGGCCCGTGTCAGATCGGCGTGAGGCGTTAAAGGACGCTGATTTTTGTGTAA
The DNA here is from genome assembly GCA_045564975.1 of Paracoccaceae bacterium. Taxonomy (GTDB): domain Bacteria; phylum Pseudomonadota; class Alphaproteobacteria; order Rhodobacterales; family Rhodobacteraceae; genus Salinivivens. The sequence continues at coordinate 18,351 of JBJLGF010000058.1, forward strand.
TTTCCATTGAAGTTGGTCATAGATTTGACCTTTGGGATATGGATTGGAAAATACCGCTGCAATTTGGCTTCAAGCAAATCTATGGAGAGAATGGTGGCCCTGGTGGTTTATTTCACTCTCTTCGTATAATTCCGCCCATACTTGCCATTTGTGAGGACATACAAGCAATTTGCCCAGAAGCATTTGTATTCAATTATTCAAATCCTATGCAACGGATTTGTCACTCCGTTACGACCAAGTTTCCTCAGCTTAAATTTGTTGGTTTATGTCATGAAATTTACTCCATGGAAGTGCAATTGCCTTTGCTTCTAAACACTGACCGATCAAATATAAATTTTAGAGCAGGAGGGCTTAATCATTTAAGCATACTTGTCGATGCAAATTTCAAGGATACTGGTAAGGATGCATATCCAATAATTCATCAAAAATTTGAAAAATTTTACTCAAAGTATGAAAACATCTATGATAATTACCATCACTCTAAGCCTGGCGGTGAAAGGGGTGTATTTTTCCAGCTTTACCAAAAGTATGGGTTTTTACCGATAACTGTTGATAGTCATTTGGGGGAGTACCTGAGTTGGGGTCATAGTGTTGCAGATCATGATGGAATTAACGAATTTTACACAAATTATAAAAAGAAATGCATGAGTTTTTCAGAAGCGGAAAGTCAGTACTCGAAATTTTTCAATCTAGAAAAGAGATCACACGAAAGAATAATACCGATTTTAGAGGCGATTTTGGAAGATGAGAATTCTGAAGAAGCGGCCGTCAATATTCCAAACAACGGCTGTATTAATGATTTACCAGAAGATATAGTTGTTGAAATTCCCGCAAAAGTAAACTCATCAGGAGTTCATGGAATTAGGCTAAATAATTATCCAAGGGCTTTTTGCTCTCTTTTAAGCAGTCAGGTTGGCTGTATTCGTATGACAACTGAAGCTGTTTTAAATCAGTCAAAAAGCGATGCTTACTTTGCACTACTTGCGGATCCAGTTGTAGACGATGCAAGATCAGCTGAGAAGCTACTTGATACTATGATAGAGCTTCAGAATGATTATTTGGGATATCTCAATTAGCAATACCGATAAGTTTTATAAATTTATTGTTCAAATCGCTAATTTTGTAATGGTTTAACTTCTATTTCACCTTCGGCATAAGATTGAATGGCTAATGCGGCTGCGTTTGCTGCCGCGGCCGTTGTGAAATAGGGTATTTTGTCAAATAGGGCTACTGACCTAATATCTCGGCTATCTCTGATAGACTGCACGCCTTCGGTAGTATTCATAACCAATGAAATCTCGTTATTTTTCATACGATCTACTATGTTGGGGCGACCTTCGTGAACTTTATTTACTATGTCACAATTTATCCCATCTTTTTGAATAAATTCTGCTGTTCCTCTTGTCGCAACTAAATCAAAACCAATTTCTGTTAGAAGCCTGGCCGTTTCTAAAAGAAGTGGTGTTTTGTCATTATCTTTAATGGAGAAGAAAACTTTTCCAGATGTTGGAAGGTTCATTCCAGCACCAAGCTGAGCTTTTAAAAATGCTCTTGCAAAGTTTCTGTCCCATCCCATAACCTCACCAGTTGAACGCATTTCGGGACCTAATATTGTATCAACTCCGGGAAATCGTGCAAACGGCATGACGGCTTCTTTGACACTAAACCAGGGCATATTGGGGTCGGCTAGTGTCATAGGATCCGTTTTTGGTAATTTTTCGTGGAAACCAACCTGCTTGTAAGGTTCTCTTTCGGAGAAATCTGACAATTTTTCGCCGGCCATGAGCCGTGCTGCGATAGAAGCAATCGCACTGTCAGTTGCTTTAGCAACAAAAGGGACTGTTCTGGAAGCTCTAGGGTTTACTTCAATTAAATAGACCTCTTCATCTTTTACGGCGAATTGTACATTCATTAGACCTACGACGTTAAGTCCAACTGCGAGAGCTTTGGTCTGCGCTTCTAGCTCTTCAATTACTTTTTGAGAAAGAGAATAGGGAGGTAATGAACAGGCACTGTCTCCAGAATGCACACCTGCTTCTTCTATATGTTGCATTATCCCAGCTATATGCACATCTGTCCCATCACATAAGGCATCTACATCGCATTCTACGGCTCCAGAAAGATATCCGTCCAGTAGAACTGGACTTGAACCAGATACAACGACTGCATTATTAATGTACTTTTCAAGTTGTTCTTGGTTATGAACGATCTCCATGGCTCTGCCGCCGAGTACGTATGAAGGACGAATGACTAGAGGGAAACCAATTTGATCAGCAATTTGCATGGCTTCGCGGCCAGTTGAAGCAATTCCATTGTTTGGTTGTTTAAGTTGGAGTTTATTCACTAACGCTTGGAAACGTTCCCTGTCTTCAGCTAGGTCAATAGCATCAGGTGATGTTCCCAGAATAGGAATACCTTGCTCTTCCAAAGCTTTTGCTAGCTTAAGTGGCGTCTGCCCTCCGAATTGGACTATTACGCCATGAAGAGTGCCGCTCCGCTGCTCTACATTAAGTATTTCCATAACATGCTCAAAGGTCAGCGGCTCGAAATATAGGCGGTCTGATGTATCGTAGTCTGTTGATACGGTCTCTGGATTGCAATTAACCATTATAGTTTCATAGCCAACGTCAGTAAGAGCAAAACATGCGTGACAACAGCAATAATCAAACTCTATCCCCTGGCCAATTCGGTTAGGCCCTCCACCAAGTATTACCACCTTCTTTTCTGCTGATGGTCGTGCTTCGCATTCCACATCACCGAGCATAGGAGCTTCATAGGTTGAATACATATATGGGGTTTGTGCCTCAAATTCTGCAGCACATGTATCAATTCTCTTAAAGACTGCAGTTATTCCAAGTTCATGACGTTTTTTTCTGACGTCTAATTCAGATGAACCAGTAATTTTAGCTAAGCGGGCATCGGTAAATCCTAGCATCTTTAAATTTCTTAGATCTTCTGCAGAAGATGGTAATCCTGTATTTCGAACGCTTTCTTCTGTATCAACAATTTCTCTGATGCGTTCAATAAACCAGGGATCATACATCGTAACGGCTTGAATATCATCGTTTTCAATCCCTAAGCGCATTGCCTGGGCGATCGTTAATATTCTATCGGGAGTTTGTTTGCTCAAGGCGTTTATGATTGACGAGGTGTCGTCAGAACCTGGTATTTCGATTTCATCAAAACCGGTGAGGCCTGTTTCCATAGATGCTAAGGCTTTTTGCAAACTTTCATGGAAAGTTCTGCCAATTGACATCACTTCGCCAACAGATTTCATAGCAGTCGTAAGGTAAGGTTCAGACCCTGGAAATTTTTCGAATGCAAATCTTGGAATTTTAGTTACGACGTAGTCAATTGTTGGCTCAAAAGAAGCAGGCGTTACTTTTGTTATATCGTTGTCTAACTCGTCCAAAGTATACCCAACGGCCAATTTTGCAGCAATTTTTGCAATGGGAAAGCCGGTTGCTTTTGAGGCAAGTGCTGAGGATCTAGAAACTCTTGGATTCATCTCAATCACGACCATCCGGCCGTCTTTTGGGTTCACTGCCCACTGAACATTAGATCCGCCAGTTTCAACGCCAATTTCTCGTAATACAGCGATGGAGCCGTTTCGCATAATTTGATATTCTTTATCGGTTAGCGTTAGCGCCGGTGCAACGGTAATTGAATCTCCTGTATGAACGCCCATGGGGTCAACGTTTTCGATTGCACAAACGATAATTGCATTGTCCGCTTTGTCACGAACAACTTCCATTTCAAACTCTTTCCAGCCAAGTAAGGATTCATCGACTAGAATTTGATTTACCGGAGATGCGTCCATTCCAGTTCGACAGAAGTGCTCATAGTCCGCTCGATTGTATGCCACGCCGCCTCCTGTACCACCTAACGTAAAAGCTGGTCTGATAATTGCGGGCAGCCCAATCATATCTAGTGAGTTTAGAGCAATTTGAACGCCTTCGTTTAGGTTCGCCGTTCCGTCTGAATTTTTTGGGGCAGTAACGATAGTAGCTTTTGGGTTTTCGAGTCCCAATCTATCCATGGCTTCACGGAACAATTTTCTATCCTCAGCCATTTCTATAGCGTCGCGTTTTGCTCCAATCATCTCGACATTAAATTTGTCCAAAACGCCCATAGACTCTAACTCAAGTGCTGTATTAAGGCCTGTTTGACCACCCATGGTAGGCAACAGAGCGTCGGGCCGCTCCTTTTCAATGATTTTGGCAACGACTTCTGCGGTAATAGGTTCGATATAAGTAGCATCGGCTAATTCTGGGTCTGTCATTATTGTAGCCGGATTAGAGTTAACAAGTATTACCCGGTAACCCTCTTCTATAAGTGCCTTGCATGCTTGCGCTCCAGAATAATCAAATTCACAGGCTTGCCCAATTACAATAGGGCCTGCACCAATAATCATTATAGATTTGATATCTGTTCTCTTAGGCATTCTTCTTTTTCTAGATCTTAGCAGTATTGCTGGATCATGCTTGAGCAAATTGTCATGGGTTATAGTGGACATTACCTCCGGTGCAAGAGGTATCGTAAATTTTCGAAAAATATCCGGTTTCAGACCTGTAATATAGTTACAAGCAAGGCTATAAGTTTATGGTAACACTAAAGGCATAAATTTTGAAAATCCATTTTGATACAGCGCCAAAGACGAGCCTACATTGGTTTAAAAATCCTCTGAAAATTATAAAGGCATATCAGTCTGCTGAAGTCAGTATAGCTTTAGAAGCGCTTGAAAAATATTTGGATGATGGATATTGGATAGCGGGGCTAGCTTCCTATGAGTTATCATATGCTTTGGAGCCAAAACTTTCCTGCTTATCTCATTCAAGCCAGGCCATTCCTCTCATTCAGTTTGGTGTTTTCGATGGGCCAAGTAGCTTAAATTTAGCAAACTCTTCTTACTCAATATCTTCGTTTGTTTCAGATTGGGATGAAACGCATTATAAAGACGCCTTTGACCAAGTTTTAGCTTATATTGAGGCCGGCGATATTTATCAGGCCAATCTAACATTTAGTCTGTTTGCTGATTTCGAAGGCGACCCCTGGACCTTCTATAAAGATCTACAAAAAAAACAAAAAGTTAAACATGGCGCTTTTGTTGACTTGGATAGTGAAACATCCATTCTTTCGAGATCACCGGAGTTATTTTTTAAAACTGATAGCGAGATGAATATTTCCACTAGGCCTATGAAGGGGACACAGCCACGCGATCTAGATGTTGAAAAAGATAAACAAAATTTAAATTTCCTAAAAAATGATATTAAAAATCGTGCTGAAAATCTTATGATCGTGGATTTGTTGCGGAACGATATTTCGAGAATAAGCAAGGTTGGAACGGTTAAGGTGCCAGAGCTGTATCGAGTAGAGACTTATGAAACTGTTCACCAGATGACATCGTTAATCATTGGTGAAATGAACAAAAAAACAACAATTGCAGAGTTATTTGCAGCACTCTTCCCGTGTGGCTCAATAACAGGTGCTCCAAAAATCCGGGCAATGGAGATAATACACGAGTTGGAACAAAGACCTCGCGATATCTATTGTGGCACGATTGGGTGGATGGCCCCTGATGGAAGCTCTGAGTTCAATGTGGCTATCCGAACTTTATTGATGCAAAATGGAAAAGCAGTATTGAATGTTGGCGGTGGAGTTGTTTTTGATAGCACTTCGAATTCTGAGTACGAGGAAGCACTTTGGAAATCCCGGTTTACCCAAATATCCGAAAAGATCTAGAATTGATTGAAACTTTCCTGTGGGATCCGGAGAAGGGCGCTCCGGACATTGATTTGCATTTAGAGCGAATGTGTAAGTCGGCTGCAAACTTGAAGTTTAAATTTGAAATAATTAAAATTAAGCAAAAGATACTCGAAATTAACTCGCAAAGCCGCCTTCGATGCCGACTAACGTTGCGAATTGATGGCACAATTAATCTTACAACTGCACCTCTCAGTCCTAATTCTAAAACTTGGGTCTTGACGCTTTCAAACTCAATTTTGAGCTCTTCCGACCCTTGGTTATTGCACAAAAGCTCCAACCGAGTTTTGTACGATGCCGAAAGGGCAAATTTGCCTGATGGAATAGATGAATTTATTTATCTCAATGAACGTAATGAAGTATGTGAAGGAACCATAACAAATATATTTGTCAAAATAGAAGGCAATTGGTTAACCCCGCCACTCTCAAGTGGATGTTTGCCTGGGGTGCTGAGAAGAAAAAAAATTGAAGATGCCAGCTGCAAAGTTAAAATTGTAACCTTTTCTGACCTTCAAAGAGCCGAAAAAATAACTGTTGGAAATGCCCTCCGGGGTGAAATTGAGGCTGTTTTGAGCCACTAGACTTGACATCTGACGAACAAAGAGTTGTATCGCGATTACAAAACTCGCTTTGGAATATTAATTATGCATTCTTATCGTAGTCATACATGTATTGATTTAAATAAAACAAACGTCGGAAGTGACGTTCGACTGTCTGGTTGGGTTCATAGAATAAGAGACCACGGAGGTGTGCTATTTGTAGACTTAAGAGACCATTACGGTATTACCCAAGTTTTATGTGATCCAGATAGCCCAGTTTTCTCAGAAATGGAGAAAGTTCGGTCGGAGTGGTGTATAAGAATTGATGGGAATGTTAAGGCTAGAGACGAAAGTTTGGTCAATACAAAAATCCCAACTGGGGAAATCGAAGTATTTGTACGTGACTTGGAGGTTCTGGGAGCTTCTGAAGAGCTACCCCTAATCGTTTTTGGTGATCAAGAATATCCGGAAGAGACACGCTTAAAGTATAGGTATTTGGACCTACGACGAGAAGTCATGCAGCAAAATATGACATTAAGGTCTGATGTCGTTGCGTCTATTCGGAAAAGAATGTGGGACTTAAATTTCAGAGAATATCAAACACCGATCATAACGGCTTCAAGCCCAGAAGGCGCGCGAGATTTTTTAGTACCCTCTAGACTGCATCCTGGTAAATTTTATGCACTTCCCCAAGCTCCGCAGCAGTTTAAGCAGCTGATAATGGTTTCTGGGTTTGATAAATATTTTCAAATTGCTCCCTGTTTTAGAGATGAAGATCCACGTGCAGATCGCTCTCCAACGGATTTTTATCAGCTTGATGTGGAAATGAGTTTCGTTACCCAGCAAGATGTATTTGATACAATCTCTCCTGTTATAGCTGGGGTTTTTGAAGAATTTGGTTCCAATCGTAAAATAGATAATCCTGCCGAGTGGCCTCAAATTAGCTATGAAGATTCCGCGAAGTGGTATGGAACTGATAAGCCTGACCTGAGAAACCCCATAAAAATGCAAGACGTCTCTGAACATTTTAGAGGTTCTGGTTTTGCAATATTTGCTAATTTATTAGAGCAAGACGGTACAGAAATTAGAGCCATTCCTGCTCCTACCGGCGGTAGTAGAAAGTTTTGTGATAGAATGAACGCTTTTGCTCAAAAAGAAGGTCTTCCTGGAATGGGTTATATATTCTGGCGAGACAATGGCGATGGGATGGAAGCTGCCGGACCGCTTGCAAAAAATATTGGTCCTGAAAGAACAGAAGCCTTGCGTGCCCAGCTAGGCCTTGGGACAGGGGATGCCGCTTTCTTTTTGGGCGGTAAGCCTAAAAATTTCGAAAAAGTTGCAGGCAAAGCCAGAGATGTAATTGGTGATGAGCTCAATCTTACAGATCATGATCGCTTTGCCTTTGCATGGATTGTTGATTTTCCAATTTATGAAAAAGACGAAGAGACCGGCAGAATAGATTTTGAGCACAATCCGTTTTCAATGCCTCAAGGTGGGATGGAGGCCCTAGAAGGTGATCCTTTGCAGGTAAAAGGTTTTCAATATGATTTGGCATGTAATGGTTATGAATTAGTATCCGGAGCTATCAGAAATCATCGCCCTGAAATTATGTTTAAGGCATTTGAAATTGCTGGCTATGATGAAAATGAAGTTAAAAATAGATTTGGCGGAATGGTAAATGCTTTTCAGTTTGGGGCGCCACCCCATGGTGGTTGTGCTGCAGGAATTGATAGGATTGTCATGCTGTTAGCAGATCAGCAAAATATTAGAGAAGTTATTATGTTTCCAATGAACCAGAGAGCTGAAGATTTAATGATGGAGGCTCCTAGTGGACCAGAGCCGGATCAATTAATGGAATTAAACTTGCGAGTAATTCCGCAAGAATAATTGGAGTTTAAAATGATCGGTAGATTAAATCACGTTGCTATAGCTGTTCCTGATTTAATGGAAGCAGCCGCTCAATATAAACAAATGTTGGGGGCATCTGTTGGGGAACCTCAAGATGAGCCAGATCATGGCGTGACTGTTATATTTATTGAACTTCCAAATACTAAAATTGAGTTATTACACCCATTAGGTGAAAACAGTCCCATCGACGCCTTCTTGGAGAAAAACCCTTCAGGCGGGATACATCACGTATGCTATGAGGTTCAGGATATTATTAGAGCAAGAGATCACTTAAGCTCTGAGGGAGCGCGAATTTTAGGTTCGGGTGAACCAAAAATTGGGGCTCACGGCAAGCCTGTCTTGTTTTTGCACCCTAAAGATTTTACTGGAACACTTATAGAACTAGAGCAGGTTTAATTTTATATGGGTATTACTTCTGCGTTAGTTCTTTTTTTTGTCATCTGGTTTTTGGTTTTCTTGGTTGTCATTCCTATCAGACTTGAAACGCAAGGTGATGTTGGAGAAGTTGAACCTGGAACTCATGCTGGAGCACCTGCGAACCACAAGTTAAAAAAGAAAGCCTGGATAACAACTGGTATATCTGCAGTTATTTGGATAATTATTGCTTCCGTTATTTTATCGGGAAACCTTACAATTCACGATATAGATATTTTTAATCGGATGAGCGTGCACTGACTTATAGCTCAGTTGGTAGAGCAACTGACTTTTAATCAGTGGGTCACAGGTTCAAATCCTGTACGGCTCACCACTAAAATCAATCCCAGGTTACAATTTCTGAAAGGTTAGGTCTTGGCCGCTCAGATGGAGTAACTGTTTCGGTTCCAAAGTAAATTATTCCAGCAACCCGCTCGTTTGTTCGTAGTCCGAAAGTCTCTGCTACAAACTTTTTATCATGTGATAACCATCCCGTTAGCCAATTAGCTCCCCAGCCAGCGGCAAGCCCAGCATTAACAAGGCTTAGGCAAACAGCCCCTGCAGAGTATGTTTGCTCAATTTCTGGTATCTTTTCTGAGGGCTTTTGTACTTCAATAACAAGCACACCTAACTCACCATCTTCAAATTGTTTCACTGCTTTTGCCGTAACGGTTTCATCACAATTGATTGAATCACAGTATTTTTTTGCATAGACAGCAATTTTTTCCAATGCGGGTTTCTCTAAAACTTTAAGTCTCCAAGGTTCCAATTTACCATGATCAGGTACACGAGTGCCGGCTTCTAAAATTACAGTTAACTCTTCCTTTGATGGAGCTGGGCCAGTTAGTGTTTTGGCTGGTCTAGAACGGCGGTTTAGTAAAAAGTCTAAAGCTTCGTCGTTTCGTAATGTCATTTAAATTATCCAAGTTTTAATTACATCGAGTTAAAAATAATTTACTTTCTATCTCAAGATGCGAGTTCATTTGTTATTTTTACCAGTTCTGAGGATATGCCTGGCTCGGACATAGCGTGTCCAGCTTGGGAAACTATCGTAATCTTGGCATTTGGCCATTTTTCATGCAACTTAAAAGCGCTGGTTGGTGGGCAAATCATATCAAACCTTCCCTGCACAATGTTACCGGGAATATCTTTTATTTTATCCATATTGCTCAAAATCGCATCTTTATCCTCCAAAAAACCATTGTTTATAAAGTAATGATTTTCAAGGCGCGCGAAGGTCCGAGCATAATCTGCTGGTGCCCGAGCTGAAATTCCATCAGAGGCAATAGACGCTAGGGCATTTTCCCAAGATGACCAATGCTGACCAAACTCCATTTCTTCTCTAAGATTTCCCGAAAATAGTCGCTTATTATATGCTTGTATGAGGTCCGGCTGTTCATCAGTTGGTATTGGATCTTTAAATTTTTTCCAAACATCAGGCCAAAATTGCCCAGCGCCCCCACCATAAAACCACTGCAACTCTGGCTTCGTCATTAAAAAAACTCCACGAAGCAAAAGGTTGTTAACGCGTTTTGGAAACTTCTGGGCATATATTAATGCAAGCGTGGCTCCCCAACTTCCACCAAATACTAACCAATCTGATATTTCGAATTTTTTTCGGATGATTTCTATATCCGCCACCAGATCCCAAGTTGTATTGTTTTTGATTGATGCTTGTGGTTTAGAACGGCCACATCCGCGTTGATCAAAGAGAATGATATGGTACTTAGTAGGATCAAAATACCTCCTCATAACGGGGCTGCAACCACCTCCGGGTCCACCGTGCAATACGATTACAGATTTACCTTTAGGGTTACCGCATCTTTCAACGTAAACTTCGTGGCCACCGCCGACCTCCAGCATCGTGCTGTAAAAGGGATCAATTGATGGAAATAAAAATTGAGCTGCGCGTTTTTGACCAGAGAATTTATCCATATTTAGATTATATGGTACTTTAGTGGTAAATGACCAGACGGAGTGTCAAATGAAAGCTGTTATTGATACAATAGACCCCAAAGAAGTAGCAAAATTTGAGGCCATGGCTGATGAGTGGTGGGACCCTGATGGAAAATTTAAGCCTTTGCATATGCTCAACCCATGTAGGCTTGATTATATTGTAAGCCAAATAGCTTTAGAATTTGACCGCGATGTTAAGAGCAAAGAGCCTTTCAAAGGTTTGAAAATTTTAGATATAGGTTGTGGGGGAGGTCTTCTCTGTGAGCCTATGGCGCGCTTAGGTGCTACGGTAGTTGGGGTAGATGCAGCCGAACGGAATATTCCTGTAGCAAAAGCGCATGCAAATCGCTCTAACCTTTCAATTGATTACAGAGTCGGAACAGCGGAGGAGTTGGTGGAAAGTGGCAATAAGTTTGACGTAGTTCTTAATATGGAAGTTGTAGAACATGTAGCTGATCCGCTTTCCTATCTAACGGCATGCCGGCAACTTTTAGTAAAAGGTGGACTGATGATTTGTTCCACAATTAATCGTAATCCCAAGAGTTTTGCCATGGCGATTGTTGGAGCTGAATATGTCATGCGGTGGCTTCCAAAAGGGACTCACGAATGGTCAAAATTCATAAAGCCAGATGAGCTCTATAAACTTATTTCAAAATCTGGTCTTACGCCTGTTGATAAAAAGGGGTTTGTTTTTAATCCTATAAAGTGGTCGTGGGCTTTATCTGATAGAGACCTTAGCGTTAATTATGTAACTGCAAGTTTAAACGAGGGAGAAAAATAGTCGGTTTTTCAATTAATCGAAAAGAAGCATATAACCGGCTCCCCTGACCGTTTGAAGGTATCTTGGTTGGCTAGGATTAACCTCTATTTTCCTTCGCAATCTTGTTATTTGTACATCGATTGCGCGATCCTGCGCTGAACTAACATCTCTTCCTAGAGATGTTACTAAATCCGCGCGTGATATAGGCTCACCTATTGCAGAGGTAAAGATTTTCATCAGTTGACTTTCTGTAGTTGTCAAGCGTACTTGGTTTTCGCCTTCCCAAAGTTCATTGCGTGCAACATCATAATTCAAATTGCCAAAATTCAAAGTTTTTGGCATCATTTGATCTTCTTTCAAATCGGGCATTCGGCGTAGAATTGCGTTAATACGCAGGAGTAACTCTTTGGGTTCGAAGGGTTTAGGAAGATAATCATCTGCGCCGGCTTCTAACCCTTTTATTCTATCCTCGGTTTCCCCTCTAGCTGTAAGCAATAAAATTGGTGTTTTATTTTGTAATTTTCTAAGTTCAGCGGTAAATGAAATACCATCTTGACTGGGCATCATTACGTCGAGAATGATCAAGTCAAATTCTATTGCAGACAAAAGCGTTCTGGCTTGTTTGGCATCTTCAGCAGTTGATACTAAATAATCATTTTGAATAAGAAATTGCTGTAAAAGAGAACGAATTCGCTCATCATCATCCACAATTAAAAGATGCGGATCCATGTTACTGACCCTCTTTTCTTAATTTTGAGTAAATTCTATTAAGTTCTGGGTCCATCATCGCTTCTAGAACTGTTTTAAAACCCGAAACAGCGTTAGGGCCAGCATTTTTAAAAGCTCTTCGCATCCTATCACTTTGTGCTGATGATAAACGTTCTTGGAGTTCGCGTCCTTGATTGGTCAAGTAAAGGTGCCGCTCTCTTTTGTCTTGAGTGCCAATTTTCACCTCAACAAGTGCGTCATTCACTAAGGTTCTTAAGACCCTGTTTAATGACTGCTTTGTTACTCCTAATATACTCAGTAAATTATTTACAGTTGTTCCTGGTGATCCATTTATGAAGTGAACAGCTCGGTGATGAGCACGCCCATAACCGTATTCTTCCAAGATTCTGTCCGGGTCAGCGGTAAAGCCGCGATATGCGAAAAACATTGCCTCAATACCGTGCCGCAATTGGTTGTCTGTGAGGTAAAGAAGTGAATCGCCAGTGATGTTAATTGAGTTGCTCATATTAGATCTCCAAAGATGCTTCATAATAAGTCAGTCTTATTGACATTGTAAGTATCAAATGTTACCCAATCTGACATTTTGCGAAATTTTATGTCCGTTTCGGTCTCAATTTTGTAATTTTTGAAAACAGTGGGCAATTTGAAAGGGTTTACTATGTCAGGTGGCTACGATGATCGGGATGGTAAAATTTGGTTAGATGGAAACTTCATTGATTGGAGAGACGCCAATGTTCATGTCCTTACGCATGCCATGCATTATGCAAGTTCTGTATTTGAAGGTGAACGTGCTTATAACGGTAAAATATTTAAAAGCCTGGAGCATTCTGAAAGATTTAAGAAATCAGCCAATTTAATTGATTTTGAAATACCTTATTCTGTCGAAGAAATAGAAAAGGCTAAATATCAAGCGTTAGAAGAAAATGGTCTTACGGAAGCTTACGTAAGAGCTTTTGCCTGGCGCGGCGCGGGCGAGGATATGGGAGTTGCTTCATCAAGAAACCCTGTTCGAGTTGCTGTGGCCGTTTGGTCGTGGGGAAATTACTACGGCGATGCGAAATTTAAAGGAGCAAAATTAGATATTGCCAAGTGGAGAAGACCCGATCCAGCAACAGCGCCATCTCAGGCAAAAGCTGCCGGTCTTTATATGATTGCAACCATGTCCAAACATTCAGCCGAAGACAAGGGTTGTTCAGATGCTATGATGTTCGATTATAGAGGCTATGTTGCTGAGGCAACGGGGGCCAACATGTTTTTTGTAAAAGATGGAGCCGTGCATACTCCCACCCCTGACGCATTTTTAAATGGGATCACCCGCCAAACAGTAATTGATCTTTTAAAAGAAAAAGGCATTTCAGTAATTGAAAGGCATATTATGCCTGAAGAATTAGAAAGTTTTGAACAGTGTTGGCTTAC
>JBJLGF010000059.1:0-29590 GCA_045564975.1 Paracoccaceae bacterium
GCAACATGTTCAGTTGACCGGTACTAATGGCTCGATAGGCTTGGTTTGATCCAGTAATAATCAGATTACTAATCATATCCAAAAGTCATACACTAATACAATTTGGACATTCTGCCTTTAATAAAGGTAGTGTTGATACTTATCTATTTATTCGGTTTGGTGGCCATAGCACGAGTGAAACACCCGGTCCCTTCCCGAACCCGGCCGTTAAGCACCGAAGCGCTGATGGTACTGCATCTTAAGGTGTGGGAGAGTAAGTCACTGCCAAACCTAATAAGTAGATAAGATCTCTCTCATCGATATCCCAAATGGCGCGGGATGGAGCAGCCCGGTAGCTCGTCAGGCTCATAACCTGAAGGTCGTAGGTTCAAATCCTACTCCCGCAACCAAATAAACTTAAAAAATAATGGCAGGCTCTTTTGTACCTATTGGTTTGCCTTTCGTTTGTTGGATATATTGCCGCGTTAATTATCCATTAGTTTGGGCTGCTTTAAGAAAGCAATTTATACTTGCTGCAGACTGCGTTATTATCTAGTTGGACTTTTTATGTTTTGAACAGCTTTAATGGTATTAACCGCCCCTTCTATTTTTGCGTTTATTCTACTGATAATTTATTTTTTTTCTTCGACCACTGGGCATAATTTTCAACCCTCTAATTTCTAAGCAGATATTGTTTTTTGGTTTGCTCGTATTTTAATCATGTAGCACAATATGCGTTCAAAAAATGTTTACAGACCGCTCGTCAATTTCTATTCAACAAGCTTTAAACGTTACTCATTGCCCGAATCGTATTTTGCGATATAATTGTATACAAGTTGGATACAATTGTTTCATTATTATCTTTTGTATCCACTTTGAAATGCTGCAAGAAAAAACCAGATTTAAATTAAGAATAATTGGAGGAAATTATGAAAATTTGTAATCTACTAGCCAGCGCTTTTACAGCTGTAAGCGTCAGTCTGGCCATTCCCTTTACTGCTACAGCAGATGTTGCAGGAACACTCATTATAGCTGAGAATGAGACACCCGAGAACCTAGATCCAGCAAATGCAACAAATTCTACTGTTAACCAATTGTTGGTTGGAGTTTATGATGCACTTGTACAATTCAAGGCGGGTGAAACTTCAGTCAGTCCTCAGCTTGCTACAGATTGGCAAGTTTCTGACGACGGTTTGCAATATACATTTAAAATACGAAGCGATGTGAAGTTTCACGATGGTAGCTCTATGACCTCTGCTGATGTTGTTTTTACGCTTGATCGCTTACAAGCCGCATCGGCTGCGGTCTTAAATGATATGGGCCCCTTCAAATCGGCAGAAGCAATAGATGACTACACTGTTAAAATGACTTTGGATGCACCTTTTGGCCCCTTCATTTCGGCGCTCTCGCGTATCTATATAGTAAGTAAAGCGCAAGTAGAGCCACATATGTCAGATGATAACGGCCGAGGTTGGCTAGCAGTTAATGCCGCTGGTTCTGGCCCTTATTCAGTAAAAACATACAAACCGACAGAAGTGGTTACCCTAAATGCCTTTGAAGGTTATTGGGGTGGATGGGATGGTGACCATGTAGCTGAAGTGGTTTTCCGATACATTGCGGAGCCCTCTACTCAATTAGCGCTCTTGAAGTCTGGCGAAGTTCATATCGCACCCGATATCACTGTGCAGGATAAACTTTCTTTAATGGACGCAGACGGCTTTCGTGTTGATATAGGAGCGGCTGCAACTCCACTATACTTTCAATTTAATACTTCGAGTGATGGCTTGGTTGGTGATGCCTCATTTAGAAAAATGCTAGCACAGACCTTCGATCGGAAACTTCACTTGGATTACGTTTTACAAGGCTTTGGAACTATGCCAGACGGCCCGTTGCCTCCAGACTGGATGGGACATTCGACAGGAACAGAACTACCTTTCAACATGGCTGCTGCCAAAGAGCTTGTAGACCAAAATGGCTGGGCTGGTAGCACACTTAAAGTTCGTTATTTGCCGGCGATAGAAGAGGAGCAAGCTGCTGTTGAACAATTACAATCAAATCTTTCTCAACTTGGCATAAAATTGGAAGCAGAAGGTATGACATGGCCGGCACAAGCTGCAACTGTGCAGGACTTGGCCACTACCTCTGATATAAATATGATATATAATTTTCCAAGCTTTCCCGATCCACATGCTATTTTAAATACTTCATTTAATAGCCAAAACACTGGATACAATGGTGGATATAATTGGGCTCAATATTCTAATTCTGAAGTTGACGCATTGCTAAACCAAGCCGCATCTTTAGCAGATCAAAATGAACGAGCCACTCTGTATGCAAAAGCTCAGCAGATGATTGGTACTGAATATCCAGTTATCACGGTATCATTGCCAGGTTCGGTTGTTGCAATGTCTAGTGCTGTAAAAGGCTATCGCTACAGCGTGGCGCACCACCAGACATTTAATTACATGGATATTTCTGTAGATTAGGCGTCAGTAGGGATAGTATTATATGCATTACTTTTTCCAAAGGTTTGTATTTTCTTTACTATCCCTATTTATTTTAACCTCAATAACATTTCTATTAAGCCAAGTTGTTCCTGGTGATCCTGCCATAGTTGCGGCAGGTCCTAATGCTGGAGCAGAAAAAATTGAGTTGCTACGATCGGAAATGGGTTTAGATAAGCCGCTTACGCAACAATTCTTAATTTATGTAGGAAAGTTAGCTCAGGGTGACTTAGGTAAGTCATGGTTTACTCATCAACCGATTCTAGAAGATTTGATCAGAGAACTCCCGCCGTCTCTTGAGCTGGTCATTATAGCTATGGTGATAAACCTTGTGATTTCTCTACCACTCGGTTTATGCTCGGCGCGCTATAATGATACGCGATTTGATAGTTCAGTTAGGTTATTCGCTATGATTGGTGCGGGTTTGCCAATATTTTGGACAGCGCTTATCTTACAAAACGTTATTGGAGGCGAATTGCAACTCTTGCCAATAGCTGGCAGACTTTCTTTCGAATATCGGACTTTCGAAGGTCATACTGGCTTCTTTCTATTAGACGGTTTGATAATGGGAAGACTTGATGTTTTTTTTGACGCTTTAAAACACCTTATCTTACCTGCGTTTTCCCTCAGCCTTCTATTTACAGCGGTTGGTCTTCGCATAACTCGGACTGCTATGATAAGTGAATTTCAAAAAGATTATGTTTTGCTGGCACGAACTAAGGCAGCGAGTGAACCACGCATTATGTTCAAACATGTTTTTCCTAATGGTGCTCCACCGTCTTTGACAGTTTTTGGAATGCAATTTGGCTGGATGCTTGGTGCTACAGTTCTTGTTGAAGAAATTTATGGTCGGCCAGGTATAGGTCGTTATGCAGTCAAGGCTGTTACCCAGTCAGATATACATGCTGTTGTGGCTGTAGTTTTGGTGGTTGGAATAGTATTTCTATTGGCCAATTTGGTTGTTGATTTATTACTATATATTTTAAATCCCAGAGGACGCATGGACAAATGAAATCCTTTTTAAATTTGACTTTTTTTGTAAAGTCACCTTTTGAAAAGTTAGCCTTGGGGATAGTATTCTTTATTATTTTGATTTCTATTTTGGGTGATTTTATTGTGCCTTATGATCCTACCCAGATAGATTTTCGGGGAAAACTACAGCCGCCTTCACTAGAACATCCACTAGGGCAGGATGGGGCTGGCCGGGATGTTCTAAGTCGAGTTTTATCAGGAGCTAGATTAACTGTACTTTCTACATTTACGGTAATCTTTGTGGTATTAGTTATTGGTTGTACGATAGGTATTTTTTCAGCATTTGCAGGCGGTTGGATTGATAATATTTTGATGAGAATTGCAGATATATGGCTGGGATTTCCTCCACTTATCTTGGCTCTAGGCTTTGCTGCTGCTTTGGGAGCGAGCCTAGAAGCGGCTATTTGGGCGCTAATTTTCAGCTGGTGGCCTAACTACGCAAGACTATCGAGAATGATAACTTTAGATATTCTTTCAAAACCCTTTATTGCAGGCGCAGAAGTGTTAGGAGTGCCGTTGTGGCGAAAGGTAACTTTTTATGTTTTGCCAAATGCTTTTGATGTGTTGATTATTCAAGTCGCTTTGGATGTTTCCGCAGTTATGCTTTCAATTTCCGGTTTATCTTTTATTGGTGTTGGTGCCCAAATACCTGCCCCAGAGTGGGGGTCAATGATTGCGGATGGGCGAGCATATATGAGCACTGCGTGGTGGGTTGTAGTATTTCCTGGCCTGGCAATTTTTTTTAGTGCTCTCAGTTTTAATGTGGTTGGTGATGCACTTCGTCGAGAGTTAGATCCCCTTATAAGGAGGGTTTGATGGCGCAAGAAAGTGAAAAATTAAATCACGAAGAAGAAATAATCCTGGATGTTGAGAATTATAGTGTGGGGTTGAAAAAAATAAAAAAGTCTATTGTTGAGGCTGTATCTTTTTCAGTTATTAAAGGAGAAATTTTTGGTGTTGCAGGTGAGAGTGGCTCTGGTAAAACGTTACTAACTTTATCTATGTTTGGATTGCATAACGCATCTCACTTGAATACCGGTGACGTTTCTTTTGATTTAAACAAAATAATTCAAAGTGGTGTAAGGGTCGTTCAAACGAAAAAACTGGCCTTGCGTATTGGTTTCATATTGCAGGATCCGTTCTCATCGCTAAATCCTTCAGTGAAAATCGGAAAGCAAATAGGCGAAGCAATATATCTTGCTAAGGGAAAAAAGCCAAAAAGTATAGAAAACCGTTCTTTAGTTTATAAACTGTTATCTGAGGTGGGAATTCCTGACCCTGAAAATTCATATGAACAATACCCTGATCAGTTTTCGGGAGGAATGAGACAACGGATAGTGATTGCTATAGCACTTTCTCAAGATCCAGACCTCTTGATTGCAGATGAACCAACGACCGCATTAGATGCAAGTACACAAAGAAAGATCATAGATTTAATAATTGACCGTAGTCGCCAGCGTGGACTTACTGTAATTTTAGTAAGCCATAATATAGCTCTTTTACAAGCTACTGCTGATCGAATAGCAGTTATGAAAAGTGGAAAAGTATTAGATATTTTTAACCCTAAAACGATTAAGCTTAATGAACTTAATTCGTATACAAAGGTTCTTTTTGAAGGACTAAAAAATGTCAAAAAACACAGCAGAACTGAGCAAAAGCAACAAAACGTATCAAGTTTACCACTGATAGAAATGAAAAATATCCAAAAGTCTTTTGCGTCGCGAATACTGCAAAGGGGTGGAAATTTTTCATTGTCAAATATAAATCTAGAAATTTTTCCAGGTGAAGTCGTTGGTTTTTTAGGTGAGTCTGGTAGTGGTAAATCCACCCTAGCTTCAATAATTACTACGCTTAGTATTCCCAATAGCGGTAGCTATAGTTACAAAGGTCAAAATGTCTTTTCATTTAAAAAGAGTGAAATTAAACAGTTTAAATCTGATGTTCAAATGGTTTTTCAAGATCCATACGGCAGCCTAAATCCACGATACAATATTCGAAATGCAATTAATGAAGCACTATTGATACACAAACCAGATTTGTCCAAACCCTCGCGAGAGGAAAGAATTATTCAATTATTGACTGATGTTGGACTTGACGGTTCAGCAATGGAAAAGTTTCCTCACGAATTCTCTGGTGGCCAGAGGCAAAGAATAGCTATTGCACGCGCAATGTCTGTTGATCCGGAAATGCTTGTTTGTGATGAGCCGTTGTCTTCGTTGGATGTCTCTACACAAGCTCAAATTTTGGATTTGTTTTCGAATCTCCTAAGGCGGAAGAAAATTGCGATGATTTTTATTACGCATGATATAAAGGTGGCTCAAATTTTATGTGATCGAGTTTATATTCTAAGCAATGGCCAGATCGTAGAGCAAGGAAAAACGCAGCAAGTTTTAACCAGCCCAAGACATAATTATACGTCAAAGCTTATTGAGGCTGTATATTAGGAGTATCGCATTTGAGTAGATTTAAGCTAGCAATCGATATTGGCGGTACATTTGTGGATCTTGTGATTTATGATCAAAAAACAAAATCATTAAGTCACTTTAAAGTTCCGACAACACCTACGAACCCTGCGCAAGCCGTTCTTGACGGAGTAGATAGCATACAGTTCCCACTATCAGAAATCAGTGACTTTATGCATGGGACAACTTTAGGTCTAAATGCAATACTCGAGCGTAAGGGTGCTAATGTTGGCATAATAACAAATAAAGGTTTCGAAGATATATTTCTAATAGCGCGGGGTAGCCTCAATTTTGCCGACATGTATCGATTTGACTTTCAGCAGCCCCCTACTTTGGTTCGACGCAGCAACATAAGGGGTGTAAATGGTCGTACAAATTTTTTAGGTGAAGAAATTCTTCCCTTAGACGAAAAGGCAGTTCTGGCTGCTGCTTATGAGTTGGTAAATAGTGCTGGTTGCGAGGCAATTGCTATAAATTTCCTTCATTCATATGCTAATACAAAGCATGAAGAAATTGCAGTAAATTTGCTTAAAGAAAATTACCCTGAGCTCGCTATTTCAGCTGGGGGCTTGTTGGCAAACGAGTATCGAGAATATGAGCGAACAAGTACGACAGTGCTGGATTCATACATTAAGCCTGTGCTCAAAAATTATCTTCAATACTTGAAATTAGGCATGCAAGAAAAAGGATTTGATGGCAAGTATTACGTAATGAACTCTGCAGGCGGAGCTTTAACATTTGAAATGGCTGAAGCAAAACCTATTTCTACCATTTTTTCTGGACCTGCAGGAGGCGTTTCTGGAGCACTAGATTTAGCTAAGATAATGAAAAAAAAGAATCTATTATCAATAGATGTTGGTGGAACTAGTTTAGATGCAAATTTAATCTTAGATTTTGAGCCAGTTGATGTTTTTGAAGCCTACGTTGACCATTTCCCAGTATTACAGCCTATATTTGATCTGAGAACATTAGGCGCAGGTGGTGGCTCAATAGCAAAAATCGATAATAAATTATTGACTGTTGGCCCAGAGAGTGCAGGCGCAGAGCCAGGCCCTGCCTGTTATGGCCGAGGAGGAACGGAAGCGACACTGACGGATGCCGCTCTTCATCTTGGTTATATTACAGCATCTAACTTTATGGGAGGGAAAATGGAGGTAGCAGATTCACTAGCAAAGCAAGCAATTGATATCAATATAGCTACTCCCCTGCAAATTGACACAGCTGAAGCTTCAATCTCAATAATCAGAGTTTTAATTTCAAAGACTGCTTCGTCTATAAAAGAAATGATGCTTGAGAGGGGTCTCGACCCAAGAGATTTCACTCTTTTGGCGTTTGGAGGTTGTGGACCTTTGATTGGCCCAATGTTGTTTGATGAATTGGAAATGTCTGAGTTAGTGGTTCCACCCTTACCGTCTGTTTTTTCTGCTTTGGGTATGATGACAAGTGATCTATCGTTTACCCAATCTGCATCAGTATTAAAAAAAATTGACTCCCAAAACTTTCAAGAAATCAGAGTTAAAGCTAACGAGCTTGAGCTACAGGCAACTAAGGAATTACTTGAAAAAACAAAAGAGATTGGTCAACCGATTTCGTCAATGACCGCAAGAGTAAGGTTTGTTGGACAAGAACACACATTGAGTGTGCCATTTACAGATGGTGACTCAAGTGAATCATTATTTACTAGGTTCACTGAACTTCATCAGGACCGTTTTGGTCATTCATTTAGTCTTGAAGCAGAAGTAGTTTCACTTATCATAAAACTCACTCTTGAAAAAGAGAAACCTGACTTATCTCAAACTATAAAGTCTTCTAGTGACTTGGCTTCAGTCGAGAGCCATCGAATGTTTGACGACGAAAAATCGGTGTTTGTCGAAACAAAAAAAATCCCTGTGCATCACTTAGAGATAGGTGAAAGTTATGTAGGCCCATGTCTAATATATGATGAGGGTTCTTCTATGCCACTATTAAAGGGTCAAACACTTTCGATAGATGAACGTGGTATTATTACTTTGCGACGTTGTGAGGTAAAAAATGGGAAAGACTAGCGCGGCAGATCTTGAGATTATTTCTGGTTTGTTTTTGTCTGCGGCTGAGCAAATGAGGCGAACTTTAGTTCGTACTGCGTTTAATGCGGTAATTTATGAAGTACTTGATTTTGGAATATCAATTGCAGACTCTAAGGGGCGCATGGTTGCAGAAGCGGCAGGAATTACCTCTTTTATAGGTGCTAACGACTATGCTCTTAAAACGTTGCTAGAGAAGCTGGATTTGAATTCTCTGAGGCCTGGTGATGTTGTGATGCTGAATTATCCTTATTGGAACTCAGCTCATGCATCTGATGCTTTGCTTATGTCACCAGTATTTATTGATAATAAAGACATAGATATGTTTTTATGCGTAAGGGCACATTGGTTAGATTTAGGGGCCAAAGATGCAGGTTACGTCATAGATTCTACGGATATTCACCAAGAAGGAATTATCATCCCTGGTGTACGAATAATTAAAGAAGGAAAGTTAGATGAAGACCTCTGGAAGGTATTAACTTTTAACTCTCGCTTGCCTGAAGCTATTGAAGGTGATTTTGGGGCCCAAGTAGCGTGTTTGCGCACTGGGGAGAGATGTTTGAAAGAAATTTTTTCTAAGTTTGGTAAGTCTAAAGTTCTTGATGCAATTGAAGACTTTTTTGAACACTCTCATCAAAAAACGTTAGCTGCTTTATCTCAATTACCTAAAGGCACCTGGTCGGCTAGTGATTGGTTGGATGACGATGGTATTTCCGATGATATGATAAAAATGGCCGTTAAGGTAAGTATAACAGACTCTAAATTTATTGTTGATTATAATAAGTCTTCTTTGCAAGTAGCAGGCCCAGTTAATATGACTTATGGTGGGACGGTGTCTATGGCTAAGACATATTTTAAGTTCTTGACCTCTAGAGACTCTCCTAGCAATCACGGCAACTACATCCCTTTAGAGGTTAAAGCAGACCCTGGAAACCTCTTCCACGCCATCTATCCTGCAGCCACATATATGCCATGGACAGATATGGTTGCATTTGAGCTGATAGCAAAAGCTCTAGCGCCGGTGGTAGACTGGCTACCCATGTCTTCTGGGTCTGACGAGCCTGGGTTTATGGCGGTTGGCAAACATTATCATACAGGTCAGTCATTTGTTGTAAGTAATAATGAAGGAATTGGTTGGGGTGCTACGCGAAACCATGATGGTTCAACAGCTTTGCAACACCCTTCTACTAGCACTGTTCGTAACACGCCGATAGAAGTGCTTGAACGGCAAGCAAATCTTTTCCATGAGGAGCTAGCATTAATTCCTGACTCCGGTGGACTTGGTCAGTACCGGGGAGGTCTTGGAGTACGCCGTAAAGTTAGCATGACTGGAGAAACAGAAATTATATCGATGAAAAAGAAATCTAAGACCGTTGGTTGGGGGCTGGATGGTGGTCAACCTTCACCTATTAAAAATCATATGGTTCTTAGGCCTAATACACCGGAAGAAAAGAAAGTAGGCATGTACCGTGAGACGCTCAAAGCAGGTGAGGCATTTATAAATTTTTCTGCTGGTGGTGCTGGTTGGGGTGATCCAGCAAATCGAGATCCGGATGCTATCGCTGAGGATGTTCAAGATGGGTTATGTAGGCCCATGTCTAATATATGATGAGGGTTCTTCTATGCCACTATTAAAGGGTCAAACACTTTCGATAGATGAACGTGGTATTATTACTTTGCGACGTTGTGAGGTAAAAAATGGGAAAGACTAGCGCGGCAGATCTTGAGATTATTTCTGGTTTGTTTTTGTCTGCGGCTGAGCAAATGAGGCGAACTTTAGTTCGTACTGCGTTTAATGCGGTAATTTATGAAGTACTTGATTTTGGAATATCAATTGCAGACTCTAAGGGGCGCATGGTTGCAGAAGCGGCAGGAATTACCTCTTTTATAGGTGCTAACGACTATGCTCTTAAAACGTTGCTAGAGAAGCTGGATTTGAATTCTCTGAGGCCTGGTGATGTTGTGATGCTGAATTATCCTTATTGGAACTCAGCTCATGCATCTGATGCTTTGCTTATGTCACCAGTATTTATTGATAATAAAGACATAGATATGTTTTTATGCGTAAGGGCACATTGGTTAGATTTAGGGGCCAAAGATGCAGGTTACGTCATAGATTCTACGGATATTCACCAAGAAGGAATTATCATCCCTGGTGTACGAATAATTAAAGAAGGAAAGTTAGATGAAGACCTCTGGAAGGTATTAACTTTTAACTCTCGCTTGCCTGAAGCTATTGAAGGTGATTTTGGGGCCCAAGTAGCGTGTTTGCGCACTGGGGAGAGATGTTTGAAAGAAATTTTTTCTAAGTTTGGTAAGTCTAAAGTTCTTGATGCAATTGAAGACTTTTTTGAACACTCTCATCAAAAAACGTTAGCTGCTTTATCTCAATTACCTAAAGGCACCTGGTCGGCTAGTGATTGGTTGGATGACGATGGTATTTCCGATGATATGATAAAAATGGCCGTTAAGGTAAGTATAACAGACTCTAAATTTATTGTTGATTATAATAAGTCTTCTTTGCAAGTAGCAGGCCCAGTTAATATGACTTATGGTGGGACGGTGTCTATGGCTAAGACATATTTTAAGTTCTTGACCTCTAGAGACTCTCCTAGCAATCACGGCAACTACATCCCTTTAGAGGTTAAAGCAGACCCTGGAAACCTCTTCCACGCCATCTATCCTGCAGCCACATATATGCCATGGACAGATATGGTTGCATTTGAGCTGATAGCAAAAGCTCTAGCGCCGGTGGTAGACTGGCTACCCATGTCTTCTGGGTCTGACGAGCCTGGGTTTATGGCGGTTGGCAAACATTATCATACAGGTCAGTCATTTGTTGTAAGTAATAATGAAGGAATTGGTTGGGGTGCTACGCGAAACCATGATGGTTCAACAGCTTTGCAACACCCTTCTACTAGCACTGTTCGTAACACGCCGATAGAAGTGCTTGAACGGCAAGCAAATCTTTTCCATGAGGAGCTAGCATTAATTCCTGACTCCGGTGGACTTGGTCAGTACCGGGGAGGTCTTGGAGTACGCCGTAAAGTTAGCATGACTGGAGAAACAGAAATTATATCGATGAAAAAGAAATCTAAGACCGTTGGTTGGGGGCTGGATGGTGGTCAACCTTCACCTATTAAAAATCATATGGTTCTTAGGCCTAATACACCGGAAGAAAAGAAAGTAGGCATGTACCGTGAGACGCTCAAAGCAGGTGAGGCATTTATAAATTTTTCTGCTGGTGGTGCTGGTTGGGGTGATCCAGCAAATCGAGATCCGGATGCTATCGCTGAGGATGTTCAAGATGGTCTCACAACCAATTGTATAAGCAAAATGAAAGAGAAATAGCTATGAGTAATAAAATTAACCATTACGCTTTAGTTGGTGGCAACATTGTGGATGTCGTAGCTGGTAACTTAATATCAGGGCATTCTTTAATAATTAAAGATGGTATGATTAAGGAAATATGCAAGGATCAACAGTTAAAGGACGATATTCCTCATATTTCGGTTAATGCCCGTTATATAACCCCAGGACTTATTGACTGCCACGCCCATTGTTTTGTTGGTCAGTTTGGAGACCGAGGCAACGTGATGCCTTCAGAGATGACGGCAAGAGCTGGTCAGCACTTAGAAGGCATGCTGCAGCGTGGTTTTACAACTGTTCGTGACGCTGGTGGTGCTGATTCTGGTCACCGAAGTGCGGTAGAAAAAGGATTATTCCCAGGTCCTCGGCTTTTTGTTTCAGGAAAAATACTGTCTCAAACTGGTGGCCACGGTGATCATCGAGCCATAGCTGATGTTTGTGGTTGTGAAACTGTTGCTGGCGGTATGTCGATTATTGCCGATGGAGTAGATGCGGTCCGCAAAGCGGTGCGAGAAAATGTTCGGCAAGGTGTTGACCAAATAAAAATCATGGGTGGAGGGGGTGTTGCATCGCCAGGAGACAAGTTAATTCATCCACAGTATTCCTTAGATGAAATAGACGCCATTGTTGACGAAGCCACCAGATGCGGTCGTTATGTAATGGCTCATATCTATTCTGATGTTGGTATTAGAAGGGCCGTGGAAAAAGGCGTTCGATCCGTAGAGCATGGTAATTTTTTGACTATTGATACCGCGAAAGTCATGAACGATCATGATGCTCATTTAGTGCCAACTTTGGTCACTTATAAGGCTGATGCCAAATACGGTCCTAGTTTCGGGTGGAATGAGGAAAATTCTTCTAAAAATGCTGAAGTATTGTCAGCTGGCCTTACGTCTCTCGAAAATGCACTATCAAATAATGTAAATGTTGGTTACGGAACCGATTTATGCTGGTCACCTAAGAGCTACCAGGGAGATGGTCTTCTAATACATGAGAAAGTTTGTGGAGCAGCCGAAGCTTTGCGTCATTGTACGTTAAATAATGCGCGTATTGTCAGGATGGAAGGAAAAATAGGGGAAATAACTGCCGGTGCCCATGCTGATTTGGTAGTATTAGACACTAACCCATTAAAAAGCATGAATTGTTTTTCGCAGAAATCAAATTCAATTGTTGCGGTTCTGCAAGCTGGTATACCCGTTCGTGACGATAAATTGCTATTTGATTAGTAACATCAATTTACCCGTATTTTATTTATTGCTGTAATTAAATAATGTTATAAAAGATATTCTTTGAATCTGCGATCTGGGTTAAATTTTGACACTTTATTTAAATGTTAATTTATAAAACACTCAAAGCAAATTTATAAAGTGACTTTATGTGCAACTCTACCGCAGTTTTAGTAGCTTCCTTATCTTTGCGTAAAAGGGCAGTAATTATAGCTTCATGTTGTCTACTATCTGGCTCAAGTCTTTCTGAAAGGTTTTCTATTTCGAATAGTTTTGTTGTTGCTCTTAACGACTTTATTACCTCTCGCAGTACCCGATTTGGGCAAGCGTCAATAAATAAACCATGAACTTCTTCGTCGGATTGCCAATGGGCGATCATACTATATGGTTTCAGAGTTTCTACTGCTTTCAAATTTTTCCAGACATTTTGAATATCCGCTTCTGTAACGCTATCAGTCGCTGTATATGCTGCTTCGGCTTCAAGTAGTTGTCTGACCTTAAGGCTATGTAAGTATTCCTGTAGTTCTACGCGACGCACGAAATAGTGACGGCTGCCACTTTTCTGTAGAAGGCCTTCACCTTCTAACCGCATCAAAGCCTGTCTTATAGGTGTTCTAGAAATTCCAAGTTGTTCGGCCAAGCGCAATTCCACAATTTGCTGGCCACCTTTAAAATCACGTTGGTGGATCATCTTTGAAAGATCTGCGTATGCTTGTTCGGCTAACGTATCAGTTAACGATTTAGTTTTAACTTCTACAACTGCCGGAGAATTCGTTTCACTTTCTGATTTAGACGCAGTTTTAATTAAATCACCTAATTTTTAACGCATATTTCACTTCATGATTAAAATACGAGCAAACCAAAAAAAAACAATAAATTTTTTTTGATCGTCCTTCTTTTTGAGCTCTTATCTCTTGCTAAATCTAAAAAGTTAATTACCGTTGTATACAAATTGAATACACTAGAGGCACCACATTGAAGCAAGCGCCCTTAGAATACTTATCAGAATTAGTTGAGACGCAGGCTCAAGGCGAGGCGGCCATACAATCTCTGATAGCAAAAACTATGGAAAAAAGCGGGTGTGCAGTAGAATTTTACGATTATTTTCCGAACCAAGTTCCAGTAAAGGGTGAGTTTTCTGCTGGTGAACCTAACAATGGACAAAAACGTCGTGTTTTAATAGCAACTGCAAAAGGAGATCCAGCTTTACCCTCATTACTAATATTTGCTCATCCTGACTGTGAAACTGTAAAAAATGTTGAAAAATGGAACTCTGATCCTTTCGACGCAGTTTCAAATAATGGAAAGCTTTTTGGCTGGGGCGTAGCAGATGATTTAGCTGGTTGTGCTTGTGCTGTAGAAGCGATTAAAGTTACTTTGGATCGAAAAAGAGTGGCATTGGGCGATATAATTTTCGCTTCAACACCATCTAAAAGTTACGCCAGGGGAGTTGCATCTATATTACATCGTGGATTGACTGCTGATGCTTCTCTTTATTTGCATCCAGCCGAATCTGGCAAGGGTATGGGTGAGATAAAGGCAGTCGCATCCGGTCAGTTAGAATTCAGTATTTCTGTTATTGGTTTGGCGCCTGATACAACGGAGCCTGGACATACAGCATTTTCACATCTTGGAGTAAATCCAATTGATAAAGCAATCAAAATCATCGATGCTCTATACCAATTGAATGAAGCCCGGAATTCGCGAATAAGGCATGAAAAAATTCATAAAGAAGTTGGGCGTTCTACTAATTTACATATCTCTAACATCGTATCAAATGATGAACATAGACTTTCACGTCTTAATGAAACCTGCACTTTCGGGGGTGCAATTTCATTTCCTCCGGGTGAAGACCTGAGTCAGGTTAAGGAAGAAATTGAAAATACAGTCAAAAAAGTTTCAGAAAATGATGATTGGTTGAACGCAAATCGTCCCAATATTTCTTGGGTTTCAGGTGTTACGGGGGCCGAAGTAGCCGAAAGCAGTTTATTCTATCAAATAGTCTCCTCAGCAACGAAAAGCATTACTGGCAAAATGCCATATGTGAATCCAATGCATACTTCCTCTGATATAAGAAATCCTATTGTTGAAGCTAATATACCTTGTGTTGGATTGGGTTGCTTGGGAGGTAACCTTTCTCAGAATAATAAAGTTGATGAGTGGATTGATATTGAAGATTTTAACCTTATGGTTGAAGTAACTTCAGAGATTATTGAGCGTTGGTGTAGTGGCGAGCAGAAAGAAGGCTGAATGGTCTTTAAAAGTGTTTAAAAATTTAAATAGAAAGAGGATTAATAAATGAAAAAATTTTTTTCAACAATGGCTGTCTTTGGCATCATCTTTACCAGTGGTGCGAAGGCTGCCGATTGCCCAAAGGATTTACCTACAATAGAGCCTGGCAAATTAACCATGTCAATAAATGCAACAATTCCTCCTAGACAGTACATAGATGACAGCGGAAACCTACAAGGTCTCCATCCTGATTTAGGTAATGAAATTGCTAAAAGACTTTGTTTGGAACCTGCCTACATGAATGTAGAATTTGCAGTTCAAATTCCTGGATTAGCAACTAAACGATGGGATATGGTCAATACTGGAATGTATTACAAACCAGAGAGAGCGCAGATAATGAGGATGGTACCCTATGTTGTAAATGCTCTTGCCTTAGTTGTCGAACGTGGGAACCCTATGGGTGTCACAGGATATGAAAGCTTAGCGGGAGAGCCAGTTGGTACTGAAATCGCGGGTTTTGCTGACAATCTGATCAGAACCATCAATGATGAGCAAATTGCTAAAGGT
The DNA here is from genome assembly GCA_045564975.1 of Paracoccaceae bacterium. GTDB lineage: Bacteria > Pseudomonadota > Alphaproteobacteria > Rhodobacterales > Rhodobacteraceae > Salinivivens. The sequence goes on from JBJLGF010000059.1 coordinate 15,435, forward strand.
ATGAAGTCAATGGATATTAAGGCTTTTAATACTTTTGCTGAAGCTTTTGCAGCGCTAGGAGCTGGTCAAGTAAAGGCTGTATTCGGACCTGATGCTGTAGCAGCGTATTATGCCGAACGCGGGTCTTTTGATGTTGGTGCTTCTGGTTTGAATCCTGGTCTGCCTTCTTCGTTTGGCTTTGATGGCAAAACAGGGCAGCGTTTATCACATGCCGTTGCGAAAGTATTGCGTGATATGGTTGATGATGGGACTTATGATAGGTTAATGAGTTCTTATGGCGCAACTCAAATTCAATTTTGGGACGATTACGTAGGTGATATAGCCGTTTACTATAATCCAGAGTAAACAGCCTAGTTTTATGTAAATATTACATTTGGTGTTTGGTTCTTGACTCTTGTCGAGGGCCAAGCACTTTGCTCTAAAGAAGAAAAATACTTTAAATGGTGGGAGAAAATTAGAAGTGAGTTGGAGCTGGCCCTATTTTTTTGATTACATGACAAATGGTCTCATGTTGAAAGGAGTTTGGGTTACAATTTGGCTGAGTATAATATCTATGGTTATCGGCCTTGCACTTGGAATTTTAGCCGCACTTATGAAAATGTATGGGAATGGCCTGCTACGTTATATTGCTGAGTTCTATATTTGGCTGTTTCGGGGGACACCAATATTAATTCAGCTTGTGATTATTTACACAGGTCTGCCCCAACTAGGAATCAGATTTACTGTTATAGAGTCGTGTATTCTGGGCTTAGCGCTTAATGAGGGAGCATATTTAGCTGAAATTATTAGAGCTGGCATTATGTCTGTTGATAAAGGCCAGGAAGATGCATCACGCGCTGTTGGGATGAATTGGCGTGAGCGCATGTGGTTAGTGATATTGCCTCAGGCTACACGCACAATTATCCCCCCTTTGGGAAACCAATTTAATGGTATGTTAAAAACAACATCTCTTTGCTCAGTGATTTCTATGCAAGAACTAATGCGAAGCGCTCAAATGATTGCGCAAATTCAATTCAGAGTTTTAGAGGCGTATTGTATTGCAGCGCTTTGGTACCTACTTTTAGTATCTATTTGGGGGCTTATTCAAGCTCGTATTGAAGCTTACTATGAAAAACCTTTTGGATCGGAAGAAGCAATAGTGAGTGATAAACCATGAAACGAGTAATAACATCCTATCCATATCCGACACCGAAAATTATGATCTTTTTTGGCCCTAAAATTTAGTGGGAGTCTAAGCTTAAAGATGAATGAAATTGAAAATGTAGTATCTTTAAAGAATGTCAAAAAAGCATTTGGCAAAAATGTTGTTCTGGATGGAATTGATTTGGACGTCCGAAAGGGTGAGGTTGTGGTAATCTGTGGTCGCTCAGGTAGTGGTAAAAGTACACTGCTTAGATGCATTGATCAGCTTGAGACAATTGACTCTGGTGAAATTCGTGCTGCAGGCCATTTGATGGGTTTGCGCGAAGTTAAGGGGAAACTTGTTTCTTTAAGCGATGCGGCTGTGGCTCGACAGCAAAGAGATATTGGTATGGTATTTCAAAACTTTAATCTTTTTCCTCATGTTAGCGTCTTAGAAAATATAATGTTAGCCCCCACAAAAATTTTAAAACGTAGTAGATCAGAGGTAGAGCAAGAGGCTTTAGCTCTTTTAGAAAAAGTGGGTCTTCCGGATAAACGAAATGCATACCCGAGGCAGTTATCAGGCGGTCAGCAGCAAAGAATCGCAATTGCCAGAGCATTAGCCATGAAACCCAAATTAATGCTTTTTGATGAACCGACTTCTGCTCTTGACCCGGAGATGATTTCTGAGGTTCTGGACGTGATGATAGATTTATCAAAAGCTGGCATGACTATGATTGTTGTTACGCATGAAATGGGATTTGCTAGGGCAGCAGCTGATCGAGTGATTCTTATGCATAATGCCAGTATAGTTGAGGATGCAGCACCCCAAGAATTTTTTGAAAATCCAAAAAGTGAACATACGCAATTATTTCTTTCAAAAATTTTACAACATTAAAGATGAAAAAAGTTCGCACAGTTTTAGGAGATGTTTCAAGCAACGATATCGAAAATATAATGATACACGAGCATATACTTTTCGATATCTCGCTACCTCATACAAATAAAAAAAATCTGTCTGAAATTTCAATGAAGGACCGATGGCAGATTGATTATTTATCTAATCAAAATGCAGAAAATGCACGCCAAAAAAATTTCACAATTGCACTCGAAGAATTAAATGATTTTCGTAAAGATGGTGGAAATCTGATCGTTGACCAGTCAGTTTTTGGTTTGGATAGAGATGCAGAGGGCTTAGCCAAACTTTCAAAGTTATCCGGTGTTCACATAGTTGCATCAGCTGGATGCTATACTGAGCCCTATCTTCCCAAGTCATTTTTGAAAAAAGAATTTGAAGATTTAGTAAGCCATTTCATTTATGAAGTAAATGAAGGGCTCGATGGCTCACCTGTAAAAGCGGGTATAATTGGCGAAATTGGGTGTTCTTGGCCAATTACTTCTTTCGAAGTGAAGGCACTCAAGGCTGCTGCTGTAGCAGCTAAAGAAACCGGGTGTGCACTATCAGTTCATCCAGGTAGAGCGCCAGAATCATGTGCTCAAATTTTAGATATTGTTACCTCTATGGATTTGAACCCCAACAGAGTAATACTTTGTCATATGGATCGTACATTTCCAAATGGCGAAGGTATTGAAAAGTTACTAGATACTGGAGCTAATGTGGAGTGGGATTTTTTTGGAATTGAACAATCTTATTATTGGATGGGCAATGTAGAATTACCGAATGATTTTTGCCGTTTGCGGCTCATTAACAAATTTGCAGCTGCGGGATATTCAGATCAAATTTTGATTTCTCATGACATTTGTACAAAGACAAGGATGAGATCGTTTGGAGGTCATGGATATAGTCATATTATTCGCAATATCCCAGAATTGTTTAAAAGATTAGGTTTTGATGTAAGTCTTTTAAAAAAGCTAATACATGAGAATCCAAAAAATATTCTAACGTTTGAGGAGTTATGACAAATGGCGAAGAAATTTCGTGGTACATTTACTGTTATGGTCACTGCATTCAATAATGATGGATTGATTGATTTAGATGCCCAGGCGAGGTTCACGCAATGGCAAGTTGACAGTGGGATACATGGATTAATTCCATTAGGTTCAACAGGCGAGTTTCTTTCAATGTCATTTGAAGAGAGGAAAGCTATAGCCGAGTGCGTTATTAAAACTGTAAACGGTCGGGTTCCCGTTTTAGTTGGCGCGGGTGCCGAAAGTACTGACGATGTTATCGAGAATGTAGAAATGGCGGAGAATTTAGGTGCAGATGGTACTATGATAATTCCTCCTTTTTATTCTACACCCACTCGTTTGGAACTATTAAAGCATTTTGAACGTATTAGTCGGAAAGCTACAAAGCCAATAATGTTATACAATAATCCAGCGACAGCTAATGTTGACTTGACTCCGGATCTTGTAGCAGAATTATCTCATTTTCAGCACATAGATTATATAAAAGAGTCAACTATGGACGTGACCCGAGTAAGAGATATTTTAGATCTTAGTGAGGGTCGAATGAATGTTTTTGGAGGAATAATGGGCTATGAAAGTTTTTTATCAGGAGCCTGTGGCTGGGTTGCTGTTGGGTCCAACATAATGCCTAAAGAATTTGCTATGCTCTTTTCATTTTCTGACAAAGATAAAAATTTGAAAGAAGCTCGAAGTCTCTATAAAAAACTATTACCAATTATTAGATTAGTTGGTGGTCATCGATATGTTTCAGCAACAAAAGCAGCATTGATGGAGATTGGGCAGCCTGTGGGGCTGCCTAGATCCCCAAGGCTATCTCTTCCAGATAACGAATTGAACATGGTTAAAGAGGCCCTAGAAAGGTCTGGATTTCAAAGGGCCCAGAACTTATGAACAGATTTAGCTTCTATTTTGAAGGAGAGAGGATTTCGGCTTCTGAAGGCGATAGTGTAGCCGCTGCTCTATTAAATTCTGGGAAATATAGTTTAGGTGAGCGTTTAAATGGCAAAGAGCGCGGTCTCTATTGCGGTATGGGTGTTTGCAATGAATGTTTAGTGAATATTAACGGAGAGAGAGGTTTGCGCTCTTGTATGGAGTCTGCAGAGCCTAATGCAGTTGTACAAAGAGAAATAGATACAAGATGGACTGGCACGCAAAGGAAAGTAAAACATCCCAAGAGGTTAAGTTTGGAAGTGGATATCATCATTGTTGGTGCTGGTCCTGCTGGTTTGAATGCAGCAATAGAAGCGGCTAATTATGGTGCAAATATAGTAGTGATAGATGAAAGAGAGGAAAGTGGAGGGCAATATTATAAGCCCAGAACAAGAGGTTTTAGAGGAAAAACTAAAGAAGATCGGCAACATCTTGAAGGACTAAAATTAAGAGCGCGCGCGCATGAAAGTAAAGTCAAATTCTTTACGGGGCAGACTGTTTGGTATGCTCGCAAAGAGAATGGTATTTTTGAATTGCGATGTTCTTCGAAAGAGCAACAAGTGCAATTATTTTCTTCAGCATTGATTTTATGCACTGGCGCATTTGAAATTCCGACCGTAGTCCCAGGGTGGACATTACCAGGCGTAACGACAATTGGTGCAGCTCAGACTATGGTTCGGCGCTATGGTGTTGTGCCCAAAGGTAGGGGTTTGATAGCTGGAAATGGTCCCTTGGGTTTGCAACTTGTTCATGAGATGATCAAGCTTGGAAAAAACCAAATTACCCTTGCAGAGCGCGCAAATTTTAAGTCTGGTAGTGCGCTATTTAAAACAGCGTTTTATTCTCCCCAATTATTTCTTAAAGGGGTAGGGTATAGGCTGTCTGCGATGAAATCTCGAGTTCCTGTGATGTCAGGATGGGAAATTGAGAAGGTATTAGGTTATGACAAGGTTGAAGCTGCATTAATCAGAAATATAAAATCAAATTCTAAACTGGAATTGCCAGTTGATTTTATAGCTGCAGGGGAAGGTTTTGCACCACAATCAGAATTAAGCAGGTTGCTGGGTGTGCCAACTAAAGTTGATCCAGTTTCAAAGCAAATTATTCCGATACGAGCAGACGATTGCTCAACATCCATCTTAAATTTATGGATTGCCGGGGATGCTGGGGGAATGGGAGGAGCTGAGCTTGCTGCAATACAAGGTAAAATAGCGGCTCATGGCGCTATAAGAAATTTATCTAATGCAATTAGTGGGAAAGAGTTAACTATTCGTTATGGTGCACATAAGCGCGTGAAAAATTTTCAAGCTGCTCTTTGGTCACTTTATAGAGCACCTGTAAGGGATTTACCCAAAGAGGATTTTATTATTTGTCGTTGTGAGCAGGTGTCCCTACAGCATTTCAAAAATGCTGTAAATTGCGGTGCTCATGATTTGGGATCAATAAAACGTGAAACACGTTTAGCAATGGGAAGATGTCAAGGTCGATATTGTATTCCGCAGGCAATCAAGCATTTGGAAAAAAGAAACTTATTTATAGATGGGGATGGTCTTTTTGCTCCTCAGATCCCTGCTAGGCCAATTAGTGCCCGTGCAATTTGGCTTGAAAAACCAGAATGGAAGGGACACAAGGAAACTAGTTTGCCCTCTCGGCCGCAAGCCTTGTCTAAGAAGCCACTATCCAAGACCAGTGCAGATCTCGTTGTAATAGGTGGTGGGGTAACAGGAATTTCAGCTTCCTATTTTGCTGCTAAGGAAGGTGCATCCGTAATATGTATAGACAAAGGCCATGTAAACTCTGAGGCATCTGGCGGAAATGCAGGTAGCCTACATTTACAACTATTATCTTGGGACTTTGGTTCAAAGGCTGTTGGTGATGGCCGGCTTCAGCTTGGAACTTTGCCACTTCAGAAGGAATCAATAAATTTGTGGGGTAGTCTTCAGGACCAATTTAATACTGATTTTGAGATGGAATTTACAGGTGGTTTAATGGTTGCTGAAAATAGTGACCAGGTAAAATTCCTTGAGCAAAAAATTAAAGCCGAAGCAGGAGTTGGTATTCAAACCAATCTAATAGGCAAAGATCAAATAGCTAAAATTGTACCAGAAATTTCGGGGTCTGTGATTGCTGGATCTTGGTGTAAGGAAGAAGGCAAAATAAACCCATTAATTGCTACACCAATTTTAGCAAGAGAAGCAAAGTCTCAAGGAGTAGTGATAGAGGAACTAACCCAAGTAATAGGGTTATCAAAGGAATCTCATGGATATGAAATTTTGACAAACCGAGGGTTAATTACGGCAAAAAGAGTTATTGTTGCTGCTGGTGGATGGTCATCAAAAGTATTTGCGATGTTAAATATTTGTATCCCTATCAAGGGGGCTCCATTACAAATGATAGTGACCTCGCCTGCACCAAAAATCGTTACCTGTTTGATGTATCATGCAGGAAGACATTTGACACTCAAACAATCTAGAGCCGGATCTATAATAATTGGGGGTGCGTGGCCCGCAAATGTCTCGCTCGAAGGTAGGTCTGAAGTGCTGCCAGAAAGTATTGAAGGGAATTTATGGGCAGCTGGCCAAACAATCCCTAGTATAGGTGATGTACCAGTCTTAAGAACTTGGGGTGCGATGAATATAGACATTGATGGTGCTCCAGTTATTGGTGAAATACCTGGGTATCCTGGGTTGATAGTTGCTGCAACGGCCAATGGATATACACTTGGGCCATTAATGGGGCAACAAGCTGCAAATTCAGTTTTAAGCGGATATTTGAGACAGGATTTGGAAATGTTTTCTGTAAAGAGATTTAATTAGAGAGATGATTAAAAGATGACAAAATTAAAAGTAACTGCTGGTGAATTTACATTTAATGCCAAACTTGAAAAAGAACTTGCTCCAAATACGTGTGCAGCGTTTGAAAAACTCATGCCGTTTACTGGCCAATTAGTTCATGTCCGTTGGTCTGGTGAGGGTATTTGGATACCGTTAGGTGAAATGGATTTTGGTGTAGGCTACGAAAACCATACGAGTCATCCGGCTCCTGGGCAGATAATTCTATACCCTGGTGGGATAAGTGAAACGGAAATCTTACTTGCATATGGTGGGGTCGATTTTTCCTCAAAAATGGGACAACTAGCCGGAAATCATTTTATAACGCTTTTAGATGGGTTGGAGAATTTGATGGAGTTGGGCAATACGGTTCTATGGAAAGGTGCACAGAGCGTTCGTTTTGATTACTAAGATTTATGTTTTCTAGCGGACAAATTCTACTTTATGGTTTGGAAATAAATTAAGGCGTATCTCAAATTTTGATTTCTATTTTTTAAAATTTGATTGGTTTTATATTTTTACTGTTTAGTTCAAAATAATCATCAAGTAGCAAACGCTTCAATAATGCAGTCAAGCCCATCAGTTAGTGCTGCGGGTCCAGGCTGTAGAATAAGAGGAGATTTGATCTCAACTATTCGCCCGTTTTGAATAGCTGGAATAGTATCCCATCCGGGGCGGGCTGTGATTTTTTCTGGTCGAACTTTCTTTCCGCACCATGATGCGAGGATTACATCTGGTTCAGCTAGGATAACCTCATTTGATGTAACAAATCGATTTTTTGCCGCGGCTTGATTGGCGTAATTTGGAAAGATATCAGTACCACCAGCAATTTCTATAAGTTCAGAGACCCATTTAATACCCGAGATCATAGGGTCGTCCCACTCCTCGAAATAAACTTTAAGAGGTGATTTGCCTTCTACTTGGGCTCTAACGCTGGCCAACCTAGTTTTGTATTGGTTTACAAGTTTGAGCGCACGCTGCTCTTGGCCAACGGTCGCTCCAAGATGTTGAACCATCGCAAGTATGCCAGCGATATCTCGCTGATTATACGTCATTACTGTTACACCGGCTTGGATCAATGAAGAGGCAATTTCTGCCTGCAAATCAGAGAATGCCAGGACAAGATCGGGAGATAAGGCAAGAATTTTGGGAATATCCGCCGATGTAAAGGCTGATACACGAGGTTTTTCCTTACGAACTTGTTTAGGGCGAACGGCATAGCCGGATACCCCGACAATGCGATCTTGTTCGCCTAGTAAATACAGAGTTTCCACCGTCTCTTCTGTAAGACAGACGATACGTTCTGGTGGATATATCTTCATTCTCTTACAGAGCTCCCCTTTTGAAATTCCTAATTGGTCTATGAAAATATTCAGTTTATTTGATACCTAAGCAACCAAAAGATTGGTGCATTAGATTTTCAGGGCGCTTTTTTGAATTTGATAAAATTTCTAATAGCTTATTCAGACTTGTAATATCCTACAACGTCGCCCTCTGTTGATACGCCTAGGCCATTTAATAGTCTGTTTACATAATTGAAATAACCAATGATTTGATTAGCTTCTAAAATCTCTCCGTCACTAATTCCTTCTTCTTTAAGCATATCCACATCCGCCCTACACATCTCGTTAGGCGAAAGGGTAAGTTTTTCTGCATAACGTAGGAAGGCAAGTTGTGATCCACTAAAAACATTCTCTGGAGAACGAATTTTAAATGCGGCTTCAATTTGTTTGGCTTTTTGGGGATCTGCCATAAGGTGACAGGCATTCGCCCAATGGTTTGCATAAGAATAGGGACAATTATTTAGCGTCGATACATAAGAACTGATGACTTCTTGAAACCACATTGGAATAGTATTTTGATCATCATGAAGGCATGCCCTGTATAGAACAACATGACCGTTCATGGTGCTGGGTCGTAAAGAATGCACTCGCATGACGTTATCAACAGTTCCGTGTGGTGTTCTCGCAAAGTCTAGTGCTTTTGTTAGCGTTTCATCCGCATCCTCATCTGAAATCATTTCTATCCATGCAGACATGACATTCTCCTCGTCGATTAAATGGTCTAACTTTAGCGCAGTATCTAGTTACTGAACTAATTACTATTCTCTTCATCAATCAATCGCTGTAATTTCAAGCGAAACAGCTTTGCGCCCGCGTCTAGCCCAAGATCAATATTAGGTGTTTCCATCTTAGCCATCCCTTTTTGGACAGCTTCCAGGATAGTTTTATCCTCCAAAAATGCCATCCGAGCGCCAGCATTCATCTTCTCTGATATTGATTTATCTCCAGGATCTGTGTTGCGATGTTGGAACCAGATATATAGTGTATTGTGTTCATCGACTGGGGTCATGAAATTGTATGAAATATTTACATAGGTTTTATCTACTTCAGGTTTATCCGGACCTCCGGTGCCAGGAGGTGTGTAAACTGACTTATTTAAGGCTATACCAGGAATACACATTTCATAGTGTTGCTTACGATCACAGTTGCCTTTGAATTTAAGTAAATCTTTATAGTAGGGCGAAGGGGGTTGATCATAAATCCATCTGGAAACAATAACACCGTCGTCTGTCTTTTCTAAATCAAGCGGCTGGTCGTCAGTCCCTCCTCCAGCAAAGGAGGTTACATGAACCCATGCAACATGGCTAGGATCTAATAGGTTATCAACTACCCAGAGATAATTACATTCTATGGGGAGTATTCCACCATCCGTGTAGCCCCAATCAGGATTATCAAAATTCTCGATCTTAAATATATCATTCGGGTCTGCTTTATCTGGGTCGCCCATCCAAATCCAAAGAAGGCGATAGCGATCAATAACTGGGTAGGATTTCACTACTGCGCGCTTTGGAATACTTTTTTGTTGAGTTGGAGCTGCAACGCAGGAGCCGGAGCCATCAAAAGTTAGACCATGGTAGCCACAAATAACCTTGTCTTCGTTCAATTGCCCTAAAGATAGGGGAAGCTTTCGATGTGGACATGCATCTTCCAGTGCTACTGCTTGACCATTTCTTTGGCGATAGAAGACAATATCTTCGCCTAAGATTTTTTGTGCCTTTAATTCATTTTTATAGTTGTCGCTCCAGCCAGCAACGTACCAGCAATTTTTTAAAAACATCGCCTAATTCCATTTATGTTTTGCAGAGCCGTCCGTAGTGTGATGCATAAAAGACTAATACGACAGTTGGTTTTAGTCTATAGCTGACTAGTAATGGTTGAGGGCACATTGCAATAAAGATTTATGTAATTGGGTATAGCGAAAAAAGAAGGTTTCTCAGTCCTCAAGTAAGATGTCAAGTGAAGGACAAAAGCCCGTTTTTACCCAGCCCTATATCTTTTGCAGGATTAGCGAAAGCACGAGCAAGTGATGGATATTTAGCAAGTAGATCTTTTCCGTTAGGTAAGCGTTCGGGGTGCAACTTGCCAGCATCCCAAATCTTTTCGCCATCTACTGAAATGGTGGGGTCAACGATATTAAGCGAGATTTCACCGGGTGGAATTTCACCGCATGTATGAAAGTGTAAAAGCCGTGGATTACCAAAAGCTGCGCCACTCCACCTCTCGAAACTCTTTGATGCTGGAAATTTAAATGAGCATGATGGGTGCATGCCAGCATGCCATGAGTGCACATAATTAGGATCAATTCCATATTTTTTGGCGACAAAATCATAATGATTTTTTGCTGTAGTTATATCTGCTGCATCGCCACGAAAATCTGTTATTTTATTTCCGGAAAACTCAACAAACAAAGTTTTCTTAAATTCGCAAGCATAAGGTTCGTAATACTGTGAACCGGTTCCTACCAAAAACCCATTCTGAGCTATGCAACCATCAAAATTTACAGCCGGTAAAGGAGAAAAAATTGACATTGGGAAACGCTTCATTGTCACGTCAACAGGTTCTTCGTCAAAATTTTTAACGTATCCTGCAAAATCGCTTCCTGCAGGACAGGTCACGTGAATAGCATCGGCTTTCATCATCAAATTATTGATCGCTACCTTTAATGCTTCAAAACCTTTGTAATCAGCCATTCCAAATTCTGATGAAAGTGTATCGCTATCGATGGCGTAGCTTATGATCTTATTGTTATTTTGTGTATCTGTACGAAACCTAATTTGATCCCCTAAGCGTGCTACAAAAAGAGTATGATCTGCCGATGAAGTGGCTTCAATCAAATCTGCGGTTGGAGCTTTTACGTCTGGATCAAACTCAATCGGGAATAACTCAACCAGAAACCCAAGTGCTTTCGCATGGTCTGAAATTAGACAGTGTAAGTTCGCGTCATAGTAATCGTGGCCCGTTGTTTCATGAACAATTAGAAGAGTATCGCCAGGCTTACCCTCCGCACATTGAAATAGTAGATTCTTAACAGCTGTTCTCGCTTTTTTGTCAAACTGATCCATGAAATTTGTCCTCTAGTTCTAGCTTCGATTGTTAACCTAGATTTAAAAATTAAATAAGCTGCGTTTTGCTAAGCTTGTAAATTATAGGTCTAAGCAGAGAATTGATCGAAAGCTTCAAGTGCTTTGGCGCTGTATGAAATAGAGGGCCCGCCTCCCATATAACTTATCATTTCCAGAGCTTCACAAAATTCATCGCGGGTCGTTTCGAGCCGGACAAGCGAGTTTACATGATAAGCTATACAAATTTCGCAACGAGTTGAAATAGCAATTCCAAGCGCAATAAGCTCCTTGGATTTTTCACTAAGCGCCCCATTTTTTTTTGCAGCCTTCCCCATAAGGCCAAAGCCTGCAAAAACATCAGGTGCGACGCTCTGATATTTGCCAGTAGTTTCTATCGCTTCATCAAGCAATGCATGCCAGTTCATATTGTACCTTCCTTTTCTTTAATTTGAGCGTCATAACATTTTCATGAAACTTGAAGAAATGACGTGGTATGAAGTGCAGACATATCTCCAGGAGTCTAGAGGTATAATACTGCCAACGGGATCCGTTGAGCAGCACGGGCCACTGGGGTTGATCGGAACGGATTCTATCTGTGCGCGTGAAATCGCTTGGGCAGCAGCAGAGCGCTGTAGTGCAATTGTAGCTCCAGAAATTAGCTATTCTCCGGCACCTTTTAACATGAGCTTTCCAGGAACTGTGTCGCTTACACCTACGGTTTTTGAGAGTGTAGTCAGAGACATTTTGACGAGCTTGGCCCATCATGGGTTTGAGCGCATTTATATTCTTAATGGCCATGGTGCAAACCTTAGCATTCTGAGAGATTTGGAAGAAAGTTTTCAACAAATGGTACGTGTAAAAAGCTGGTGGGATTTTAAACCGGTCAACATATTGCGAGACCAATTCTATGGTGACTGGGAGGGCATGCACGCGACCCCATCTGAAATTGCTATTACACAAGATACGCATCGTATAGTAAGGATAGATGATCTTGCTCCACCAGAAAAACTTTCTCCAGACTACATAGCTGCTCATGCTGGCGATAAACATGGTCCGCCGGACTATCATCGTAAAAGTTTTCCTGATGGGCGTGTTGGATCACATTCAGGTCTTGCCAAGGCTGAACATGGCGAAAAACTGCTGAAAGAAGCTGCCCGTGCTGTTGCAGAGGATTATCTAAGTTTCGTACAGTAATCATTTGCTTTCATCAGCACCCATTTTGCGTTCTAACCAGCGCACACCAAAACTGATGATCAACACTAAAACCAGATACTCAAGAATAAGAAGCGTATAAATTTCCAATGGTCGGTATTCTGTCACAACTAATTCGTTGGCACGTCTTGTGAGTTCTTGCATTCCTATAACAGAAGCAAAAGCAGACATTTTTACAATGTAAATAAATTGATTGGCAAGTGGCGGTAGAATTCGTTTGATAGCTTGAGGAAGGATTACGTACCGCATTGTCTGTGAATAGTTTAATCCAATTGTTTTAGCAGCCTCGGTCTGTCCTTTATTTATCGACTGGATCCCTGAACGATAAATCTCAGCAGTAAAAGCGCTATCTGAAATAGCCAGTGTGATAATTGCACCCCAGAATGCATCAATATTTGCATTTATACCCATTGATTTTAAAACGACTGGCAACCCGTAAAAGACCCAAAATAACATTGGTAGTAAAGGAATGGCCCTAATAAATTCAATGTAAATACGTGAGGGCATACGGAGCCATCGGTTGTGTGACATGCCAGGCAAAGCAACGATTAATCCAATGCACATAGATAGAACAGCAGCAATGATTGAAAGCAAAATCGTGGCACCAAAGCCATTTAATAAAAATCGAATATTATTGTAGCCTTGCTTGGTTGTTGGGTCGATAACGTACCAGCCCCATGTTCCACTAGAAGAGCATCCTGCCAGAAGTAGGCACAAAAAAAGAATTGAAAAGGTGCGTATGGTCATAATCAAAATTCCTAATGTTGCAGAATCTGATTAAGAAAGGTTTTGCATCGTTTTGTTTTAGGGGCCTCAAAGAAATCTTTTGGTGCACCCATCTCGATGATTTCTCCTTTGTCCATAAAAACCATACGATCTGCTGCACGTCGGGCAAAGCCCATCTCATGAGTTACAACAATCATGGTCATTCCGTCTTCAGCTAAATCGACTATTACATCTAGAACTTCTGCAATCATTTCAGGGTCTAATGCAGATGTAGGCTCGTCAAACAACATAATCTTGGGTTCCATGCACAATGATCGGGCAATCGCAACGCGCTGCTGTTGGCCACCGGATAGCTCACTGGGTTGCTTATGCGCCTGCTCAGGAATTTGAACACGCTCTAAAATGCGCATTGCACGTTCTTCTGCTTCAGATCTAGATAATCCTCTAACTTTAGTTGGGCCTAACGTGAGGTTCTGTAAAACACTTAGGTGGGGAAAGAGATTAAACTGCTGAAATACCATGCCCACTTCAGCACCGATCGCTGCGATGGATGCCTTATTCTGGTTAAGCTCTATGTCGTCAACAGTTATCTCACCCGAATCATGGTGTTCAAGTGAGTTAATACATCGAATCAAGGTTGACTTTCCTGATCCAGATGGGCCGCAAATCACAATTCGCTCCCCGTGGGAAACATTAAGGTCTATATCTTTGAGTGCCTGGTATGACCCAAACCATTTGTTAAGGCGCTTTATTTCAATTGCTTTTGCCATATTTCGCCTTAATTAACCTTTCCACCAAGCTCAGTGTCGTGATTATTTTTGAGGTTTGTCAACTCTAATAATTAAGCTTGCTTTTGTGCGAGATAGACTGAAAGATGCTTGCCATAACAACATCTAGAGTACGTTGACAACCAAAGATGTCTACTCAGAGAGGAACACAGATGAAATTATTTAAAAAACTTGGCCTTGCCGCTGCTTTAGTCACTTCGTTGATTGCTGGTC
>JBJLGF010000060.1:0-29373 GCA_045564975.1 Paracoccaceae bacterium
ATAGTCAATTGCTGATTGTTGAGAGGATGCCTTAATCGTTTTAGACTTTTCAGGATCCCATACAATCAAATCTGCATCCGCTCCAACTAATATGGCTCCTGTTTTGGGATAGCAATTTAATATTTTGGCTATGTTTGTGGAAGTAACTGCTACAAATTCGTTCATGGTTAGTCGGCCAGTTCTAACACCATGGGTCCACAACATAGGCAACCTGTCTTCTAGCCCACCTGTTCCGTTTGGAATTTTAGTAAAATCACCTACTCCAAAACGTTTTTGTTCTGTTGTGAAAGCACAATGATCAGTTGCAACCACACTCAATGATCCTGATTGTAAACCAGCCCATAAACTATCTTGGTGCATTTTATTTCTAAAAGGAGGCGACATGACTCGACGGGCAGCGTGATCCCAGTCCTTATTAAAATACTCACTTTCATCTAAAGTTAGATGTTGAATCAACGGCTCACCCCATACGCGTTTCCCTGCTTGTCTAGCGCGCCGAATTGCTTCATGGGACTCCTCACATGAGGTATGAACGACGTAAAGTGGAACGCCAGCCATATCAGCAATCATAATAGCGCGATTTGTTGCCTCACCTTCGACCTGGCTGGGGCGGGAAAAAGCATGAGCTTCAGGACCGTTATTGCCTTCAGCTAAAAGTTTTGCGCTCAGCTCTGCTACTACATCACCATTTTCGGCATGGACCAAAGCGATGCCACCAAGTTCAGCTAAGCGAGAAAAGGACGCAAATAATTCATCGTCGTTAACCATTAAAGCGCCTTTGTAAGCCATAAAATGTTTAAATGTATTTATACCACGCTCCTCAATAACCGTTTTCATATCGTTGAATACTTGCTCACCCCACCAAGTAACCGCCATATGAAAAGAGTAATCACAATTTGCCCTTGTAGATTTGTTATCCCAACGCTTTATACCATCAAGCAAACTTTCACCTTGGTTAGGCAATACAAAATCTACAACCATTGTTGTTCCACCGGCCAGTCCAGCTCGAGTACCGCTCTCAAAGTCATCACTTGAATATGTGCCCATAAATGGCATTTCCATATGAGTGTGGGGATCGATGCCCCCTGGCATAATGTAACAATCTGTTGCATCAAGTTCGGTGTCACCAGACAAATTTTGTCCAATTTCACTAATTTTTGAACCCTCAACTAAAATATCGGCTTTGTAAGTCAAATCATGAGTTACAACCGTTCCATTTTTAATTACCTTCGACATTTTTTAACTCCTAACAATATGACTATTGAATGATAGCTGTATTTAAAACTGCATGAAGCAGAACATCAGTGCCAGCCTGTGCCCATTCTTTGGATATTTCTTCGGCCTCATTATGACTTAAACCATCTTCACAAGGGCACATAATCATTGCAGTTGGAGCAATATCATTTATCCAGCACGCATCATGTCCGGCTCCCGAAACAATATCCATATGGCTATAACCTAGCTCTTCAGCAGCCTCTCTAACTGCTGAAACACATCCCTCATCAAATGCAGGCGGATTGAATTGGCCAACGATTGAACATTCAAATTCCACGCCAATGTCGGCACACAATTTGGGAGCTTTTTCCTCAAATTCATCAACCATCTCTTCCAGCATATCCAATAAGTGCGTTCGCATATCTACGGTGCAAACGATTTGCCCTGGAATTGTATTTCTAGAATTAGGGTGGACATCAATATGTCCAATAGCGCCGACAGCGTTCGGTTGGCGCTTCATAGCTATTTCATGAACTAGTTCTGTAATTAAAGCTAGACCTCGTCCAGCATTTTTACGCATATGCATAGGTGTGGAGCCAGTATGGCCTTCTTTTCCGGTAATTGTACACTCAATCCATCTTAAACCCTGACCGTGAGTAACAACACCAATATCTTTATTTTCTGCTTCTAAAATTGGGCCCTGCTCAATATGCAGTTCAAACATCGCATGCATTTTTCTAGCACCAACTTTCTCGTCGCCCACCCATCCAATACGCTTTAGTTCATCACCAAATTTTTTCCCTTCACTATCCACTCGATCGTAAGCCCAGTCTTGATCGTGTTTTCCAGCAAACACCCCCGATGCAAGTAATGCGGGGGCAAAACGTGTCCCCTCTTCATTTGTCCAGTTGACCACAACGATTGGATGCTTTGTTGTAACATCGAGATCGTTCAATGTTCTTATAATTTCTAAACCACCTAGAACTCCTAAGACACCATCATATTTTCCTCCTGTTGGTTGCGTGTCAAGATGAGAACCAACATAAACAGGAAGCGCATCTGGATCTGAACCAGCCCTCGTGGCAAACATATTGCCCATTGTATCAAGGCCCATATCCATACCCGCGTCTTGACACCATTTCTGAAATAGTTCCCGACCCTCTGCATCTTCATCCGTTAATGTTTGTCGATTATTTCCGCCGGCAATTCCTGGCCCAATTTTGGCCATTTCCATTAAGCTGTCCCATAATCGATCTGGGTCAATCCTTAAATTTTTTACGCTTATCACGTCAAAATTCCTCACTTTAAAAATTTGCCATAAACTGGTTCTTCACAACTCTGGAACAAATAAGCGATAGCGGTCAATAAATTTTTGACCAAATGGACAATTTTTCTTAAATTTTACTTATTCTTGTTCTAGGGTTGCTTAAATAATGCCTATTAATGATATCTTTATATCTATTGACTGAACCAAAGATACCTAAAAAGAACTGAAGATTAAGAGTAAACAAATAATGAACGCAGTTGCAGAAAAAAATCTTTCCAGAATTCAACGAGAAAAACGCAGCAAAATTCAAAAGGCTGCTCTTGAAGTCTTCTCAGAATACGGCCTTCGAAGTGCTACGCTCGATAAGATTGCCACAGCTTGCGGATTAACGAAGCCGAATATCCTTTATTACTACTCGAGCAAAGATCAAATATATTTTGAAGTCCTAAATGGGCTACTGGACGAATGGGTCGCCCCGCTTCACGAAATTTCAAAAGAAGGGGAGCCAATAGACGAATTATTAGGCTATATGAAAGCTAAATTAAAGATGTCTAAACAAAAACCCAAAGAGAGCAAACTATTCGCTAACGAAATTTTGCATGGGGCTCCGTTGATGCAAAATATTTTAGCTACCAGCCTTAGACAAACCTTAGATGAAAAGGTGGCCGTGATTGATCATTGGGTCAGTGAAGGAAAGTTGGCTAATGTAAGTGGATACCACCTATTTTTTTCAATTTGGGCTATGACCCAACACTATGCTGATTTCGATGTTCAAGTAAAAGCTATATTAGACAAAAAAGAAGACGAATTATTTCAGGAGGCTGAAGAATATTTGACCAATCTTCTTTTGCGAATGCTTTCGCTGCCAAGTAACCAAAAACATTCTAATAAACGAAGTTAACTGGCAAAATTTCAACAAACTATTTAGTCTAAGCTTCACTTAAAATCAGCGAAAACATTATTAAAATTTTAACAATTTGTTCAGTTAGCCTACATTTTGACCAGCAAATACAATCAGTTATTCACTGGTCAAAGTAATCTTATAGTTACTTTAATGAGACTAATTTCTTATGACATGGCTGGAATGACGGTTTTACCGTACTCAGAAATAATGTTTTCTTCATCACCATTATCAAGATATATATTGAATTGAGTAACACCCACACTTTCCAATTTCTTTAATTTAGCGATATGGTCATCTGGGGTACCTAGAACTGCAAAACCTTCAATAATGTCATCTGTAATAAAGTCTAAATAAGCATTATCGCTTTGACCATGTTTAGAGTAATCATAACCCTTTCGATCCTCAATATAGGCAGTAAGTGACTTGGGTATATCCTCGCGATCAGTACCATATTTTTCAACGATATCCGCCACATGATTACCTACCATTGCGGGAAACCACCTTGTAGCTTCACGACAGGATTCAATATCGCCAAAATAAGCAGGAGCTGCAGACATTATTCTATAGTTTGACATATCGCGCCCATTAGCTTTCCCTGCGGCGATAGCTTGATCGCCAAGCCATTTACAAATAGCTGGCTCCGCAATCTGTAATATAAGGCCGTCACCCTTGCGCCCGGCACTATCTAGAGCTTTCGGTCCATAAGCAGCGACCCAAACAGGCAATTCATAAGCAGTTGCCCATGGAAATTTAATGGGATTGGGTACATCGCCGTAATGACATTCATCTCCCCTAACGAGCCCTTTGACCACATCAATAAATTCATCCATCTTTTTAAGAAGCGCTGGTTTGCGTCCCATAACACGAACGGCACTATCACCGCGCCCAACACCTATATCAAATCTACCTCCTGACTGGTGCGCCAAAGAGCCAAATAGAGATGCAGCGGCTGACCATTCACGGGTATTTGGGTTTGTGACACAAGGACCAAACCTCATATTTTTTGTATGTTCCATGCACATTGCCATGGCAGGGAAACTTTCACGCCAAAGAATATGGCTGTCGTAAAACCAACAATATGTAAAACCAGCTTCTTCTGCTTGTGCAACAAGTTTGCGAGCGCGTTCTGGTTCAACAAACCCCTTAAAAGTAATTCCAAATTCCATAATAATCTCCTTTTTATTTAGTTTTCTGGCGCCCAAATCTTGATACCCGCGTGGCTAAAAGGTACAGCTTTGGAAATATTAATCCTTATTAGTATTGGTGTAATAGCCTCAATACAGCGGGCAGCCTCAGCATCACCTGCATTATAGGTCTGCACCCCAATTTTTTCTATCAGCTCCATAACTTTTTTTCGTGCTTCCAGCCCATTTCCGCAAACTAGCACGTCGCAGTTAATAGGTATTTCAATATCATTAAGGGTGTGAGCTGACACGTTGTGTAGAGCACCCATTACTGGAACATTTTCGCCAAGAATAGCTTGAGCTGCTTCCGTAGCCGAGCCTTCTGGAGGCATATCTGTTTTCTTTGGATCTCCCTCCTTAAGCGGGACAACGATATCGATAAGAATTTTATCAGATAGGTCCTTCTTTAGAGCTTCTAAGGTTTGGTTATGACCCGGCCAAGGAACCGCTAAAATCACCATTTCATCTGCAGCCGCTACAGCGCCAGCGTTATCATATCCATTTATTGATGCACTGTTTGCGGGTAAAACTGCAGTCAACTGATCTGCAACTTCCATCGCATGCTCTGATTTACGTGACCCAATAGCGACGGGCACTCCTGCAGCGGCAAACCGTTTTGCTAGACCTCGGCCCTGCGGTCCGGTTCCACCAAGTATGGCAATTGTCATCGAAACATATCCTCCGAATTTGAGCGCAAAATATTTCTTGCGCTAGTTTTCTCCTCTGTAGTCCATTTCAACCCTCGAAATAGAACTATTGGTGTTTTTGCAGCCTTTTTAATTAGCAAACCTGAGGCTGCTGCAAGTTCATCACATAAAGCTGGCTCAGTCACGGAGAGATTGCGACCCCAAGCATCTTTTGTTCCAACATCCGAAGTTATTGCAGGTACTCTATAAAGGCCTATTGCTACATTCACCTGGCCTAATCGCCATGGGCGACCAAAGGTATCTGTAATCACGATACCAAGTTGCACACCGAACCGATCTTCAAGCCTTTTACCGATATTTCTCGCGCTAGCATCAGGATCATCTGGAAGCGTAATAACAATACCAGGCTCACTATTTGACTCATCCACACCCGCATTAGCCGAGATAAAACCAAGGTGGTGCTCACAGATCATTGTTCCTTCATTTTGCTGTGGCCGCTTGAAGGCTCTAACAACCCTCTTTGATTGCCGTAGCACAATTTCCACTTTTTTTGGGTTTTTATTTAGCTTTTCCGCATAGTCTAACGCTTCCGTTGATGGTTTGACTTCTTCTAGTTTGAGAATGGCACCCTCTGCTTTAGAAACAATTTTGTGTGCTATACAGAGAATATCACCATTCTCAACGCCATGAGCTTCAAGTGCGTTCCCAATTATGAGAGCCAAGTCATCTTTAGGGCAGATATCTGGTATTGTGGGGATGGTGGATAAAGAAACATTTCCGATCATACACAAACACCTGCTATCTCTGGCACAACCCGCTTAGCCCGGTCTAAGCATTTATTTGTATCTATGTCGAAGCTAAGGCTATCTAGTTTCATTACCTGCGCCCTGATGCCTTTTTCGTTAGCCTCGCGCAAATGTGATACCGATGATCTAGGACCATATCGAAATGGTATCGCATCTGGGGGAGAAACCACTAATGCATTAGTGCCCAAGTCAGCAGATGGGCAAATCGTTACTGCAGCCTTACTATTAAGAATTGCAGTCAAATCACTTGCTAGGGGAGCAGCCAAATCAGCTGGAATAACACAAAGCCTATCAAAACCCCTCGCCTTTGCGGTGATTGCTGAATGAAGAATAGCATCGGACAATCCAAGATTGCCCGGCTCTTCAATGATCTGAATACTCAATTTTTTGGCAATCTTTTTTGCATATTTACATTTGGTTACAACAGCAATTTCAACTTTCTCCATAGCCGCGATAGGAATGAGAAAATTTAAAGTTTTTTGATATAGTAAACGCACCAACTTATTTCTAGCACTGTTTGAGAGTGTACCTGCCAGTCGGGTTTTAGAAGCGGATAAATCCTTCATGGGAACTACGATCAAAGTCTTCGTCATTTTTGATCCAATCGGTTTACGTTTTTATGTAGTCCCAATATTTCATGCGCCAGCCGAACTTTTCCCGCTAGATCTGGCATAAATATATCTGAGGTATAGACTTGCATGCCCAATTTAGAAACCTCGTCGCTTAGCTCAAAATCCCTGGAATCCATAAGAAAATGGGCTGCTATATTTTCATAAAAACGCGCAATGCCTACTGCATCGGCTCGATAATTTAAACTAGTTAGCATTCTGTCTGCCGGGCCTTTCAATGCTTTTCCAGCAATAAGTGGTGAAACTGCGAAAATAGGAGCTGTCGCGTTTTGCAACGCTGCATAAAACCCAGGTATTTTTAGAATTGGGAGAATACTTACAAGAGGGTTTGAAGGTGCTATGATAATTAACTCCGCCTCGTTTAGAGCTAGCTCTGCTTCAACCGTTATTTTAGATAACTCTAAACCGTCATATTTGAGTTCTAAAACTTCAGGCTGGCAACGCTCTCGAACAAAATACTCTTGAAAGCTTAGCCATCCCCCATCAGTTAATACACGTGTTTGAACTCTAGAATCAGTGGGTAACACTATTTTCGAATTGATCCCGAATTTAGATGCTATATCTGTCAAAATATCGGAAGGCCGATCTCCCCGACGCAAGCGCTCTGTACGATAAATATGAAGACCAAAATCGCGATCACCGAGAAACATCCAAGTGTTAGCACCCAGGCAATTCAACATTTCAAGCGCGCGATTACTTTCATCCGCAAGACCCCAGCCTTGATCGCGATTTACGCGGCCGGAAAGCGTATATAGCATTGTATCGATATCTGGGGATACCCAAAGTCCATGAAATTCTTCATCATCAGCCACATTTCCAATTACCGTAAGGGTTATTTCGGGAATTCCTGCTAGTCCTTCGGCCAATTTAGCGCCGCCGACCCCACCAGCTAAAAGTGTCACACGGGTCATTCCGCAGTCTCCGGAAACATCTTTAAGAAGTTTAGTGGATCAGATTTACGTTCTACCAAAGGAACAACATCAATAGGGTCGTGATCTTTATAAATATCAATGGTTTTGTAAATGGTATTTCGCCTGACAGGTGTACGTCGAGCTGACCGGATAATCTCGCAGAGTTCAGCTGCTGTTATCTCTTGACCATGTTTAGAACCAGCTGAACGGGAAATGCTTTCATTCATTAAAGTTCCGCCAAGATCATTTACACCCAAGGAAAGCATATTACGAGCACGCTCGGCACCCAACTTTGTCCAACTAACTTGAATATTATCTATGAAACCGTTTAACATAATTCGGGAAACAGAGTGCATCAAATCAACTTCGTGATCAGTTGGCCCAGGCCTCACAGAATTTGGATTATTCAAAAATAAGGGGCTATCCGTGTGCACAAAACTTAAAGGCACAAGCTCTGTAAATCCACCAGTATCTTTTTGTATTTCACGCAAGAGCGCAATATGAGCGGCCCAGTGCTTCGGCTCATCAACATGCCCATACATAATCGTAGCGGTACTTGGAATTCCTACGTCATGAGCTGTTCGGATTATTTCCTCCCAGCAGTCAGCGCTTAGCTTGTTCTTAGTCAATTTCTGACGAACTTCGGTATCGAGTATTTCTGCAGCTGTGCCTGGCATAGATCCCAAACCACAATCTTTCAAATCACTTAGAAAATCACGATAAGACAGCTTGGATTTAACAGCCCCATACCATACTTCAAAAGGTGAAAACGCATGGATGTGCATATCTGGCAAAGCTGCTTTTATTGCAAGCACGAGCTCACGATAATAGTTTCCTTCCATTTTTGGATGTAGACCGCCCTGGATACAAACTTCCGTACCACCACGATCCCAGGCTTGCTGCGCCCTCTCGACTACCTGGGACGGTTCCAACCATTCAGAGCCTGAGTCTTCTTTGCGCTTAGCAAAACCACAAAATCGACAACCCATGTAACAAATATTTGTAAAATTAATATTTCTATTGACTACAAATGTAACATAATCGCCCTTGCTGCGCTGCCGCAAAATATCTGCAACTGAGAAAATAGCAGCGCGATCTTTTACTTTTTCATTATCCCTACAATTAAAAAGCACCGTCCCATCATCTTCTGAAATTTCATTACCAAACAATGCTTTATTTAGAATCTGGGATACCGAGCTGCTCGCTGCATCCAATAAGGTTTGTAGCTCTGCTGGAATATATTGAGAGACTTCTTGGTTTGCCTTATTCATTAAATCGCTTCCAATACCTGCTCATTTGCAAATCCATCATGCCCTACCATCGACAAAATGCGTTCCCTTAATCCAGGATCCAAATACTCACTACGTTTATTAATAAAACGGGGATATACCGTTAGGCGCTCCAATAATTTGAACCCTACGCTTGAACAACTTTCATTTAATTTAAGAATTTCCGGCCATTCGTGTTGAGGATTAATGAAATCGATCGTAACAGGGCTAATTCCACCCCAGTCATTAATACCTGCTTTTAAATAGGATATGTGGCGCCGATGCAGATTTGGAGGCGCCTGTAGACTAATTTCTGGATCAAGAATGATACGTGCAACTGCTATAGTACGCAACATGTCTTCAAGATCAGGTTCTGGATGGTGCGCCATAGCTATATCAGGCTTACGTTGAAAGTTTTGTATTATCACCTCCTGAATATGGCGATGGCGACGGTGAGATGCATTTATCGCTTTTAATGCGTCAATTCTTTCCTGCCATGTTTCTCCAATCCCAATCAGTAATCCAGTAGTGAAAGGCACATTCTTTGCGCCAGCCCGCTCTAAAGTCCGTAATCTTTGCAGTGGCGTTTTATCAGGGCATCCATAGTGTGGCATGCCCTTTCTCGCCAAACGCCGGCTAACCGTTTCCAACATCATTCCCATGGAAGCAGAGACGGGCTTTAAACGATCAATTTCATCCTCAGATAAGGTGCCAGCGTTGACGTGAGGCAGTAAATTCGTTTCTTTCAGAACAAGAGCGCACATATCTGCCAGATAATGCGTCATGCTTTCGTAACCTAATTTTGCAAGGCCCATTTTAGCTAGGTCATATCTCAATTCTGGCTTTTCGCCCAAACTAAATAATAACTCTTTACAGCCTTTTTCTATCCCTTTCTTCGCAACTTTAAGAACTTGATCTGGAGTCATAATTCGTGCTTCAGGATCAGAAGGATGCTTTACAAAAGTACAGTAGCCACAGGTGTCTCTGCACATGTTTGTTAGAGGCACAAAAACCTTACGAGAATAGGTTACATTTTGACCCCAAAATCGATCGCGAATTGCTGCAGCCACTGATAGTAGCTCTGTCGTGTCAGCCTTTGCGAACGTTGGATCGGACTTTATATCCATCAGACGCACTCCCTATGCTCCACTTTGGCATAAAAATAAAATACATCAACAATTTTTTACCATATGGTCAATTTTTTACCATTTGGTCAATTTTTGAGATTATATGCAAATAAAAATGCAAGATTTGAAATAGATGTTGAAATTTGTTTATTTTTTGGTGCAAATCTGTGTAAACAGAAATGTAATTTCTAAAGGGGTTATAATGTCCAAAGTTCTACAGGTAGTTATTTATAAATCAGTCTCTGACGAGGAAAAATTAGCAGCTTATGCAAAATTAGCCTTACCTGCAATGGAAAAAGCTGGAGCTAAGTTCCTTGCAAGAGGCGTTCCCATAGCTGTACGCGAAGAAGGTCAAAAAACTAGAACGGTGGTAATAGAATGGCCCAGTATGGAAGCGGCTGACAAAGGTTACAATGGTCCAGAGTATCAAGCTGCCCTGGAAGCTTTGGATGGATCTGCCTCTCGAGAATTCAGATACGTGGAAACAATTTAACTCCAAGAATTGAAAAACATTTTTTGATTAAAATTTTGCTTATTTATTAAGAATTTCGATAAAGAATTAGAAGTCCTAAACCAATAGGCACTATGCCAATATACGTATAAGCTGGAGCAAGGCCATCTTTGCCGAAACTTTCTACTAGTAAAACCCAAAAAGGTATTAGTAGGCTGTAGGCCATCACATTGGTACCTGGAATTTTATTCGAAGCATAATTTAGACACAAAATAGTTCCTATTGACGCAAAAATGGCAAGGTAAATAATTAGAAAAATTAGCCCAATCGAAATTGTGTCAGGAGTAAAATTTTTATCCTGAATTATCAGAGTAAAACCTAAAATTACTGTTCCTGCGGTTAAAACCCCAAATGTAGTAATTAGCAAATTTTCACCATTGTTTAACCTAGGTTGAAATAATGCATAAGTTGAATAGACGATCGTACCAATTAAAAATATCAGCTCGCCGTAGTCCAATTTAAAATTAAGAGCGTTATGTAAAGAGCCATCAAAAACAATAAATAAGGCTCCAAATGAACTCAAACCTAATGCTAGCCAAATTAAAGTTTTAGACTTTTTGTTAAAAAACAATGAGTCCAAAATCAGCGTTGAAAACGGCATAAGTGCAAAAATGGCTGATGTCGAAATAGTAGATGTATGCCTCAGGGCTATAAACATAAAGACAAAATATACAGAATAAATTCCACTCAGCACAAAATAGCGCCACGGCCTAATTAAAATAGCTCGCGATAGTTTCTTGGAAAAACTCAAATATGATCCGAGTATAAGAGCGCCCAAAAGGAACCTATAAAAAGTTAAAAGTTCGGGCTGAATAATTTCAGCAAATATTTTTCCAAAAATAAATGAGCCTGCGACGAACAAAGAAAACAGCAACATCACTAAGTGGCTTTTTATTTTTATGTTCAGCGAACTAATCATATAAAACAGTGCTTATTTTTGCGAATTGATTTACAACACTATGCTTAATTGGGGGCATAGGAAGCAGGGTCAACAAAATCAGGACGACCTTCAATAAGTAATTCTGCTTCCAGTGGAGCATTTGTTGCAATTAACTTTCCACTTCGCACCACAGCAAGTCTATGAGCACGTAATCTTATCGCCTCAATGGGGTTTTTTGCTTGGAGCAAATTAAAATTTGCCTTTGATCCTGTCTCTATCCCATAATCGTCAAGCTGCAATATAGTCGCCGAGTTTGATGTAATTGCATCAAAACACCATGCCATATCCTCGCGACTAGACAGTTGGCCAACATGCAAACCCATGAAAGCAACATCAAGCATATCAGCTTTACCAAGCGAGTACCAAGGATCCATGACACAATCCGACCCAAATCCAATCAAAACACCTTCGTCACGCAACTCTCTTACTCTAGTTTGTCCCCTTCGCTTAGGATAAGTATCATGTCGTCCCTGAAGCATGATATTTATAAGAGGGTTAGGTATTGCATGCACGCCTGCTTCGGCAATCAAGGGTATTAATTTAGATACGTAATAATTATCCATTGAATGCATTGAAGTAAGATGAGAACCTGTTACCCGGCCTTGCAATCCGAGGCGCTGCGTTTCATGTGCAAGTGTCTCTATATGACGGCTCATTGGATCATCTGTTTCATCGCAATGCATATCAACCAATAAACCTCTTTCAGAAGCTATTTCACAGAGAGTTTTAATTGATTGAGTTCCTTCCGACATGGTTCGCTCGAAGTGAGGTATGCCCCCAACAATATCGACCCCCATGTCCAAAGCACGAATAGTATTTTCAAGTGCTGTAGGATCGCGGTAAAGCCCATCTTGAGGAAAGGCTACCAATTTAAGTTCCAAATAGTCTTTAACTTGATTTTTTACCTCTAAAAGGGCTTGGACACCTTTTAATTCGTTATCGCATGTATCGACATGGCTTCTTATCGCTCCGATGCCCATTGAAACAGCTAAATCACAATATCGTAACGATCTTTCTATTATGTCATCTACAGTTTGAACAGGTTTCAATTCTCCCCAAAGTGATATTCCTTCCAGCAATGTTCCAGATTTATTTAATCGTGGTGTGCCGAGTGATAAAGTTGCATCCATATGGAAATGCGGGTCGATAAAGGGTGGAGCCAAAAGCCAACCATTGGCATCAACAGTTTCTTGCGCTTCAGCAGAAATATTCTTCTCGACATTGGTAATAATGCCATTTTTACAAGCTATATCAATACCTTCACTTCCATCAGGTAGGGAAGCGTTTTTAACCAAAAAATCAAACATGATATATTCCTATCTTTGCCCTTTAAACCAAGGTGTAAGTAGAGCCCTTGGGTATTCCGCTCGTCGGGCGGCTATAACCAGAGCTACTATCGAAAGGATGTATGGTGCTGCAAGAAAAACCTGGGAAGGAACTTTTGCACCCACCTCGGTCTGCATTCGAACTTGCAATGCATCAAATGCCCCAAATAACAGCGCACCCAATAAAGCTTTTCCAGGTTTCCAACTAGCAAAGATAACCAAGGCTATACAAATCCAGCCCCTTCCATTGACCATTCCAAAGAAAAAAGCATCAAAAGCTGACATGGTTAGAAATGCACCACCCAAAGCCATTAGTGCCGAACCTGCTACTATTGCCCCAATCCTAAGACCATAAACGCTTAAACCTTGCGCATCCACACTATTTGGATTGTCACCAACAGCCTTAATCGCAACGCCTAAACCAGTTCGGTTCATAACGTACCAAACAATACCTACCATGAATAAGGCTAACCACGTTAAAGCAGTTTGTTGAAATAAAACTGACCCAATGAATGGAAGTTCTGATAATATTGGGATTTCCAATGGTCTAAATGGCTCAATTCTTGGAGGAGAAGAAACGTTGGGTAATGCAGTCCTGTAAGAAAAATAACTTACGGATGTGGCAAACAAGGTAACCCCAAGTCCTGATACATGCTGAGATAAACCTAAAGGGACCGTTAAAATAGCATGAATTAAACCAAAAAATCCACCAGCTATTGCAGCAACTATAACACCGCCCCATAGACCAGCACCCAACCAAACAGCCATCCAACCCGCCATAGCTCCTGCCACAAATATTCCTTCAATGCCTAAATTAAGAACACCTGATTTTTCACAAATCAAAGCGCCTAAAACACCAAAAATGAGCGGAGTTGCGATCCTTAAAGAAGCCGACCAGAAGCTTTCACTCAGAAGGGATTTGAAAAATTTCAATCATTTAACTTTTACCTTCTAAGTTCGTTCTTACTAATTTGAAGCGGCCAAAAAAACCACCAATAAGGACACAAAGAAGTGAAGTAGAAACGACTAAATCTGCCAGATAAGAAGATACCCCCATAGCACGGCTCATACTATCAGCACCAACGAAGACCGATGCTATGAACAGGGCTGATATTACGACACCAATAGGTGATAATCCCGCAAGCATTGCTACAATTATCCCAGCGTAGCCAAATCCTGGGGACAAATCTGATGTGAGATAACCCTTCAAACCAGCAACTTCACTGACGCCCGCCATACCTGCAAGAGCTCCAGAAATCAAAGCTGCGCCAAGTATTGTGCGGTTGACCTTTATACCAGCGTGCCGAGCGGCAAATACATTCTCCCCAACGGCGCGCAATTTAAAACCCCAAACAGATCTCGCCAACATAAATTGCGCTATTAAAGCACACATAACGGCAATTACTAAACCTGAGTGTACTCGCATTCTTTCCATTAAAGGAGGTAACATTCCCTGATCAAGAATTGGAGAACTTTGAGGCCAACCCAGACCCATTGGATCTTTCAAAGGACCTTCCAGCATATACTGTAAGAAAATAATAATAATAAAGTTAAGTAATAAAGTGGTCACGACCTCATCAGCGCCATATCTCGTTTTCAATATGGCTGGAACTACCATTCCCACAGAACCAGCCGCACAACCAAATGCCATAATTAAGGGGACCAAAACAAATGCCGGGGCCTCTATAAAGCCCGTTCCGACCGCAACAGCTGCCATTGCTCCAAGATATAACTGCCCCTCTGCTCCGATATTCCAAAGTTTAGCTCGGAAAGCCAATGCAGCCGCCAAACCTGTAAACATCAAAGGCGTAGCTCTCGTTAGCATCTCTGAAAAAGCAAATTTGGACCCAAATACTCCTTTTGCCATTTCAACGTATGATATCAAAACGGGCGCCCCAGCTAGCCAAAGCGGAATAGAGGCTAAAATTAGTGCTATAAATGCAGACAGGATAGGTACTCCATAAACAAAAACAGCGGAATTTGTATTTCTTGGCTCTATCCTTATCATGCCGCCTCGCCCGCCATCATTAAGCCAAGAGTTTCCCTATCATGCGTTTCAGCCATTCTAAGCTTACCATCATAAATAACCATAATTCGATCTGACAAACTTAAAATTTCATCTAAATCTTCAGAAATCAGGATAACACCAGAACCTCTTTGGCGCGCCTCTAACAGACGATTAGCTACATCTGCAGCAGCGCCCATATCTAAACCCCTAGTTGGTTGATTTGCCAGTATCAGTTTTGGAGAAGCCTCGAAAACTCGAGCCAAAATTAATTTTTGGATATTACCACCTGATAGTAAGCGTGCCGAGGCGTTTGGGCCTGGCCCTCTAACATCATACTTTGAAATTAAATCTGAGCAATGCCCCATTATAGCCTCGTGATTAAGCAAACCACGGCTTTGAATCTTACCACTATTTAAATTTTCTATTATCATATTTTCGGCGACACTCATCTGGCCAACGATACCATCTTTATGCCTATCTTCTGGTATTCGCCCGACCCCGGCCTGGATTATATTAGACGGATCATTTGCAAGAATATCTTTGCTATCAATCTTAATTTTACCCGAAGACAACTTTACCAAACCAGAGATAGCATTTGCCAGTACAGTCTGACCGTTCCCCGAAATTCCTGCAATTCCTAAGATTTCATGCTTATTCACTGATAGACTTATGTTCGAGAGACTTTCTCTTTTTGAAGAACCAGAAATAGTTAAATTATCCACTTCTAATACTGGGTCTCCAACCTTTAGTTCTTTTTTTGAGAATACTTTTGTTTCTTCTCCGACCATCAACCGCGCTATTTTTCGCTCGTCAGCTTCCTTGCTTAAAATTTCGCCCACCTTTCGACCGTGGCGAAGGACTGCTATTCTATTTGAAAAAGCCAAAACTTCGCGCAATTTATGAGAAATAAAAATCACTGAGAGACCATTTTTTGTCATGGCCGTGATATTCTCAAATAACTTATCAGCTTCTTGTGGCGTAAGAACCGCTGTTGGTTCATCAAGAACAAGGATGTTTACGTCCTGATATAGAGCTTTTAAAATTTCGACCCGTTGTCTTTCACCCACGGTCAACCTTCCAACGGCAACATCCATTGGAGCTACCA
Source organism: Paracoccaceae bacterium (assembly GCA_045564975.1). Taxonomy (GTDB): domain Bacteria; phylum Pseudomonadota; class Alphaproteobacteria; order Rhodobacterales; family Rhodobacteraceae; genus Salinivivens. Next base: position 15,848 of record JBJLGF010000060.1, read on the forward strand.
ATCCACTATCATTCATAATTTTTCTAATTTTTTGGATTGCTTGCGACTTGTTGCGTCTTAAATGAAGAAACTTCTCTGAGCCAAGCATTATATTATCGAGGGCGTCCAAATTTTCCGCTAAGGTAAAATGTTGGTGAACCATACCAATCCCAGCAGCAATAGAAGCTTGGGGGTTACCGAGTTGTAAAGGCGTAGCATGCCCTGACCCATCAATTATATCTATTTTGCCACTATCTGGCATGTAATGGCCAAACAACATGTTCATTAATGTTGTTTTACCAGCTCCATTTTCGCCGAGAAGCGCAAGTACTTCACCCTTAAAAAGTTTCAAACTAATTGCTTCAGCCGCCCGGACAGAGCCAAAGGTCTTTGATAAACCGTTAAGAATTAATACAGATGAAGAAGTCATACTATAAATGGTCGGCACAAATTAGTGCCGACCAATAAAAATTAACCGTCAGATTGAGGCCGAGCATCATTTACGTTTACTCGGAATAAACCGTCTAGTATTTCTTGTTGTTTGGCTTTTACCGAAGTTGCCACATCAGCTGGAACAAGGCTTTCATCCATTACCAGAGATCCGCCACCATAGGCCATAAAGCTGTATTGTCCGTAGTCCGCTGCTTCGAAGTTGCCTGATACAACATTTGATATAGCTTTATCTATTGTTGCTTCCATATGCCATAAAGCAGAGGCCAAAATAGTTCCTGGGTAATCACCGGAAGTATCTATAACATTACCAATGGCTTTAACGCCTCTTTCAACAGCAGCATCTGATACACCAAAGCGTTCCGCATACATAATGTCAGCTCCAGCATCCATCATAGCAAATGCACTCTCTTTTGCTTTGGGTGGGTCATACCAGCTATCTATAAAGTTCACCATAAACTTAACATCTGGATTTACATCTCTAGCCCCGTCCATAAAGGCATGCATTAAACGGTTAACTTCCGGAATAGCATATCCACCAACCATACCGATTTTATTCGACTTAGTCATTGAACCGGCAATCATTCCAGACAGGTATGATGGTTCGTGGATCCAGTTATCGAATACTGCAAAGTTTGGTCCAACCCCTCCAAATGAAGAGCCCATTAAAAATGCAGTGTTTTGATAATCTTTTGCAACTTTTCTAGCAGCTCTTTCCAAACCAAAGACTTCTCCCACTATGAGTTGTTGTCCCTGCTCGGCGTATTCACGCATAACGCGTTCGTAGTCCGTGTTAGCCACATTTTCAGAGTATGTATATTCTATATCGCCACGATCAGCTGCCGTATTCAAAGCTTTGTGAATGCGGCTTATCCACTGCTGTTCAACCGGCAACGTATAGATTGCCGCAACTTTAATTTTATCAGCAGCAGCAACGCCAACTGATGAGAATAGGCTTGCGCTTGCCACTAAAGCGATTGCTAACCTACGACTTATTTGGTGCGTAAGAGTCATATTTTTCCCCCTTGTCATTACACCAGAGAAGTGTGCTTTCGTTTGCACAATTAATCAATAACTTATTTATTTAAGATTAAGGAAACTAGAAAAAATGAGAAAGTTTGAACAAATATTTACACAGTAAGTCTTTTCTCAATGCTAATTCGGTGAAGAAAATGTTATTAAACGAGCACTAGATCCATCCTCAATTACCCAAATGGAACCGTTCTTTTGAACTTCAACATCTCTAATTCGCACTCGCCATGAAAACCTCTCTTCCTCAACAACTTTTCCATCTTTAAGTTTCAGCCTGACCAGCGACTTACCTTTCAATCCTCCTAAAAAGGCTTGTCCCTGCCAGTCTTCAAATTCTTTTCCATCATAGAAAGTCAAACCTGACGGAGCCAGCGTTGGAACCCAATACATTACCGGTGGAGTAAATTCTGGCCTTGTATCATGCGATGGGATTAAAGCTCCACTGTAATGATTGCCCTCAGAGACTAATGGCCAACCATAGTTAGATCCTGGCACGATCAGGTTCAACTCATCCCCATGTCTTGGACCCATTTCATTAGCCCATAAATTATTTTCCTGATCAAACGCTAAACCAAGCGCGTTTCTATGCCCAGTGGTCCAAAATGTCTTTGCTAATTCACCTCGATTTTTAAAAGGGTTATCCTGCGGAACAGATCCGTCATCATTTAATCGAATAATCTTTCCAAAATTTGTATCCCACAATTGGGCTGGATGCTGTATCTGCCTATCACCAGAAGTGATAAATATTTTATTTTCATGCACTGAGCCTTTGGGGCCAAATGCTATTCTATGGGAAAAATGCCCTTTACCTTTTACTGGTGGAAATTGCTCCCATATTCTTTCTATATTTTCTAACTTTGGGGAACCAAGATCGCGCAATATTGCTTGAGCCACCACAGCATATCTCGTTTGCCCATCATCATCAGAAGTAATATAGGAAAGATAAACATAATGATTTTCTGAATAATTTGGGTGAGGAACAACATCACCCATACCACCTTGGCCACCATGCTCCACGCTTACCATATTTTTGACTGCTGTTTTGGCGCCTGCGCTGTCTAAAAGCCACAATTTACCTGGCTTGGTTGCAACCAAAAGATGTTCATTATCTAAAAAAGAAAAGGACCAGGGGTAGTTAAATGTCGAAATAACTTCACCCTGAATTTTAGAACCTAAGTTTCCCTCGATTATGTTGCTTGCGTAACTATGGCCAGCAATCATAACTAGAAGAAAAAAAGAAAAAATTTTAGACAAAAGCTTTCCATTCGGTATTTGCTAGATGACATAATCAACAGAAAATTAATTTAAAATTAAGAAATTTCCATTATTTTTATTCTAAGTTATAAACTGATAAAAAGATCAAGTCCCGAAAGTAAATCTTTGGCCCCTCCAATTTTGAAAACTCACTTAATCGCTTTAGTCGGGGCCATTTCGTTTCTTCTGTTAAATGCACCTTTACCATGGTTGTTTGGCCCTCTTACTAGCTGTTTGATAACTGCTTTATTGGGATTTAACCTAAAAGTTTATAAACCTTTAGGTGACGGAATGCGCACCATACTGGGAGTTGCAGTTGGAGCAGCTGTAACGCCAGCATTTTTCTATAGCCTTCCCAGTTTAGCGCCGACACTGCTAATAGTTCCAATATTTACGGTTCTGATAGGACTAATTGGCATAATTTATTTCAAAAAGTTTTATAAATATGACTTCTACACGGCATATTTTTCTTCAATGCCTGGCGGTGTTCAAGACATGATTGTTTTTGCTGAAGAGGCGGGAGCTAATGTGCGTTCGGTTTCTTTAATTCATGCAACACGTATTTTGGTAATAGTCGTCATCTTACCTGTAATCTTGAGTTCAACCTTGGAAGTAAACCTGACTAACCCACCAGGTATGCCACTTCAGGAATTCGAACTTTTTCAACTCATGTTACTTTTTATAAGTGCTGTTTTAGGATGGTGGATTGCAAGGATCTTAGGATTATTCGGAGCATCAATACTTGGGCCTTTAATTTTGGCCGCCATTTTTAGTCTGAGCGGGTTTTTAAATAATCGCCCACCGGCTGAGATTATTTGGGCTGCCCAGTATTTTATAGCAATCGGGATCGGGGTAAAATACGTTGGAATTTCCGCACTAGAAATACGACGTGATATAGTAGCTGGTCTTGGTTTCAGCTTACTACTGCTTGTTCTCACTACTTTTGTTTTAGCAATAGTTTTAATACTGGATTTGGCTGAACCAGTTGAGGCCATTCTATCGTTTGCACCAGGTGGACAAGGTGAGTTAGTGGTTTTAGCTATTATCGTTGGTGCAGATTTAACTTTTGTCGTAGCACATCACTTGTTGCGCATATTTTTTGTGATTTTGGGAGCGCCTATCATAGCATCGCTGCTTCCGCTGAAATATAAAAAATAAAACATAGTTACTAGATCAATTTAAGTTACATGTGCCTCGTCACACCCCCGTCTGATCTGATACTCTGACCGGTGATGTAACTGCTATCATCAGATAACAAGAAGGCAGCTACTTTTGCCTGTTCGTCAGCTCTTGCCAAACGGTTTAGTGATGATAATTGTGCGAATTCGTCAGGTAGGTTTAAGCTATCAGTAAATCCAGGAAGTAAGCAATTCATTCGAATATTTTTATCCCCATATCTATCTGAAAATAATTTTGTAAAAGAAGATACACCTGCTCGATAAACGCTAGAAGTTGGAAAAGTGAGACTTGGTTCAAAAGCGGAAAAGGTAGTAATATTGACTATGGAACCACCGCCTTGTTCTAGCATGATTGGAGTAACTAATTTTGCAATGCTAATTACTGGTTTTATTATCATTTCATTGGCTTTATCCCAATCTTCATCATCTATTTCTAATAGATCACCTTTTGGTGGCCCTCCAACATGAACCAAAACTGAGTCAATTCGTCCGTACTTTTCCTTTGTAAGGCCTACAATACTTCGCAAATTTTCTTTATTTTCAGCTTTCCCACGTAAGGCAATGCCTTTCAACTCATCAGCTAATTGCTCGCAACTATCAGATGGAGACATAAGTGAAAGTTTATAGCCTCGATTATGCATTTCTCTGGCTGTAGCAGCGCCCATGCCCCTGCCACCACCTATTATAAGACAAGTTTTTTTTGCCATTTTATAAATCCTATTTTAAAAATTTTAATTTGAATTTAATCTTTCCTTTACCAACTAATTTAAAAAAAGCTGTAACTATTGGCGCTAGTATCTTTTTATCTATTTAATATGGCGTAAGATACAAAGTTAACAGGAGAAATGAATGCCTAAAGCAATTTGTGCAGATAAGCCCGGTGGAATAGAGGTCTTAGATTGGCGAGAAATAGAAACACCACATTTAGGACCAGATGACGCGTTGATACACCAAACTAAGATTGGTTTGAACTTCATCGACGTTTACATGACTAGTGGCACATATCCATTTCCAGAAAACGGTCCTCAAATCCCCGGCGGGGAGGCTGCTGGAGTCGTTGCTGAATTGGGTAAAAATGTAAGTCACCTGAAAATTGGAGATAGGGTCGCATACACTACACCTAATGGAGCATATAGAGAAGAACGAGTTTTGCCTGCGGAAAAATTAGTAAAACTGCCCGATGATGTTTCCGATGAAGTAGCAGCAGCATCAATGCTTAAAGGTATGACAGTCGAGTATTTATTAAATAGATCGTTCAAAGTTCAAAATTCTCACAGAGTCCTATTCCATGCCGCAGCTGGCGGTGTTGGCTTGATAGCTGGTCAATGGCTTAAGTACATTGGTGCAGAAAGTATAGGAACCGTTGGAAGCGAAGATAAGATCAAACTTGCCAAAGATGCTGGCTATAATCACGTAATAAATTACAATAAATCAAACTTTGTTGAAGAAGTAGCGCGTATCACGGGCGGCATTGGTGTTGATGTCGCATACGATAGCGTGGGTCAGGCAACGTACCCTAATACCCTTTCTTGCTTAAAGAAATTTGGTTTGTTCGTCTCTTTTGGCCAGTCGAGCGGCGTTATAAAGGATATTGCTATGGGAGACTTGGCTAAAAATGGATCACTTTACGCTCAGAGGCCAACTTTGTTTGATTTCATATCAAGCAAAGAAAGCTTACGGCAAGTTTCCGACAATATGTTTAAAATGTTGGCTGACGGTCATGTAAAAATGCACATTAATCAAAGGTACGCTTTACAAGATGTCCCAAAAGCCTTTGAGATGCTTATGTCTAGAAAGACTACTGGAGCAACAGTCTTTGACGTAGGGAGAGGATGATGTCATCAGATATATGGAAAGGCCAAGCATTTTGTGTAAGTCATGCAGATGGAGCAGGTACATTTAAAAGCCATTTTACTGGTGGTCTTAGAGCTTTTTTTGAATATCGTGATTTAGGTATCAATGATGCAACAAAAGGGAAATTCTCAGCAAATGTTATTAGAGCCGTTCCGGGTAGACATGCCGAGCCTGCGTGGCATATCCATCACCTAGACTTCCAAATGATTTATATTCTGCAAGGATGGGTTACTTTTGAATATGAGGGACAAGGCGAAGTGACTTTCAGGCCTGGTTCAGCAGCACTTCAGCCTCCTGGTATACGTCATAGAGAAATAAGACACAGCGATGATCTGGAACTCATTGAAATTACATCTCCTGCCGAATTTAAGACAGAAAGTGTAAGCGAACCATAGCAAAATTTTAATTTAAAAATTAGGTGATCCATGAATAGTTTAGACGACTTAAAGTCTTCCATAATACGCCAATTTGGGACGCCATGTTCTGTTATTGACCTAGATATAATCGAAAGTAACATCCAGCGTGCTCAAGAAATTTGTGATGCAGCCGGAGTAGCTAATCGTCCCCATATTAAAACGCATAAATCACCTGTACTGGCAAAAATGCAAATTAATGCAGGAGCACGTGGGATAACTTGCCAAAAGCTCGGGGAAGCCGAAGTAATGGCCAAAGCAGGTATAGACGATATTTTAATAGCAACAAATATTTTAGGAGCCGCTAGGTCAGGTCGATTGGCCAGTTTGCAGAAAAAACTTCCATTAAAAGTCTGCGCAGATAACCATGTTTCTTTGCAAGAATATTCAAAGGCCGCTGAAGCTGCAAATCGACCCCTTGATGTTCTCATCGAGTGTGACACTGGACAGAAAAGAGCGGGCGTCGAAGATGCCAAAGAGGCTGCAAATTTAGTGCAATCAATTATTGAAGATAAGTGGTTAAAATTTACCGGGCTACTCTATTACCCACCCCTAAACGGTTGGAGTGATACCCAAATGTTTCATAACTCGCTAACAAAAATGCTTGATGATTTAAAAGTTAAAGCAAAAATAATATCTACCGGCGGCACACCAAACTTTGCAAATATTGGGAGGCTTAAAGGTGCAACAGAGCATCGAGCCGGAACCTGTATTTTTAATGACATGATGATGGTTCAAGACGGTTTCGCTCAAATTGCCGATTGTGGTTTTCGAGTGTTTACAAGTGTAGTCAGTAGAGCAAATGAAAATCGGGGAATATTAGATGCAGGCTCAAAAACACTGACCTCTGATACTGGAGGGTTAAAAGGATTTGGTTACATAAACGAGTATCCAGAAGCCTCTATAATAAAATTTTCAGAAGAGCATGGGTTTCTTGATCTTAAAGATTGCAAAATGAAGCCCTCGGTAGGGGAAATTGTTACTGTGATACCTAACCATGTTTGTGTAGCTGTTAATATGGTTGATGAATTAGTTATGGTTCAAAACAATACGATATTACAAACGGTCCCTGTAGCCGCTCGCGGAATGCTCGTTTAATCATCAAACCTACAAATTTGTACTTTTAAATTTCTCCATTAGGTATGGTCCAGAAACAACCGCTTCAGAAGAAGAAGTGCTTATTGGTTTGATAGAGGCTTCCCAGTCAGGCTGATGAAAATAAGCAAGACTTCTTCTTACAGGTTGGTTTGGTTTTGCTACGACTCTATGAAGAGTTGATCTCCAACGTTTTGCGGTCCAAAGTTCCATTAGGTCTCCAATGTTTATAACAAAACAGCCTTCAAGAGCAGGTACGTCCACCCAAGTATTTTTTTTCTTTATTTGTAAACCGGAGGTTCCAGCCTGTGGTAGTAATATCGTGAGGGAACCATAATCTGTATGAGCACCTGCCCTTTGCTGCCTATCAATTATAACATCTTTAGTTTCAGGATAATGCAGAGCTCTTAAGGCCGAAATAGGGTTATTGATAAATCTATCAAAATAAGATTTCTCCAAACCTAAAGCTTCAGCAAATGCCGCCATGATACGTTTAGCTAAGTGCTCCATTTCAGCATAATATCTTTCCCAAATTTGCCTAAAACCGTCTATTTTTGGCCAAAGTGTAGGTTGATAACAAAACTCGTAAGCAGCAGCGTCTTTAATATTTTTAGGAATGTTTAACGGACCACCATTAAAACTCTCTTTCAAATCAGGTGGAGTTACCTCACCCTTTGAGGCCGCTAAAGCTTCTTGGTCGGGACCAATCCACCCGTAGGGATATCCATTATAGGGAACCTTAACTTCTCTTTTCAGCCCAAGGGGTGACGAGAAAAATTTTGAAACAATATCCCATTGGTCATTAATGACTCTTTGGGAAACTCCATGACCTTCTATGACTAGAAAACCTGTTTCACTACATATTTTATCAAGTTCATCACTCTTTTTTTTTCTTTCATCCCCAGAAGAATTTTCAAAATGCTCTAAATTAAATTTCGGGAATGACATGTTTACGGCTCAAATTTCTAGTTATTTTTTTCCATGATTGACCAAAGTTCATTTGAAAATGTTCCTAATCGATTTCGGATAGTTTTCATACCTTGGACTATTAAATCCTCTCGCCACCGTTGCCCAATTAATTGAACATTAATTGCCTGAGTCCCCTGCTTTAACTGAGTGAGATGAGTTGGAAAACATCCGGCAGGAAGCCCTAAAAAGTTTATCGAATAAGACCAAAGAGCCGATCCTAAAACTTCCCGAACACCCTCTTGACCCTCCAAATCTCTTCCAGGCTTAAAAAAAGGTTGTGGCAAAAATGGACTTAGAATTAATGGATACTTGGTCAAAAAAATCGACCATTCCCTTGCATAATAACTTCGCTTTGCAAGTATCTTCAGTAAATCAATTCCCGTATATGGTTTAAATTGTTTGAAATACTCATCAAAAATTCGATTAATTTCTGAGGATCCAAATTTCCGTATATCTGGGCCCATTAACTCAATCACCTCACCCATTAAAGCCCTGTATCCACCCGAAGCGGTTTCTAGTAAAAAAGGCGGATCAACTTCAACAACTTCATGGCCTGCATCACGCAAGGCTTCAGCTGCTAATTCTAAGCCCTTATAAATCTCTGGGTGGGTTTCAAAACCTGGAGTTTCCCGAGCCAACGCAATTTTGCATTTCTGGCTTTCAGATCCCATATCGTAAGGCAATGGAACATGAAACGGATCAACAGGGTCATTTTTGAATAACGTTGGCATAGACAAGTCCAAGTCATTTGGGTCGCGAGTCAAAAGACCTTGTACAGACATTGATTGCGCCAACATTCCTCGCTCAGCATTTTGCGAAGGGTTCCAAGCAGGCACGCGATAAAGACCTGGTTTAACAGTGAACGCACCATTCGCTGCCGCGGGGAATCTCAATGAACCTCCAATATCATTCCCATGCCCCATGGCTCCTATACCGGACATGACGGCTGCACCTGCCCCACCAGACGAGCCACCAGCAGAAACATGATCGCCCCAAGGATTGTTTGTTCTCCCGTGGAGTTCATTATCAGTATCAGCTCTGAACGAAAATTCTGGTGTATTTGTACGACCAATAATGATTGCTCCTGCTTTTTTTAAATTTTTAACAATGGGTGCGTCATCAGGTGCTAACAAATCTTTTAAAGCAGAAACACCATTTGAAGTTGGATAACCTTTCTGATCTACATTTATTTTGATTGTTATCGGGACACCATGTAAAGGTCCGCATGCCTTACCATTTGCTCGGTCTCGATCTAAATTCTCCGCAGTTTCCAGAGCTTGTTCTGAGAGATCAATAACGACCGCATTTAACTTTGGATTGACCTTTCGCATTCTGCCTATAACTGAGGTCATGACATCAATACAACGTATCTCACCAGCTTTTGTGGCCTTAACAATATCGGAAGCGCTAAAGCGCCAAAGGTTATTTTTATCCATTTTTGCTTTTTTAGTTATCTGGATAAGGCTACACGGCTCACGTTTTAAAACAAAGCAAAATTTTTTAATCGACATAATTTTTATAAAATTAATTAATTCAGATATTTAGCATAATTTTATATCTTCAATCATAAAAAAGTTGGCAACCCATCTTATTTGAAAGTTATAAAAAACATCTAAGGTCGCTTTTTTCATTTAAAAATAACAATCCTAGTATAAGCTTCTAGTATACATTTTAACATCAAAACGATTTTCTGCGTATTAAAATGATCTCAAGAAAGGGAGTAGAAATATGTTTCAACCAAAAAAAATAATTACTGCTGCTACTTTAGCTGTGTTAGCAAGTGCCGGAGTTAGCCTTTCCGCACAATCTAATATTACGGTTGCAATGCAGCTAGAGCCACCTCACCTAGATCCAACCAGTGCAGCCGCTGGAGCAATAGACAGCGTTCTTTATTCAAACGTATTTGAAGGTTTAACAAGATTTGCATCGGATGGATCAATAATAGCTGGCTTGGCAGAATCTTGGGAAATTTCCAGTGATGGGACAGTCTATACGTTTAATCTACGTTCTGGAGTAAAATTTCATGACGGTACCGCCATGGATGCAAATGACGTCAAATTTTCTCTTGATAGAGCCAGAGCAGAAGATAGCACAAATGCGCAAAAAGCTCTGTTCTCAGGTATAACCGATGTTACCGTTGTAAATAAGACTACGGTCAAAGTTTCATTAGATAAACCTAATGGAAGCTTTCTATTTAACATGGCCTGGGGTGATGCAGTTATAGTTGCACCTGAGAGTATTGAAGGCATCAAGAATAAGCCTGTAGGAACGGGTGCTTTTACTTTTCAAAATTGGGTTCAAGGGGATCGAATAGAATTGGCCCGCAACCCAGATTATTGGGGCAATAAGCCTGCTTTAGAAAAAGCAACTTTTAAATTTATTTCTGATCCCACTGCCGCCTTTGCTGCAGTTATGGCTCAGGATGTCGATGTTTTTACTAGTTTTCCAGCACCTGAAAATCTTCCACAGTTTGAGGCTGACCCGAGATTTCAAGTTTTAGAAGGATCGACAGAAGGCGAAACAATTTTATCAACAAATAATAAAATGCCGCCTTTAGATAACGTAAAAGTGCGAAAGGCGATTGCCCATGCAATAGATCGTCAGGCCATTATCGATGGTGCAATGTTTGGTTACGGCACTCCTATAGGAACCCATTTTGCCCCTCATAACCCAGATTACGTCGACTTAACTGGTAATTCAAATTATGATCCTGAACTTTCCAAAAAACTTCTAGCCGAAGCCGGACTTTCAGATGGCTTTACAACCACCCTAAAACTCCCACCACCTTCATATGCTAGAAGAGGTGGAGAGATAATAGCATCTCAACTACGTGCAGTTGGAATTGAGACTGAAATAAGTAATTTGGAATGGGCTCAATGGCTTGAGCAAGTCTTCAGAGGAAAAGATTATGGCCTTACAATTGTTAGCCACACTGAGCCAATGGATATAGGGATCTATGCAAGACCTGACTACTACTTCCAGTATGATAATCCAGAATTTCAGTCACTTATGACAGAATTGAATGGGACTACAGATCCATCCAAGCGCAGCAGCATGTTGAAAAAAGCGCAACGTATGATTTCAGATGATTACGTAAATGGATATCTTTTTGAGTTAGCTTACACAACTGTTGCAAACGCAAAGGTCCGTGGTCTTTGGAAGAATGCGCCCACCCAAGCCACTGACCTCACAGGAGTAAGTTGGGCAGATTAATTATCAAATATATTTGGAAGGCGAGGAGATGTATCCTCGCCTTCTTTATGATCGATGCTTACTTTTCCAGATAATTTGAGATGCTGAGATATATTCTTAAAAGAGCTATTTCATTGATTATAAGTCTATGTCTAGCTTCTATAATAATTTTTGCCGTTGTAGAAATAGCTCCCGGTGACCCAGCATCATTCATGCTGGGCATTAACGCGCAAGAAGATACTATTGCTGCTTTGAGGGCGGAACTGGGATTAGACCAAAATAAATTATCGCGGTATTTCACTTGGGTCACTGGAATGATCCAAGGCGATTTTGGAACCTCATATACCTATCGAAGTCCAGTCTCTGAGATGATTACGGAAAGAATTTGGGTTTCCTTACCCCTAGCTCTATATGCTCTCTTAATTTCTACTCTGATCGCATTCCCAGCAGGTATATATGCCGCAACTCAAAGAGGAAAATCTGGCGATTTAGTGGTTATGGGTGCCACACAATTTGGAATAGCTATACCCAATTTTTGGTTTGCCATGATACTAGTGGTGATTTTTGCTTTGAAACTTAGATGGTTTTCAGCAGGTGGCTTTGTGGAATGGGAAAATGGTATTTTTCAAAGTATAAAATCTCTTACACTGCCAGCCATTGCACTCGCTTTACCTCAAGCATCTATACTGTCGCGAGTAATGCGAAGTGCTCTCATCGAAACTCTATCAGAGGATTACATTCGAACAGCTCGAGCAAAAGGATTTGGGAAGAGAGCAGTAATTTGGAGGCACGCTTTAAGAAATGCTCTTATCCCTGTGCTAACTATTATCGGGTTACAATTCTCTTTTCTAATGGCTGGGGCCATTATCATTGAACAAGTATTTTTTCTTCCAGGCTTAGGTAGATTAGTTTTTCAAGCAATAACCCAACGAGATTTAATCGTAGTGGAGAGCGTAGTGATGCTTCTTGTTTTCGCGGTAATAACTGTGAATTTCATCGTTGATGTTACATATGCAATTGCAGACCCTCGATTAAGGCGTCGAGTATGAGAAGTGGCTCCTTGATATTTGGCGTCTTGCTAAGCGCATTGGTGGTAATCGCAGCTGGTGTCTCTTTTCTTTGGGTCCCATTTGATATTACTCAACTTTCGATACCTGACAAATTACAGCCCCCCAATGAAATACATTGGTTAGGTACTGATCACTTTGGGCGTGACATTTTATCAATGATCATGATCGGAGCACGAACATCATTAGCCGTGGCTCTTCTGGCCGTTGGCATAGGTGTTTTTATTGGAGTTCCACTTGGTCTGATCGCAGCTACTAGAAAAAACTCAGTTATTGATGAAATAATAATGCGAACAAATGATTTGATCTTTGCGTTTCCATCTTTAGTTATTGCGATCCTAATTACTGCACTTTTTGGTCCTGGCGCAATGAATGCAATTATTGCTATTGGGATATTTAATATACCCGTATTTGCTCGCGTAAGCCGAGGGGCAGCTTTAAGTCTTTGGCAAAAAGAATTTATCTTGGCGGCCCGAGTAAGTGGAAAATCAGATTTGCGGATTTCTGGAGAACATATTTTTCCAAACATTGCCAATCTTTTAATAGTTCAGGGCACAATACAATTTTCACTAGGTATTCTAGCAGAAGCTGGATTGAGTTACGTAGGTCTAGGAACACAACCACCTATTCCAAGTTGGGGACGAATGCTTGCAGACGCTCAAACTATGGTCAGCTTTGCGCCCCACCTGGCAATTATTCCTGGAACAGCAATAATCATAACTGTTTTGGGATTAAATTTACTTGGTGATGGTCTACGCGATTTTCTCGATCCAAGAGTACGAAAGTCCCGCGAATGAGCATTTTAACCGTTAAAAATTTAAAGCTCAAAATCGGCGCAGAAAGTATACTGGAAAGTATTTCATTTAAATTGGATCAGGGCCGAATTCTTGCGATAACTGGTGAAAGTGGATCTGGAAAATCTATGACTGCGCTTTCCATAATCCAACTTCAACCCAAAAACGCAAAATTAGAAGGGGAAATATTTTTCAATGATCAAGAAATAACCAAAAAAAATGAGTTTGAATTGTGTAAAATTCGTGGTG